>NZ_AP017928.1:3513653-3833076 GCF_003584645.1 Methylocaldum marinum
ATCTCAAGCGGTGGACGGGTGCTTCCGGCGTCATCCACGCCGCTGATCGGCAAACGGATGACGAATTCGCTGCCCAGCCCCCGGCCCGCGCTGAAAGCCTGAATCGTCCCGCCATGCATCGCCACCAGGTTTTCGACCAGCGAAAGGCCTATTCCCAATCCCCCTTCGGTGCGGTCGAGGGTCCTATCCACCTGATAAAACAGATCGAAAACGTGGGGCAACGCTGCCGGATCGATGCCGCGGCCGGTATCGCGCACGCAAATGGCGACCTCGCCGCCCGCGCGTTCGACGCTCAGCCGGATTTGCCCACCCTCGTCGGTGTACTTGGCGGCATTGTTGAGCAAATTGGAAATCACCTGTGCCAGTCGCACGAAATCGCCTTCAATAGGGATCGGTTCTACCGGCATTCGAACCGAGAATCGGTGGCGGCGGGCCTCGATCAGGGGACGGCTGGCTTCCAACGCGCGCTGCAGGATATCGGCGACAACCAGCGATTCCTTCCGCAGTTCGATCTTGCCGCGGGTGATGCGGGATACATCCAAGAGGTCGTCCACCAGTCGAGCCAGATGCTCCACCTGCCGATCGATGACGTCACGCGTCCAGCGCAGCTTGGGGTCGTCGGTTCCCAGCCTGCGCATGACCTGAACGGCGTTGCGGATCGGCGCCAGAGGATTGCGGAGTTCATGGGCCAGCATGGCGAGAAATTCGTCCTTGCGGCGGTCCGCCTCCCGCAGCGCTTCCTCCGCGCGTTTGCGGTCGGTGATGTCCTGCAGAATGCCGCGCAGAATGATGCCGCGGCCCTGGGAACGCGGGTACGCGGCGCCGCGGAAATGCAGGCAAATGAGCATCCGATCGGCGCGAATGCCATGCAGTTCCAGGTCGAAAGCGAAATCCGGGGACGCCGTGTTGAGGACATCCAACACCGACGCGTGATCCTGAGGGTCGATGAAGCGCAGCAAGGCATCGACGCTGGCGGGAAAATCGCTCGAGGAATCGACGCCGAAAATGCGGCGCACATTCCCATCGCAAACGAGCTTTTTTTCCACCGGGTCCCACTGCCAAACGCAGATCGCAACCAAGGCTTGCAGATCGCGAAACTGTTGGTCGGAGAGTTCCAGCGCTGCCCGCTGGCGATGGTGGCGAATCAAAGACCAGGCATGATCCGCGATGGCCTGGAGGCACGCCAGATCCTCTTCGTCGTAGTCCGAGGTCTTGTTGCCGACACCGACCAGCAGCACCACGCGATCGTCGCATACGACCGGCACCCCCAGATGGCGCACCAAATGGACATGGCCTTCCGGATATCCCTGCTTGCGGCTGAGCCCCTGGTAGTCGTTGTGGATATAGGGCCGGCGATGGCGGGCGCAGTCGGCCCAGATGCCGGCGGTGCTTATCGGATAGTGGCGCTGGTATACGGCTTTGCACCGGCGCAGCGTCGCGGCCGACCAGGTCCCCAGTTCGACCGTCTCCTGGTCTTCATTGACCAGATGGAAATAGCCTATCTCGCTGCCCGTCACCGCGACCGCCGCCTCGATAGCCGCGGCGTACAAGGTCGGCTCGTCAGCATCGAGAGCGGTGCGGTATAAATCCAGCATCGCGGATTTTGCCTTCCCGGGAACGGGAGCAGACGGTATATCAATCATTTAGCGAAATCATGTCACAAATCAAACAACAAAACGCCCCGAGCCTGCGCCGCCGATTCCCCGGTTCAATCAAGGGACGTCGCTCGATTGGCAGGGAGTCGGATTCGGCATCATGGCGATGCAGACAAAGCTTGAATTTTCGGCGGCCCCTAAAAACCGTTATCGCGCTATCCGAAGAACGTTTCGGAGATCGCATGTATCCGCGCTTGCGCCGGCCCGTCGGTTTGTCGTTTTTCCTTCAAGCAGGTCGCTTCGCCGAGCTGGAGACTAAATCAGGGCTTCCTCAAGGGATATCGCAACGGGCACGGCGGCGCTTTTGATATCGAGAGGACGACAAATCATCCGGTCGTTCGACCATTTTCTTCGGACAATGTTTAATGTCTCCGGTCAAATTCCACTTTTCACCCGCGCATCAAAACTCGAATACCCAACTTTCCCGGTCCAACTGGCGCTGCAGGACGATTCGGTGCGGCGGCTGGATGAGCAAGGTCCAGGTTTGCTGATGGTTACGGTAAGGCCTTTTTACCGATTTGAAGGGCTGCGGCTTCAGCACCGCCACGCAGAAGCCGCCGGGGGCGCGGACCGATTCGTAGCGGATCAGGTCGATACCGGCTTCCCGTGCGTGTTCGGCCAGCAGCTGCGTGCCGGTGTAGTCGGAAGGGTGCGTCCAGGTTTCCCGGTCGGAGACCAGGGGCGGCTCGGATAGATCGATGGCTTTTTCGGTAGCGGCATGAAACTCGAACAGGGTCAGCTCGACGCTCGCCGAGCGTCCGGACAGGCCTTCGCTATCCAGCCAGAACCTCAGCCTCCAGTATCCGCTTTCGGCACAGGCGGTTCCGCGGTCCTCGGCGCCGTAAAAGACCCCGGGGTCGGTGCGCCGGCGAAATCGCGATCCACCCGGCAGCGGCCAATAGCGGAACGGCGTCGCCAGCAGCCAGTGCAAGCCCTGGACGTCGGCAGGCAGGCGCGGCTTGGCCTCGTCGAGGATCTCCTCCAGAAGGGCCTGGTCCTCCAGGTTGCCCGCGGCCAGGTGCATGGTGGCAACCCGGTGCTGCGCTTCCACCGCCCGCCAGCCGCTGCCCCGCCAGGGCCGGGACTCAGACGCGAGCGCGGTGGGCGTCCAGGTATTCGCAGGCATGTATCAGTCCGTCGACACGCTTGATGACCTCCAACGGAAGTTGTCCGTCGAACGCTCGATTGGCCGATTTCAGCCAGCTTCGCGCCAGCTCGTCGTCGCCGCTGACCAGCGAAGACAGCGAGCGGTAAAGGCGTACGAAATGGGCGGCCAGTTCCCAGGATTTGCCGCCTTCGGGAAGCTGGTAGCGGCCGTTCAACAGCCGGGAGGCGGTCGGTTGGCTAGCGCCGATAATGCTTTTCAGATCGTTGGGCCCGAGGCCCAGGCGGTGAGCGGCCTCGATCACCGCTCGCGTGAGGACGCGAGAGCGGTCCGAGGCGGGGACTGAAGCCGAGCGTATCATGGTGTCGCCCCTCGTTGGGTGGCCGAAAAATTTATTCCTGGGAATAACCCTATCATAAAACGGATCACATGAATATTCGTGGGCGGCCCAATCCTATTCGGCTGCCCACGATGGCCGTTTTAGACATTACCAATGTCCATCGGGTGTTCCGATGCCAAAGGAATTCGATTGGAGGACAATCCGGTGGCTGCCCCAAAACGAATATCCTTCCATTAGCAAAGGTCTCAATCTTATGGACTCGCTAGCTGTGTTCTTCGAACGGCAAACCCGCCGCCACGGACCTCGGGAAGCCGCTTGTTACCGGCCGAGATACCGGACCATTCGCTGGAGCTACGACGTGCTCGGCGAGCGCGTACTGCGACTGACGCAAACGCTGGCCGAGCACGGTGTCGGTGCGGGCGATCGGGTCGTACTTTGCGCCGGGAACTCGCCGCATTGGGTGGCAGCCTTTTTCGCCATCCTGGGCCGTGGCGGCGTCGTGGTGCCCCTGAATCCGAAAAGCACGCCGGAACAGATCAAGCGGATCGGCAAATCCGCCGAGCCCAGGCTGGCCTTGCTTTCGCGTTCTCTCACCTGGCCCGATGAGGCCATGCCCTGCTTGCCGATCGACTCGGCTTATGCCGTGATCGAAACCGCGGCTGCCCGGGATAGAATGGTTTCCGAAAACACCGGAGAACTCGCCGAAATCATCTATACCTCGGGAACGACCGGCGATCCCAAGGGCGTCATGCTCTCCCATGGAAACCTTCTGGCCGATCTCGATGCGGTGATGGAAGCGGTGCCGTTAAAGCCCGACGATCATATTCTCACGCTGCTCCCGCTGTTTCACGTCTTCGGCCAGATGACCAGCCTCTTGTGCTCGCTCCACAGCGGCTGCGCGGTGACCTATCTCGCCGCTCCGACCACCCGGGCCGTCCGCGAAGCCCTGGCCCACACACCGGCGACCCACCTGGTCGCGGTGCCCGAAGTGCTGAAAACCATGATGGATCGCCTCGAGAATCGGCTGGGACGAATTCCGGGCTTTCTCAGGCGCGCGCTGCGCGACCGCATCCGCTCCCGCATCTCGGGGACGCTGCGGACCATCGTCTGCGGCGGTGCCCCGCTCGATCCGACCGTCGAGGACAAATGGTGGAGCCTGGGCTTCGAAGTCTTGCAAGGCTACGGACTCACCGAAACGAGTCCGGTCATCAGCGCCAACACCTCCGATGCCCATCGCACCGGATCGGTCGGAAAGCCTCTCGCCGGGGTCGAGGTCAGACTTGCCGATGACGGCGAAATATTGGTTCGAGGTCCGATCGTGATGCAGGGATATTATCGGGACGATAAACGCACCCGAGCGGTTCTGGACGATGGCTGGTTCAAGACCGACGATGCCGGACGATTCGACGCAGACGGATTTCTGTACGTTTTCGGGCGCAAGAAATACATGATTCTCGGGCCGAGCGGGGAAAACGTCTTTCCGGAAGACCTGGAAGCCGAGCTGAACCGAATTCCCGCCGTTTCAGACAGCGCGGTGGTCGGTTTGCCGAAAAACGGCCGAACCGTCATTCATGCCGCGCTTCTGTGCGAGCCCGACCAGACCGCCGGCGTGGTGGCCGAGGCTAACCGCCACTTGGCCCCGCACCAGCAGATCACGAGCTGGTCGGTTTGGCCCGAGCCCGATTTTCCCCGCTCGGTTACGCGCAAGGTAAAAAAAGAAGAGGTCATCAAGCGACTCGGCAGCGAGCCGGGCGAAAAACCGATTCCAGGCGGGCGAATCACGCCGCTCAAGCGGCTGCTGGCCGAAGTGACGAAAACCGAAATCGAAAAAATCGACGACGCGACCCGGATCGTCTCCGGCCTGGGTCTCGATTCCCTGCTTCGGATCGAGTTGGTTTCACGGATCGAAGACGAATTCGGGGTTTATGTCGAAGAAACGCAAATCACGCCGGAGCTGACGGTCGCCGATCTGGATACGCTGGTGCAAGGCCAGAAGGGACGAATGCCCGGGCCGGGCGATTATCCGCGCTGGTCGAACTCCGCCTGGGCCAACCGGTTGCGTCCCGTGGCGCACCAGGCAATCTTCCGCTGGTGGCTTTCGATCTTCTGCCGCCTGCGGGTAAGCGGCGAGGAAAACCTGGCGAATCTCCGGCAACCGGTGTTGTTCATGGCGAACCACCGCAGTTTTCTCGATCCGGTCGTCGCCATCTGGGCGATTCCCGCGGCGTTTCGCTCGCGCCTCGGCATCGCGGCCGGCACCGAGGTTCTTTACGGCAAATACCCCTGGTTCGCGCCGCTGGCGGAACTCGCGTTCAATGCCTTCCCCTTCCCCACCGAAGCCCACGAAAATATCCGGCCGGGCCTGGATTACGTCGGCCGCATGCTCGACGACGGCCGGAACGTTCTGATTTTTCCGGAAGGCGGGCTGAACCGGTCCGACGAGCGGCTGCAGAGCTTCAAAGCCGGCACGGGCGTGGTCGCGGTCGAGATGGGTGTTCCGGTGATCCCGCTGGCCATACTGGGCACCGAAACAATCCTGCCTCCCGACACCATCGTTCCGCAAAGACGCGGCGAAGTGACTATACGCTTTGGACAGCCCTTGCATTTGACGGGAGAAAAATACGCCGACGCGACCTTGCGCATCCAATCATGTATCGGCCGTTTACTCGAAGAACAAGACAACCGCAGGCCGGGTTAGACAGCCCTTGCATTTGACGGGAGAAAAATACGCCGACGCGACCTTGCGCATCCAATCATGTATCGGCCGTTTACTCGAAGAACAAGACAACCGCAGGCCGGGTTAATAGTACAGCGTAAATCGGCATAGGCCTTATCGGCAAAGAGGTTCTGGTAGGCGAGTACAGGGACGATCTTGGCGGTGAAGCGCCGACTCTGTCGGGCAATTCCACCGGGAGGGAAGCGGCGCCCCCGATGGCGGCGGCCGGTTTGCCGGCTGGACTCCAGCGTTCCAACAGCGCGGGAAACACGTCCGCCAGTCGGTTCAGGCGCTGCACGAAGCCGCCATAGCCGGGCGGACGGGAAACCAGTCGCGCCCCAAAAATTTCGGCGATGTCGATATTCCGGCTTCTCGTTCGACCACTTAGAGCCTATCTTAGCAAGCCGTTCGCACTGTGCCGAGTAGCATGGTCATGAGGCCTACGAGGATAGGCCTTCGCGGCAGCCGGATGCGTTCGCCATAGAGGCGCGGGACCTCAGGGTTTTCGTGAGCGGCGATCTGGCATTCGCCCACTGGCTGTTCCGTTTCACCGGGGAAGACAAGGATCATCCGGCAATGCAAACCTGGATGCGGCTCACTACATGCTGTCAGCGGCAACAGGGCCAATGGCGGATCCTGCACGAGCATTGCTCCCTTCCCTTCGATCCGACGACATCCCAGGCCGTCTTCACGCTGGAACCGTAGGCCGTTCCCATGACGAGAGCCGATCATCCGAGCCTGGAAGACGACTGTTCCCGCAATTCGTTAAAAAATGGAAAAGACCCTATGAATGCTTCCGCCCCTAACGAGCATGAATTAAGAGGACGTCAATGATTACGGTTATTTGGGATACTTGGCTGAAACCCGGTGCGGAACAAGAAGGGCTCCGACTGACGCGCCAAGTATGGTCGGACATGCGAAGCTTCGAGGGCTACGTCTCGCATCAGATTTTCATCGATAAGGACGCTCCGGGGCATATCATCGCGCTCGCCCATTGGCGGAGCCGGGCGGATGCGGACGCCGTCCGCGAAAAATACAAGGACTCCGATACGGTCCGCCGGCTCACCCCGCTGCTCGCCCGCCCACGGGAACGCTGGGTGACTTGCGAAGACCAGGCAACATAAGTTGGCCCGGCGAGTAGTCTTGGATTGTCGGAGCGCTTCTTAAGGAAGCTCCGATCAGTTCGGATGGGTAGAGCGAAGCGAAACCCGTCGATGGCGGGTTAGCCCTTCGACGGAGCTCAGGACAGGCCCTTCGACAAGCTCAGGACAGGCTCGTCGAACGCTCTCCTGAGCCTGTCGAAGGCGCATGAACGGAATCCGCTCGTTCAGAGCTTCCTTAAGGTTTTGGTAAGAAGGCGGTTCTATCGCATGGTCGCCTAAGGGTTCTGAGGCGCCGCGGCCAATGCCGCGATTTCCCGCCTCGCCCGCTCGACGCCGTCGGGATCCGCGTTTAGCGCGACGATCCGCTGCCAGTAGTCCGTCGCGGCTTCCGTGTTGTTTCGCAGGGCTTCGATGTGGGCCGCCGTCTCGAAAAAGGCGGATCGGGCCGACGGCGGGTAGGCATCAGGCTTCGTCTCGATTTGCTTTTCCAGGCGCGCCCGGGTATCGAGGGCGCGTTGCATGGAACCGTACATGTCGACCTCGGCATCCGTATTCATCTGCACAAGCAGGACGGTAAAGTCGTCAGGCGCCTTTTGGACCGCTTCGTCGAGATCCTTGAGACAATCCCAGACCAGGTACAGCTTCTCCATGCCGAGCAGCCAAGGTCCGGTTCGGCCGGCGATCTTGCACTCGTTCGCCGCGAACCAGGCTTTCGCCGTCATATCGTCCGGATTTTCCTTGACGAGTTCCCGGAGCAGCGCGTCAGCCTCGTCGATCCGATTATGCATGAAGTTCAGGCGCGCCAGTGCCAGCCGACTGTCATAGTCGGTCTGATTCTCGACGGCCTGGCGCAGCTCGAGCTCCGCCGAGGACCACGGCGTCTCCGGAAAATCCTTGCCGCAGCCGCCGATGAAGGCGGCCGCCGCCAGGGCAAGCACTGTCTTCTTTTTCATTGTGAACACCTTCAGGTCGTTGTCGAAATCAAAGGTAGAGGGCGAACCCGGAATAGACGACGAAGCCGAAGGGGATGTCCCGGGTTTCCGATCCGGACGCGCCGCCGTAGTATTGGCCCCCCATGAGAATGGCCGCCCGGTCAAGGACCGGGTAACGCAATAATCCGCCGAGCAACACGCCCTGATCCTCGATGCCGTAACGGAGGAAAGCGCGGGCGTCCAAATCCCCGATCAAATGATTGTCGGAGATGCGGGCGAACAGATAGTGGCGCTGCATGCGGCCGAGCAGCGTATTCGCCGTGCCCAGGAAGCCGCCGGCCGCGGGCCCCAGAGGGGAGTCGAGCAGCGGCGTGCTCGATCCGGCGGCGTGTTCCAGCCGGTCGAACTCGCGTTCGCTATAAGCTTCGCCGTTGTACAGATATTCCACGATCAGGTTGACCAGGCTTTCGGTCGTGTACTGTCCGCCCACTAGAAATTGCGGCCGCCATTCGCGTCGGTCGTCGCGGTCGAATACATAAAAACGCTCGGTTCCGCCGGGCAGGTCGATGCGTCGCGGCAGCGCCGTCCGGCGGCGGTCGCGCACGCTGAATTCGCCGTGCAGTTCGAGCTTGTCGCCGATCGCGGCCGAATAAGATCCGCCCACGAAATTCATGTCTCCGATACGGGCATAGGTGAGCGCCACGTCGCTGCTGGTGAACTGCTTGCGCAGGCGCAGGGCGTAGGCCCAGTCGTAGCGGTTATCCGGTCCGTAGACTTTTTCCCGAGACTTGTGGTTGAGCGTGTAGGCGCTGGCGCCCCAGCCGTCCTCCCCGGTCCAGTCGAGGCTGGCGTAGACCTCGCCGTTCCGCTTGTACGAGAAAACCCGGTCTTCGAAATTCAGCTCCTGGTCCTGGAACGGATTGCTGGGGTTCCAGATGTAGCCGGGCCCCCACTTGAAAATGTCGACGCCCCCGCTGAGCACCACGTTGTCCGAAACATTCCAGTCGAGCGCCGCCGCCTGCGTGTAGAAGTCCGCATCCCCATCCGTGCTGCGTATCCGTTCCTGTCCCCAGAAATCGCCGCGGAGCGTGAAGGGCCCCGAGCCGTAAATGGGCGACAGGCGCAGCCCCAGGATGCCCGTGTGCGCCGGGAAGTCCAAAATCCGCCCGTCCGGGTTGAAAGGCGTGTCATCACGGAGCGGCGCATACTGCCACGCGGCCTCGGCCTGTCCGCGAACGCCCACACCGCCCAGGTCGAAGGCTGGGGTCGAGGGGCTGAAGGAAGCGGCCGCCAGCACGAGAGCCATGGCGCCGTGGCGGGTCGATTTCATCTCAGCCTGCTGAGCGCCGATACGGTGAACCGGGAAACCGGGAGATCAGCGACCTTGAACTGCGAGTATTCCATGATGGTCTTCTTGCCCGCGCTCAAGGGATTCTGGATCTCGATGGTGACTAATTGCTCCTTGCCGCCCAGGTCAGGAAGCTTCTCGTAGCGGGTGTAGCGCGCCGTCTTGAGCAGTTTTCCGGTAGTCGCGAAAAACTCCGCCCGATAGGGCATGAAGTTCTTCTGTTGTATCCACAGGTGCAGTTTGTCGTAGGTCGCGAGACTGTCGGGCTTGGCCTTCAGTTCGAGGACGTGGCAGGGGATGCCGTCCACGGTCTCTTGCTTCAGGTAGGTCGGATCGTAGTCGCCGGAAAAATCGGTACTGGCGACGTCGCCGTTGGAGGCTTCGCCCAGCAGCCGCTGCTGTGGGGTGATGCGGATGGGCTTGCTGCTCAAGGGCGAGTGGAACCAGAGATTGCTCTTGTCCATCAGGAGCGCCTTGCCCCGCTCGCTGACCGGTTCGGCGTAGATGATCAGCGACGTGTGGGCATTCAGGATCTCGGCCTTGAGCAGGAAAGTCTTTTCGGCTTCGTCGGGCTCGATGCTGCGCAGCTTGAGTTCGAAAGCAAACGACTTGCCTTTGAAATTGCGGTATTCGTCGGCTTTTTGAAGCAACTCGACCGCCGACGGGGTGTCGCTCTTAGGCATGTCTTCGGCCGCCACGGAAGCGGACAAGGCCAGCAGCAGAGCGCCGGCCACGAAGGATAAAACGGATTTCATGGGTGTTTCCTCACGAATGGGTAGTGATCAAACGTATCTCAGAGCATCGACGATGGATTTCCGCGCCGCCTGCATGGCCGGCACCAGGGTGGCGAACAGGGCGATCAGGGCGACCGCGCCGACCGAACCGGCCCAGATCCAGGGAACGTACGCGATGCGGAGCGGATAGCCCTTGGATGATCCGGGAGGCGGCGGCATCATGATCTCGAGGGCATTCAGCGAATAGGTCAGGGCGATGCCTGCGAGGACGCCGAGTACGGCGCCGAGGACGGCCAGCATCAGCCCCTCGGCCAGGAACTGCCGGACGATGCCGCCGCGATGGGTGCCCATGGCGCGCAGCGTGCCGATTTCGGCGGTACGCTCCATGACCGTGACGATCATGGTGTTGGCCACGCCGAACACCACGACCACATAAATCACCAGATTGATGAACAGGAAAAAGCCGTCGTAGAGGTCGACCACCTTCTGGTAGAAGGTGGCCAGCTCATGCCATTCGATCCATTCGATGCCGAGGTCTTGCGCCCGGCTGCGGGCGGCCACGTCCGCCACCACCGCGTCCAAGGCCATGGTCTCGTCCAATAACGCCACGACGGTGTCGACCGACTGGGTATTGAGGAGTTGCTGCGCGTGCGGGAGCGTCATCATCATGGCGGCATCGTCGTATTCCTTGGCGAAACTCTGGAAGATACCTTGGACCGTCACATCGACCGCATTCATCACGCCGTTGACGGTGGACCCGAGCAGCGAGAGCTGGTCGCCGACCTTGACGTTGAGCGCCTGAGCCAGGCCTTCCCCGAGCAATACGCCCTCGGGTTCCTCCTCGTCCAGATCGGTGCCGTCGATGATCGTCAGCGCGGAGTTGATCAGCGTTTCCGTTTCCGGGTCGACGCCGCGCACGATGGCCGCCTGGCTATTCTTTTCGTTACCCAGGAGCGCGGTAAACTCGAGCCTGCGCGAAGTCATTTGTACGTGGGGGTTGCTCTCCAGAAGCGCCTTGACCCGTTCGGCCTGCTCCAGCGGCATGCGGTAGCGGTCGGGGTCTTGCCTATGGTTCGCTTCGTAGCCCGCGCGGTGGATTTGGAGATGCCCATACTGGCTGCGAATCACGGATTCCCGAAGGCCGATATAGTTGGCCTCGACGAAACCGCCGAACAGGATGATGCCGGTGACGCCCGAGAGAATCGTCAGCAGGGCGAACAGCGAGCGACGCTTGTGGCGGAGAATGTTGCGCCAGGCGACCTTGATCAGAAACATGCCGCCGTCCTCCCCTGAGTTCCCGCCGTCGCGTCGTTTTCGATCTTGCCGTCCCGCAGCAGGATGCAGCGTTCGGCATTTTCCAGAAGTTCCCGGTTATGGGTGCAGATGATCACCGTCGAGCCCTGCTCGCGAGAGAGGTCCAGCATGAGCTGTATGATCGCTTCGCCGGTAGTGGAATCCAGATTGGCCGTCGGCTCGTCCGCGATGAGCAGGCGCGGATGATGGACCAGCGCGCGGGCGATGGCGACCCGCTGCCGCTGCCCGCCGGAGAGCTCGTTCGGATAGTGTTTGGCGTGTCCGAGTAGCCCCACGGCCTCAAGCATGCCTTCGACCCGGCCGCGGCGTTTCTTGGCGCTTTTCTCGCCGTTCAGGAGCAAGGGATATTCCACGTTCTCGAATACCGTCAGCACCGGCAGCAGATTGAAATTCTGAAAAACGAAGCCGATATGGCGCGCGCGGAAGTCGGCCAGCGCCCGATCGTCGGCGGAGGCGACGTCACGTCCCGCGACGACGATACGGCCCTGATCGAAGCGGTCGAGACAGCCGATGATGTGGAGCAGCGTCGATTTCCCGCTGCCCGAGGGGCCGCCCAGGAACAGGCGCTCGCCTTCCTTCACGGCGAGGGAGACGCCGCGGAGCGCATGCACCTGGCTCTCGCCGAGCCGGTAGGTCTTGTGCAATTCGCTGATTTGAATGAAGCCCATAGGTTTTTCGTTCTCGTGTGATTCGATCGTGGTCTTTGAAACTCGCGGCATTCCCGTGTCTAGATGATCAAACCGTCGTCCACCCGCAGCACTTGCCCGGTCATCCAATGGCCGCCGTGAGCGAGATGCAGGACATTGGCGGCGAGATGGCCCGGATTGCCCTGCCTGCCAAGCCCCATCACCTTGAACAACATCTGTTCGTGGGCCGTGAGCCGGACGCCGGTGTCGATTCCTTCGATGAAACCGTGGCAAATCACGTTGACGGCGATCCGGTAGCGGCCGAGCTCCTTCGCCAGGCATTTGCTCATACCGATCAGCGCGCCGCCCGCGGCGGCCCCGGCCAGGAAGCCTTCGCGCCCACTGCTGGCGGCGTCGTCGCAGATCACGATCACGTTGCCTTCGACGCGGTCTTTGGCCATCCTCGGCGCGAGCGCGCGTACCGCGAGGAACAGCCTCTTGCTCGCCGCGATCGTTTCCGCCAGCACCTCGTCCGGATTGGATTCGGGCGAGGCCCGGCGCAGGCGGTCGAGAAAGACCAGCGCATCGATGCCGCCGAGCGCCGCGTGTGCCGCTTCGATCGCCCGTTCCAGACGTTCCGTCGCGGATTCGGCATCCGCCGGGTCCGATTCCTCGGAGTGGTGGACCGTGGCGCCTTGCGCGGCCAGCCTGTCGGCGAGTGCGCCGGCGTAGGTTTCGCGCCCCAGGAGCCAGATCCGGGGATGGCTTACCATGTGACCAGCCCCCCCGTGACGTTCAAGACCGTTCCGGTGATGAAGCCGGCTTCGGCCGAGGCGAGGAACAGGGCGGCACCGACCAGATCGTTCGGGGTGCAGCTGCGCTTGATCGGCGTGCTGCCCATGATCGCGGCGCGCACCTGGGGTTTCATGACATCGGCGATACCGCCGTCGAGGACCTGAGGCGCGATGCAGTTGGCGGTCCAGCCGCGGCCGGCGATTTCCCGCGCCAGCCCCTTGGTGTAGGCAATGACCGCGCCTTTCGCCGCCCCGTACAGCGAACGCATGGGTTGTCCCACCAGGCCGGTGATCGAGGTGATGTTGATGATGCGGCCGTAATCCCGGGCGGCGCATCGGCACCGCATGGCCTCGCACAGATAGACGACCGGCGCCAGGTTGCCCCGCAGCATGAGGTCTGCATCGCGTTCGCTCAGCATCATGATCGAATCGTCGCGCGCCGTGCCGATGCAATTGATCAGGACGTCCACGCCGCCCAGCCGGTCGAACGCGCGATCGAACAGGTTTTCCGCCGCTTCGCGCTCGGTCAGGTCGGCCTGCGCCGGAAAGGCGCGGGATGGCCCCCGCTCCGCGTTGATGCGCTCGGCCAGGCGCTCCACGGGGCCGGCGCTCCGATGGTAATGGAGGCAGACCCGCGCGCCCGCATCGGCGACGGCGGCGGCGATCGCCGCACCGATGGCGCCACTGGCGCCGGCGATGAGCACGCGGCGTTCGGCGAGCGACGTTGAGCCCGATCCGGCCGCCGTGTCGTTGATGGCTGTGTACGGCATGATGAGTCGATGTTCTTCCGATGCGTTAGCTTTAGCGGTTTTCGGCGAGGATTTTTTCCGCCTCGGCGAGCTTGCCGCGGGCGTCTGCCAGGTGCTCCGCCGGGCACTCACGGGATTCGCACAGCGCGAGATAATGTTTGAAGTCGACCACGGCGAACGAGGTCCGCTTCAAGAAGACCGGCAGCTCCATGCTGTTGTAGGCTCGGGTCAGGCGTACAACCAGATTGTCGGGATCCTTCTGCACGGCCTTGTCGAGCAGGCGCGTACCGGACTTGACGAAAAAGGTCTGCTTGCCCGGATCGGTTTCGAACAGGGCTTTCATGGTGATCACGCTGCCCAGCCAGCCGGCCACCTCCTGATCCTCAGGGTGCAGCTTCTGCGCCTTCTTCAGATACTGCTCCGCCGTCTCAACCCGCTGCTTGTCGGGTGCGGTGCGGCTGAGTTGATGCAGGATGATGCCCGCGGATTTCAATGCCTCGAAATCGTCCGGGTTCTGGCCGAGGGCGGTTTCGTATTTCGCCAGCGCGTCTTTGGCCTCGGCGCCCTTGAGATAGATCACGTCGGCCGCGAAGCCGTGGGCGCTGATGGATGCGAGCACGAGTACGGAAAGCAGTCGTTTCATTGACATCATGGTTCACTCTCTTCTGGATGGTTGAACGGAATACGGCGATGGAATCCGGCTAGATGTCTTCCAAGACGATTCGGGCATCGCTGCTGGCCTCCATGCCCGTCCATACGGCGGAATAAAGGCCGGTGATGCCGAAGGAGTCGCTGTGCGCGAAGACGATGTTGCCGAACGGCTGCTTGGCGGCATTCAGAACGTCGTCCATGCCGGGCGTACACCCGACCATCGGGTGTCCCCAACGGTGCAGCCGAACCGTCTCGATAGCGCCGCGGCTTCGGGGCAGAATGGCATTGAGGTCGGCCACGATGCGCGCCGCGAGCTGCCGGGCCGAACCGCCGAACAGTTCGATGCGGCCCGCGCTGCCGGGATACGGCACGTACACGGTCAAATGGCTCGATCCTTGCGGATCGCGATTGCCGAGGAGCCAGTCGGCGGCGACGATGAAGCGGCTAAACCGCGAGGCGCTCGCGGTCTCGAAGGCGGGCGCGACCCGTCTCGACAGTTCCACCTGGGCGACCAGGTAGGCGTTGTAACGAAACCGGTCGTAGACCTCCGGCCGCTCCTCGCGCAAACCCACCACGGCGTGCTTCGTGAACACCTTGGGGACGGCCATCACGGCGCAACGCGCCTCGATGGTTTGCAGCGAACCGTCGTCCGCGCATCCCGTCACCCAAACCTTGCCGTCCGGACGGTTCTCGACCCGGATCGCGGTGAATCCGGTCATCAAGGCGTTCGGGCGGATCGCTTCGCAGCGCTCGCGCAGAATTTCGGAGATGGCGCCGTGTCCGCCGGGCAAGGTATAGGCGGGCGCCGGGAGATTCGAAAGCAGGTAGAGGGCGATCCAGGCGGAGACATCCTCGCCGGTTTCGCCGAGACGGGAGCTCAGCATCAGCTTCAGGAAATGGCTTACGGCTTCCGGGTAGCCTTTGTCCGCGATATACCGGCTCAGCGTGATGCGGTCGAGCCGGCGGACGTCCGCCCGATTGTCGGCGCGCGGAAAGAAGATGCCGTCGATGGGGTGGCGCAGCGCCGCCAGATCGTCGCGCACGCGGCGGAACCCCTCGCGCTCCCGCCTCGAGAAGGGGAGATGGCGCCAGCCGTCTTCCGCCAAGGGGTCTTCGACCAGGCGGCCGCGGACATGATAGGCCAGCCTGGAACCCAGAACGGGCTCGAACGGCACGTCCAGTTCCCGGAAGAAATCGATGAAGGGGAACACCGGGCCCTGGCTGACCAGCGCCCCCAAGGGATAATAGATGCCGCGGCTTTGCCGGCGCCGCGAGTTGCCGCCGAACGCGTCCTCCTTTTCGACCAGCAGGCAATCGTACTCGCCGAGCCGATACAGCGCGGTCAGCCCGGAAATGCCGCCGCCCACGATGACGATATCCTTGCGCAGCGAAGGCTCGGGGATCCTGAAGGCAACGCCGTCCCGAACCTGGTGCGTGATCCCGAAGTGGTCGACTTCGTCGAAGGCGTCCGGAAGGCTGACGAGGTTCGGCCGGCCTTTGGCGTCGACGCGAAAGCTCGCTCCGACGCCCAATCCGAGTCCCCCGAGGACGGCCAGTGCTTTCAGCGCGGAACGACGGTTCATGATGAAAACTCGACCACAAAGTCCGCTTTGGCGACCAGGACGCCGTCCTGATTCACGAAGCGGCAGGCGACTTCGGTGGGCAGGCGATCGCTTCCGGTAGGCACGCATTCCACCTGAACGGTCTGGGACGGCAGCACCGGTGCGAGAAACTTTTGCCGCACGATGCGGCGGATGCGGCAGGGATAACCGTATGTTTCCGTCAGGGTCCGTCGGGCGAAGGCGAGCAGCAACACGCCCGGCAGTATGGGATTGCCGGGAAAGTGGCCTGCGAACACGGGTTGCTCGGCGGAAACGAGATGGGATTTCGTCGTCATGGTCAAGCTCCCGTGACCGTGAGCCGGCCGGCGGCGATGACAGCCTCGCCCTGAAGTGCCCGGAAGCCGCCCCGGCAGAGCCCGCCGAAGCGGGCTTCGATGCGGACTTCGATGCGGATGTCCCGTTCCGGATCGGCGGATGCATTGAACTCCACTTGCTCGAATCCGAGGAGCAAATGGCGGGCGTCCTCGCGCGATTCAGGGCGATGCGCGTCGGTGGCGAGCACCACGCCCATGATCTGCGCGGCGCTTTCCAGCACCAGTTCGTCGGCGAGATCGCGCCCGGTCCAGTCGTTCCATAGGATCCGGTCCTCGGCCAAAGTGACGTGGCCGGTACCGGCCGCGCCCGGTGTCTCGATGTCGATGTAGTTCGGCATCAGGATGGGGTGGCGGTGAGGCAGGAGGGATTCGATGTCGGAGCGTTCGAGTCGCATGGCTATTCGTCCTAAGCCGCGTAGCCGCAGCCGACGACCACCGAGACGTGGCTGCCGCCGACGCCCGAGCCGTGGTGCAGGAAGCGGGATACCCGTTCCCGCTCCGTGCTGTAGTTGAGGAGGGAGGCAATGCCTTCGTCGTAGTCCACGCCCTCGTTCATCGCCGGGACGACGCCGCGCTGGGCGCAAGCGATGCCCAAAGCCAGGCGCAGGACGCCGGAGGCGGCGAATTCGCCGGTATAAGCCTTGATCGCCGAGACTCTCGCCGAGGCATCACCGAGCGCCTGCCGCCAGACCTCCGCGTCCGAGCGATCCTGGTTTTTTCCGCCGTTGGCGGGGCTGGATATCCAGTCGATGTCGGCGAGTTCGCACCCGGCTCGAGTCAGCGCCTGATCGATCGCCGCGACGGCCCCATCGGAATCGTGGCCGAACGCGTCCTTGGCCGACGATCGCAGGCCGATGCCTTCGATGGTTCCGAGAATCTTCGCCCCACGCTCCAGCGCGGCTCGTTCGGTCTCCAGCAGCAGGGCCGCCGCGCCCTCGCCCAGGGCGAAGCCGGAACGGCGGCGGGCGAACGGGTAGGAATCCTTGCCGCCGGCCAGGCCCATATCGTGGAAGGCTTCCACCAGCGCCGAGCTGAGCTCGTCGGCGCCCACCACCAGGATGCGTTCGGCGAGTCCCTGGCGGAGCATCATGGACGCATACACAAGCGCATACTCGCCGCTGACGTCGACGCCGGTGATCGTGGAATTGGGGCCGGCCACGCCGAGCTCGATGGCGGCTAGCCCTGCGCTGGCGTTGTATACCGTGGTCGGGAAATGGGCGGGGCTCAGGGTCTTGATGCCGTCACGCAGGAATTTCTTCTGATGCTCCACGACGCTGCTGAGACCGGAGAAACCGGTTCCGACCAGGAGGCCGCAATCCCGGCGCAGGTCCGACGGCAGCGCCGCGTGAGCCAGCGCCTGGCTGCCGGCCGCGATGGTGTAGCAATTGATCGGGTCCATCCGGCGCGCCTTCTTCGGGTTCAGGTAGTCGGCGACATCGAACCCCTGAACGGCGCCGAGGCGGCGTTCGGGCCCGAAGCGGTCGGTCTCGGCGAGGCCGGTCTTCCGCTCGGCCGTAGCCTGGACGGCCGTATCGACGTCGGAGCCCAAGGAACTCACGATGCCGATGCCGGTAATCGCGATCTGATCAGTCATGACAAATAACTCCGTTAAAAAGGTGTGAGATTGCCGCGCCGGGGATCGAACCATTCGCCGTGGCCGGGCACGACGAAGTCGGCCTCGGCGACGCGGCGGCGGGAGGCCAGCAGCCGTTCCCGATTGTGGACGATCAGATGATGGTCGATGCCCGTGGCGACAAAATCGTCCAGGGACAGCACCGCGTCGCCGGCGATCATGCAGGCGCCCTGTTTGGTCTCCACCCAGAGGCCCATCTGGCCGGGACAATGACCGGCCAGGTCCACGGTGGCGACGTGCGGCGAGAGCTGCTCGCCGGGGTCGCAGAGATGAAAATCGGGTGCACGCTCGGACGATTCGAAGTCGTAGCGCGAATCCGTGGCGAGGCGCAGGAATTCGCGCAGAAACACCGGCGCGATGAGCTCATGCGTCTCCTTCAGGAAGGCCTTGTAAGCGGCGCGGTCTTCCCGGTAGCGCATCAATTCGCGCACGAATCGATATTCCTGCCGGGGGACATGCATCCGCCATCCACGGCACTCGGGCGCCAACGCCCGGTAATGGTCGAAATGCAGGTGCGTGAAATAGGCATCGGTGATGCCGTCCAGACCGAAGCCGACCACGCCGCGCAAGACCGCGTCGAGTTCCGCCGCCGTGGCGAAATCGCCGCCGTCCGCCAGGAACCGCCGCGGCCCGTCGACGACCAGGGTCGCACTGGCGCGAAGCGTCAGCCGGGTCGGGCGGTTCAAGCGGTAAACCTGCGCTTTCTCAGACACTGAGACCTCCGTCCACGACGATCACCTGGCCGGTCATGTAGCTGTTTTCGGGCGACGCCAGGAAGCAGGCGACACGGGCGACTTCCTCCGGGGTTCCGGCGCGGCCCATGGGAACCGACTTGATCAGCGGCTCGAGCTGTTTCTGGTTCATGCCGGCCAGCATGTCGGTGTCCACGAACCCGGGCGCCAGCGCATTGACGCTGATGCCGTAGCGGGCCAGTTCCTTGGAGAGCGAGCGGGTCATGGCGATGACACCGCCCTTGGAAGCGGCATAGTTGGCCTGCCCCGGCGTTCCGATCAGGCCGCTGATCGACACCACGTTGACGATCCGCCCGAAGCGCCGCCGCATCATGTCCTTGACGACGGCGCGGGACACCAGAAAGCTGCCTTTCAGATTGGTGTCGACCACGTCGTCGAAAGCCGCCTCCGACATCATGGCGAGAAAGCTGTCGCGGACGATGCCGGCATTGTTGACCAAGATCTCGATCGGCCCGAGATCGCCGGTCACCGCCTCGACCATGGATTCCACCTCGGCGGCCGCCGCCACGTTCGCCGGATAGGCGCGGGCGGTTCCGCCGGCCTCGTGGATTTCCCGGCAGAGTTCTTCCGCCTTGTCGCGGTTGCTGGCGTAATTCACGGCCACTTTGCAGCCCGCCTCCGCGAGCGCTTTGGCGATGGCGCGACCGATGCCGCGCGAGGCACCGGTCACCAGCGCGACCTTGTCTTCGCATCCCATGGTTTCACCCTTCATAACGTCTGAAAATCAAAGAGGTGTTATTGCCGCCGAAGGCCAGGGAATTCGACATGGCGTATTCCATCGTGTGATTGCGGGCCCGATTCGGCACGTAGTCGAGATCGCATCCGGGGTCCGGCGTCTGGTAGTTGAGCGTCGGCGGGACGAACTGGCCCTGCAGGCTCAGCACCGTCGCGGCGGCTTCTATGGCGCCCGCCGCCGACAGTGTGTGGCCGATCATCGGCTTGATCGTGCTCATGCAAAGGCCGTCGGGTTTTTCGCCGAAGACGCGCTTGACCGCGGCGGTTTCCGACTTGTCGTTGAGCTGCGTGCCGGTGCCGTGGGCATTGATGTAACGGATCTGTTTCGGCTGTATGCCCCCTTTCCGGAGCGCCATGTTCATGGCGCGTGCCATGCCGTCTCCTTCGGGGTGGGGAGCGGTGATGTGATTGGCGTCCGAGGTCAAACCGTAGGAAACGAACTCGGCGAGGATCGGCGCCTTGCGCCGCAAGGCGTGATCCAGGTCCTCCAGTACCAGTACCGCCGCCGCCTCGCCGAGGACGATGCCGTCCCGGTTCAAATCGAACGGCCGACTCAGCGTCGGACTCAAGGCGCCGAGCGCGTTGAAGCCGGACAGGGTCACGTAGGACGCCGCCTCGACTCCGCCGGCGAGCATCACGTCGGCATAGCCCTCGCGGATGAAATCGGCGGCGTAACCGACTGCGGTCGCTCCGGACGAGCAGGCCGTCATGATGCTGCTGCGCGGCCCGTGAAAGCCGAAATGAGCGGCTACTGCATTGCCGGCGTTGTCCGGATTGGTGGCGAGCAACCGGGACGGGCGCCTCGGTTCATGCCGAATGGCGCGGGTCACGTAGGCCTCCGTGTCGGCGACCGCGCCGCCGCTCCCGAGCACCACGCCGGTACCGGCGTGAACCGCCGAATTGACGGGGAGGCGTGCCGAATCCACCGCCTCCATGGCAGCCGCCAGAGCGTAGAGGTCGACCGACGAGTAGTGCCTCTTGGCGCGGCTTCCGATGTCCGCCGGGATCTCGAATCCCTCGATCTTGCCGAGTTGATTCGAGGCGAAGCCCTCGGTGTCGTGCCAACGGTTCTCCTTCACTCCCGAGCGGCCGAGCCGGAGCGAGGCCTCGAACTGGCTGACGTTATTGCCGATCGGGCTGATGATCCCGATGCCTGTGATAGCGATGCGTTTCATGAATTCTCCCCTAAGCGCTTCCCCGTCGGCTTGCGTCCGGTTCAGGCCTTCGCGGCCACCAGCTGACCGATGTGGTCGGCCAAGGTGTTGAGAGTCCGGAAGTGGGCTTCCACCTCCTCGTCCTGTTTCAGCTTCACGCCGAAGGTCTGTTCCACGCCGAGCACGATGTCGATCACGTCGATGGAGTCGATGTTCCATCCTTCCGGATCGAACAATCCGTCATCGTCGCCCGCATTGATCGCGGCGATATCCATGTTCAGGCGGTCAGCGAAGATGTTTTTCAGTTCGGTCTTGATTTGCTCGTTTTGCATGGCTTTTTTCCTCGTTTGGGGTTAAGAGTGTTAGAAGACAGTCAATGGGTCTCTTTTTCGAACGCGTTCAACAGCTTTCGAATCGGCGGAATCGCGCGGAGCCTTCTGATCACCCGATGCCACGGCACCGGCGCGATCATCCGCGTCAGAACGGAAGACTTGAAGGACAGGGTTCTCGGGATGATGGCGTGCTCGGGACACGACTGCGAACACAATCCGCAGCCGATGCATTCGGTCGAAATGGCCACTGAGTCCAGCCGAGCGGTTTGTCGGTCCCAGGACGGCACGATGGCCGGGCAATCGACCTTCAGGCATTCCCCGCACTGGGTGCAAAGATCGGTTTTGATCGTGTACCGGTAATTGGTCGGCCCTTTCCGCGGCAATCCCTGCACGCAGTCGCCTTTGACCACCATGACGGACAGGCGGTCGGACGCCAGGAAGGCATCCAGGGTGGATTCCAGCTGATCCACGTCCAAGGCATCGACGACGGCGAATTCAGGCACGCCCAGTGCGTGTAACAGGCGTTCCCAATCGTCACGCTTGAGCGGCCGATTGGTGAGCTGGAAGCCGGTCATGGCCGTTCCGGCGTTGTCCAGGATTAGGATGGTTCCCGGTATCTTCGCCGTCACGGCGGTCAGTAGCGACGGGATGCCGGAATGAAAGAAGGTCGAATCCCCGATCACGGCGATGCAGGAGCGCGCCGCCTCCGGACCCATGGCGGCAAGGTAGCCCTGCAGGATGCCGAGGCTTGCCCCCATGCACAGGTTCGCATGCAGCGCTCCATGGGGTTCCAGCGCACCCAAGGTGTAGCAGCCGATGTCGCCGACCACATAGAGATCGCGCTTGCCCAGCGTGTAAAAGATCCCGCGATGAGAGCAACCGGCGCAAAAGCCGGGGGGGCGGGGCGGCAGCGGAAGTCCGGAGTGGCTCTCCGGCGTCGTAGCCTGGTGCCGGATCGGGATGACTATTCGCTTGTGGCCGATCCGTTCCTGCAGACGTTCCGCGATCTCCGGGATGTCCGGACTCTCGAGATGTTTAAGGGAAAATTCGCCGACCCCGTCGAAATGGGGACGCGCGGCGACGTTGACGCCCAGGGCGCGGATGCGCTGTTCCAGGAAGCGGCTCGATTCCTCGACCACCAGAATGCGGTCGCAGCGGGCGGCGAACTCCAGGATCGCTTCTTCATTCAAGGGGTAGCTCATGCCGACCTTCAAAATCGGCGCCCGCCCCTCGAACGGTTCGCGGACGGCATGATAGGGAAAGCCCGTCACCACGATGCCGTAGGGATATTTTTCCAGGCGTTCGGCCGGCATCAGGGTTTGCATGAACCACCGGCTCCAGTGTCCGTTGGCCAAGCGGTCGATTCTCCGCACCAGATCCTTGTGCCGGGCCGGGACGAATGCCGGCAGCAACAGGTACTTCTCTATCGGGGCGGCGAAGCCCAGATTCGGGAGAACTTGGCGTCTCGCTCCCATCACCGTTCTGGATGTGCCGTAGCAGATCGGGGTCGTAACCCTCACCACGACGGGGACGTCGAACTGCTCGCTGATTTCGAAAGCGAGTCGCGGAAAGATCAGCGCCTCGTCGATATCGGAAGGTTCGAGCACGGGGACGTGCGCCGCCTGGGCAAGCTGCCTGGTGTCCTGCTCGTTCTGCGAGGCCTTGGCGCCCGGATCGTCGCCGACGACGATGACCAGTCCGCCGCGGGTGCCGGTGTAGGCGACGTTGAAGAACGGATCGGCCGCCACGTTCAAGCCCACGTGCTTCATCACCGCCAAGGCGCGCTGCCCGGCATGGGCGGCGCCGATGGCCGCCTCCAGGGCGACCTTCTCGTTGGCCATCCATTGGGTCTTGATTTCGGGAAAGCGCAGGAGGCCTTCCACGACCCCGGTGACCGGCGAGCCGGGATACGAACCCACGAACGCGGCACCCGCTTCCCATGCGCCGCGCGCAACCGCCTCGCAACCGTTGAGAAATGCCATGTTCAAGCCCTCGCTTCGGATCGCTTCGTCTTGCGCAGATGGTCGACGTACCGCACCGGGGTATCCGGGGCGTTCCATCGGGCTATCTGGCTCAATACCCGGCTGGGACCGACTTCCACAAATTCGCGGTAGTGCGCCGAACGGAGATTTCGAACCAGTTGTTGCCACAACACGGTTTGGCATGGCTGGCGCGTAAGCGTGGCGAAAACTTGATCGGCGGACAGCAGCCGCTCGCCGGTGATATGCGACCACAAGGCATGTACCGGAGCAGCCACGGTCAAGCCCAGTTCGGCAGCCCGCGCGGCGACTATTTCGGCGACGCGCCACATGCGGATCGAGTGGAAGGGGATACGGGCATCGATGTCGTCCCGGCGAATCAATGTCCCCTCAAGAGTGCGGCACAGCTGCTCGATGTCTTGTTCGCTCCCGTACACCACGATTTGGTAAGCGCTGTTGATCGCGAGCACTTCCACGGAGAAACGGTGAGCGAGACTATGGGCCCCGATGGGGGTGTTGGTGGTGATGACCGAGATTTTTCCGGTGTTCTCCGCGAATTCGTCCCAAGCGACGCTGAACATCGCCTGAAGCCAACGGAACGACATTTCCTCGGTCAATGAACAGGCAGCCACGGCTGCGGCGTAAAAACCCAGGCTATGGCCGCAACAGCCGTAGTTCGCGTCGGGGCTGGATTGCCGTACGACGCGCCACCACAGGAGGTTGAGAGCGTGTATCCGCAGCTGGTGCAGGTTTTCGCGCTCCCGATCGCTAGCTCCGTGCTCGGTACCGAGATCGCAGCCGACCAGCTCGCTCCAAGCGGCCAGGAGCTCTTCCGACCACGGATGGTAAATCCGGAATTTCTCGATCATGCCGGGGTAATCCGCCCCCAAACCTGGAAACATGTAACAACAAGGCATCGGTCGATTCTCGGTTCTGATTAAACGTTGGCTTCGGCGAGTTCCGCTTCGCCATATTCGGGGTGGACGCAGTCGGATGATTTTTGACGATTGGAGAGAGGCTTATTGGATGCTTCGCTGTAGAACCGCAGGAAACCCCATTCCATCGCCCGGATGTTCTTGTGCGCGGTACGTGGCGCCAAAGCGCCGAAGGCGAGCGTCTTGGCGCGTTGGATGTCGAGGTCGAAGGCGGCGCAGAAGAATCCGAGCATGGCGCTGGATGCATAAACCGCTTCCATGCGCTCGGATAGATGCCATTGCGCCAGGGGAATCAGCACGCAGTGAGCGCCTCGCCCTTCCAGTTCGCGCAGGATTTCCTGCGTGTCGGCGTAGGCGTACTGCCGGAGACCGCCACAGATGGTTTCGATGCGTACATCGGAAAGAAGGCACAGGGAGCCGGGCCGCAGCCGGTCGCGATACCGAAGCGCCTCAAGAGGTTCCAATCCAATCAGGATGTCTACGTCCGACACGGCCAGGGACGGCGCGCACACCGAGCGGCCGGCGATCAGCGTGGCGGCGGTGCTTGCCCGGCGTTGCGCCACACCGCGCTGCTCCGCCGTACACACATGGCAGTACCGGTCGGCGATCAGGTCGCGCAGTCGCCGGGTCAGGTTGGCCACACCTTGTCCGCCGATACCTACCATGAGGATGCGAAGATCCTCGGGCAACTCGCCGGGATGGAAGCAGTACGTTTCTGCCGTGTTCTCCGGGACCGGTGCCGACTGATCGTGGTCTTCCCACCGGATGACCTCGTTCCAGTCATTCCGGAGGCGTACGGCGGATGGACGCCTCGCTATGCTCATTTCGCATGCTCCTCTTCATATTGAAGTTCGTTTTCGTTCCTCACGACTGCGCATCGGGTATACGCTCCCAGGAGCGGCAGGAGAGCCGTCTCTCCGCCCGTGTGTTTTCGTTAAGGAGTTCTTAGGTGCCAAAGTCTAGTAGAATAGGTGTTAATTAGCTGTGACATATTCACTCGGATATGCGCTTCGTTGCGCCACGGACGACTGTAGGGCTACGCCGAAGGCAATGCCGATCTAGCCGGTCCAGGTTGATCGAACCGTTCGGCGGACGGTGTTGAGGATGGGTATGTACAGACACCGTCGGACTTTCCCGGACAAACGGCGGGGGTCCGGTGAATCCACGTACGCGGCCGGCACCCGCCCCGCCGGGTGGTCATCAACGCCGAGCATAGCCGCCAGGAGAATCCGAGGTTCCCGGTCACTCATCAGGAGGGCGATCTCCAAGCCCGGTATGATGATGTCGACGGAGTTCGGGGGGATATGGGAAATGGATCAGGAAACGGCAACTCGGCTCGTTCGTGGACCACACCCGCTGTCGCATCTGGTGGACTGACCGAGTCCGTCCGCCGCCCGCCTCACTCGGCCATCTCTTGTCGGAAGCGCTGCGCCGCATCGGGCTCGCCGGCACGCTGATCCTCCGGGGGTAAGGAAGCGTTTGCCTGAAACCCCGATTTTCACCCCGGACTGGACGGCGTGCATTGGTTGATGGCCTTCGGTCGGCAGGGCGTGGTGGCCCATGGACGAGTGGTCACCGTCGGGGTGGATGAACGGTTGCCGACGCGGCTGCTGGTGTGACGACTGCAGGAGGAAGCTGCCGCCCGGCGGCGCGCCGCCATACTGCGAGAGAACGCGGCCAAAGCTGGGCGGACCACAAGTGCCGAGAGTTTGGCCCGCTGCGACTATGGGGTCTCGGCCTTACGGCCTAACTCACCCCACAAACATGAATGTCTTATTTGAAAGCGCTGTGGAAAAGCTCGGCTTTCTCGCGATCAGCTTTTTTTCTTGTGCCTGATCAGCCGTCTGCGCTTTCGAACCTGACGGGCGGAAAGAATGTTGCGTTTGCCTTTGAACGGATTCTCGCTACTCCGGAATTCGAGCTTGATCGGCGTTCCCTGGATGTCCAAGGCATCGCGGAAGGTGTTTATCAAATAGCGCTTGTAGGCCCCGGGAATCTCTTCCGTCTGGTTGCCGTGGATGACGATGACCGGCGGGATTTGACCGCCCTGATGGGCGTATTTCAGCTTGATGCGGCGTCCGCGGACCAGGGGCGGCTGGTGCGCGACGACGGCGTCCTGAAGGATTTTGGTCAGCCTGGAAGCAGACAAATCCCGCGTCGACGCCTCGTAAATAGCTTCGACAGCGTCCAGCAGATGTCCCACCCCCGTACCGTGCAAGGCGGAGATGTAATGCTTTTCGGCAAAATCGAGAAACGGCAGTTTCAGATCGATCTGGCGCCGCACCTGGTCTTTCTGGTCCGGGTCGAGCCCGTCCCATTTGTTCAAGCCGATGATGAGCCCGCGGCCGATTTCCAGAACCATTCCCAGAAGATTGGCATCCTGGTCGGTCACGCCTTCCCGTGCATCGATCAGGAAAATCACCACGTGGGCCGTTTCGATCGCCTGCAGGGCTTTGATGACGCTGAATTTTTCAATCGCTTCCGAAACCCGCCCGCGGCGGCGAATGCCGGCGGTATCGATCAGGGTATAGACTTTGCCGTGGCGCTCGAAGGGAATGTAGACGCTGTCCCGCGTCGTTCCGGGCTGATCGTAAACGACCACCCGGTCTTCTCCCAAGATTCGGTTGACCAATGTCGATTTGCCGACATTGGGACGCCCCACCACGGCGATGCGAATGCCCGGCGATTTTTCCTCCGATTCGGGCGCTTCCGGAGCCGGTAATTTCGCTTCCAGCTCGTCCAGCAGCGTATCGACTCCGATTGCATGCGACGCCGAGATGGGATGAGGTTCGCCGAGGCCGAGGGCGTAGAACTCTCCCGCAATGACGGCCAAATCTGCCCGGTCAATCTTGTTCACCACAAGAAAAACGGGTTTTCCGGTCTTGCGCAGACGTTCGGCGATGGCTTCGTCGCCGGCATTGAGTCCATGCCGAGCGTCAACCAGCAGCAGAATGAGGTCCGCTTCTTCCACTGCATAACTCACCTGTCGCATGGCCTGCTCGTCGATACCGAGTTCGGTCTCGACGATACCGCCGGTATCGACGACGAAATAATCCTTTTGTCCGCGTCTCACCCGTCCGTATTGCCGGTCACGGGTCAAGCCCGGAAAATCGGCCACAAGCGCGTCGCGGGTCCGGGTCAGGTAATTGAATAAGGTGGACTTGCCTACATTAGGACGGCCTACCAGGGCGACCACGGGCAACATAAACTACTCCAATCGCAAACGGTCATCCGGGGAGCTCCCGGATAACCCTTTCACCGAAATAGCAGCCAAAGTGCCGCCGCTGGTATAAACGTACACGACATCGTCGAACACGAGGGGGGTCGTCGCAATTGCGCTCTTGTCCACTCGGACCCGGCCCACCAGGCTGCCGTCCTCCTGGGAAAGCAGATGGAGATAGCCTTCGAAATCGCCCACTACCACGTAATCATCGATCAGCGCCGGCGCCGTCAGACGCCGGAGGTGCAGCTCGTCCTGTTTCCACAGGTCCGCACCGCTGCGCATGTCCAGCTGCCAAACGTCGCTGCCGGCGTCGGTCACGAACAGCGAGCGGCGGGCCGCCGCCATACCGGTGTAGGAAAACAGATTGGACTGGCGCCAAAGCACCTCGCCATCGCTCAACGATACCGCGGCCACGCCGCCCTGATAACCTGTCACGTAGATCGTATTTCCATTCACGATGGGATCGGAATCCATGTCCACCAAACGCTCTATTTCGGAGCGACCGTGAGGCAGTGCGATCGTTGCCTCCCACTTGGGTTTGCCGTCGTCCAGCTGCAAGGCGATAAGCTTCCCGCTGCCATAGCCGTCCAGCACCACATCTTCCGCAATCGTCGGCGAACCCCGGCTGCGAATCGAGAGGGCCGGAATCGTGCGGTCGTAGTACCAGCGCGTCGCACCGCTTTCCTCGTCGAGCGCGGTAATTCGCCCGTCGCTGCTCCGCACCACCACCGTGTCGCCCTCGATCCGGGGCAAGGCGAGAATCTCGCTCGACACGTTGGTCTTCCAGAGTACCGAGCCGTCACTGTCATTCAGCGCCACGACCTCGGCATTGCTGGTGCCGAGTATGAGCTTGCCCCGCCCCGCCACCGGTCCTGCGGAAACCACCAGTTCGGTATCCACCGACCATAGCTTGTCGCCGCCGAGGCGGTTGCGCGCCTGGACTTCTCCCTTGCGATCGACAGCGAAAATCTTGTCTTCGGTGACCGCGGGCACCAGATTTACGTACTGTTTGGCATAGCCCTTGCCGATACCGGCATCCCAAAGCACCGTCATCTTGACCGCGGGCTCGAATTCCTTGAGCTCAGCGGGAGGATCGGCATTGTCCGACGCGCCGAAATACTCTCCTATACCGGACGCTGCGTCTTTCAGGGCGCCAAGGCCGCTACAGCCCGTCAGCAGCACGCTGCACAAAAACAAGACGGAAAATCGCTGCATCAGGGCCCGGCTGGCGTCGTCGCGGCCGGCAAATCGTCGAGTTTCAGCTCCAGTAGCGGGGAAACCTCGCCGACTTCCTTCGCCGTTTCGTAAGCCTTGCGGGCATCGCCCGGCCGTCCCGCCGCGGCGTACAAATCACCTTTGAGCTCATGGTAAAGCGCCGCAAACTTCCCCATCCGGGCCGGACTCAAGGGCTCCAGCATGCTCAGTGCCGGGCCGGTTTCACCGGATGCCAGCATCACCTGGCCGAGGCGAAGCCTGGCGATATGCGTGATATTTTCGTCCGTGGTCTTTGCAATAGTCTCTTCCAGGACGGCTTTCGCGCCGGGCAAGTCATCGGAATCGACCTTCAGTTTGGCCAGCAGCAACCGTGCGTAATCGGCGTAGGCGGTCGACGGATAGCTGCCGATGATTCGCTCGCCCAAGTTGGCCACCGGCTCGATTTGGTTGTTTTCGGTCGCTTTCAGCATCTGCAGATACAAGTTGGAGGCCTGCTCGTTCTGGCTCTGCACATTGCCCTTCCACATGTTCCAGCCGATAATGACCGCGACACCCAGAAGAACACCGAAAATCAGAGATCGCCGATTTTCTTTCCACCACCGTTGGAGAGCTTCCAAACGCTCTTCTTCTGTCAAATACGTTTCCACTCCAACCTCGTCGAATTAAATAAGTGCTTGCAGAAAAGGGATCAGTTCGGATTGCGAAAGGGTTGTCTGGCCGGCCTCCGAGCGCAGGTACTTGACGCCGATCAGCTGATCCCGCGCCTCGTCTTCACCCAGGATCAAGCCCAGCACGGCGCCGCTCTTGTCCGCTCGTTTGAATTGGGTTTTGAAACTGCCGCCGCCGCAATTCACCACCAGTCTCAAGTTCGGCAGCGTCTCCCGCAATGCCTCGGCCAGCTTGGCTCCCTTGAGTTCGGCCTGTTCCCCAACGCGGATCAGATAAGCATGGGGCAGCGCCGCGGCATCCAGCTTTTCCGGAGCTTCGAGAAGTTCGATCAAACGCTCCATTCCGAGGGCAAATCCGGTCGCGGCGGAACCTTTGCCGCCCAATTGTTCGATCAGACCGTCGTAACGCCCGCCCGCGCATACCGTTCCTTGAGCGCCCAGTTCCTGAGTGACCCATTCGAAAACGGTGCGCGAATAATAATCGAGGCCGCGCACCAGGGTCGGGTTCACAGCATAGACGATATCCGCCTGGTCAAGGAGCTCCTTCAGCCGCTGGAAATGCGCCTTGGACTCCTCTCCCAGTTCATCCGTCAATACCGGAGCGGCCTGGATCAGGTCGCGCATATCGGGATTCTTGCTGTCCAGAATCCGCAAGGGGTTGGAATCCAGGCGCCTCCGGCTGTCTTCGTCGAGCTTTCCGTAGTGCGCACGAAAATAATCCACCAGTTTGGAACGGTATCCGTGGCGCTCTTCGGCAGTTCCGAGGGTATTGATTTGTAATTCGATCTTGTGAGCGATGCCCAGTTCCCGCCATAGCCTGGAACTCAGCAAAATCAGCTCGGCATCGATGTCGGAGCTCGCTATCCCGTAGGCTTCGACCCCGACCTGGTGGAACTGGCGATAACGGCCTTTCTGCGGACGCTCGTGCCGGAACATGGGCCCCGCATACCACAGCCGGTTGACCTGGTTGTGCAGCAGGCCGTGTTCCATGCAGGCCCGCAGGCAGCCTGCCGTACCTTCCGGGCGCAGCGTCAGGGAATCGCCGTTGCGATCCTCGAAGGTATACATTTCCTTTTCGACGATGTCGGTCACCTCGCCGATGGAGCGTTTGAACAGCTCGGTCTTTTCCACCAGCGGCAGCCTGATTTCTTGATAGCCGTAGCTCGCCATGACACGGCGCATCACTGACTCGACATGCTGCCAGCGCGGCGTGCGATCGGGCAGAATGTCGTGCATGCCGCGAATGGCTTGAATCTTTTCCATGGTTGAAAGGTTTGTCGCGGGGTTGTTAAAGAAACGGGAATCAATCTACCGGAAGGAAGCGTTTCGCCTGCATGGCCTCCTTCGTGTGCGAAAACTTCACCCGAAGGGTTGTCGCATAATCTTTGGCCGCGCGGAAATTGCCCAGTGCCGCTTCTGCCTCCACGCCGACCAGTAGCGACCTCGGATTCGGTGCCGCCACGGCATGATAGCGCTCCAGGAAAGCGCGGGCAGACAGATTTTCACCTGACGCGCGGCTCAATTCCGCCATCTCGATCAGTGCCGGAGCGAAGCGCGGGTCGTATTCCAGTGCTTTGCGCAGATACTCCTCGGCCTCCCCTTTTCGACCCGCCGAGCGCGCGCAAATACCGGCATTGGTGAGCGCAACCCAAGGCGAGTGATAAGCCTTCGAAGCAATGACCTTCCGGAACTGGTCCATGGCTTCATCATGCCGGCCGTGCTCGCATAAAAACCGGCCGTAGTTGTTGCGGACGCCGAAATTCTCGGAATTGGCCGACAAGGCCTTCTTGAACTGGCGCTCGGCATCGGCCGGCTGATCCAGGCGTTGGTATAGCACCGCCAGCGCGTTGTAGGCCTCGCTGTTCCCTTCATCGAGTTCGGTGGCCTTGATCAAGTCCTGCAGGGCCGTGTCGTAGTTGCCGGCTTCCATATACTGGATGCCCATCCGGAGATAGATGTCGGACTGACTGAGCGAACCGTAGGGATCGTTTGTGCGCGTAGCGGACTTTTTCGACGCTCCACAGGCTGCGAGCGTCACGCACACTACCGCACCGACCAGAACACGCCACTTCATGACGTTACAACCTGTATGCGGTGATGCCTGCGTGTGCGGTCGTTCACCCGCCCAACCAGCTGGCCACAGGCGGCGTCGATATCGTCGCCGCGGGTCTTGCGGGTGGTGGCGATCAATCCGGCCGCGTGCAGCATATCGCTGAACCGGCGTATGGTTTCCGGACCGGAGCATCTGTAATTGGAGCCCGGGAACGGATTGAACGGAATCAGATTAACCTTGGACGGCACATGGCTCAGCAGGCGGATCAATGCTCTGGCATGCGCGGGCGTGTCGTTGATGCCGTCGAGCATCACGTATTCGAAGGTCACCTTGCGGCGGTTTTCCCGCCCCACGTAGCGCTTGCACGCGGCCAGAAGCTCCTTGATCGGATACTTCCGGTTGATCGGCACCAATTCGTTGCGCAGTTCGTCATCCGGTGCATGCAGGGATACCGCCAAAGCGATATCGGACACCTCGGCCAGCCTGTCCAGGGCAGGAACGATACCCGAAGTGCTGATCGTCACCCGACGCTTCGAAAGCCCATAGGCGAAATCGTCCAGCATCAGGCTGACGGCGGCGACCACGTTATTGAAGTTGAGCAGCGGTTCGCCCATGCCCATGAGAACCACATTGGTCACCCGGCCTTCGCCGAGCTCGCGCCCGGCCACCCAGAGCTGACCGATGATCTCTGCGGCGCTCAGGTTACGATTGAAACCCTGCCGCGCGGTGGAGCAGAACGAGCATTCCAGGGCGCACCCGACTTGCGAGGATACGCACAAAGTGCCGCGCCCGTCCTCGGGGATGAAAACCGTCTCGATCCGGTTCTGATCATCCAACTGCAGCAGCCATTTGCAGGTTCCGTCCGCGGATTTCTGCTCATAAGCAATCTCCGGCACGCGAATTTCGCAACATTCGACCAGCCGCGCCCGCAGCGACTTGCTCAGATTGGTCATCGCCGAGAAGTCGCCGACGCCGCGCTGATGTATCCATTGCAGCAACTGCGTCGCACGGAAAGGCTTTTCCCCGATCTCGACGAAGAAGGCTTCCATCGCCTTCCGGTCCAGGCCGAGGAGATTCAGCTTTTCGCCGGAATCAGCGGGTACGGGGACAGAGTTCATTCTCTTTGAAGAAAAATGCGATCTCCTGTGCCGCGGTTTCGGGTCCGTCGGAACCGTGCACCGCGTTTTCGTCGATGCTGACCGCGAAATCGGCGCGGATGGTACCGGGTGCGGCTTCCTTGGGATTGGTGGCGCCCATGATCTCGCGGTTCTTGGCAATGGCGTTTTCACCTTCCAGTACCTGCGCCATCACGGGACCGGTGATCATGAAACTCACCAGATCGTTGAAGAATGGCCTTGCCTTGTGAACGGCATAAAATTCTTCCGCTTGCGCGCGGGACAGATGCAGCATTTTAGCTGCGACGATTTTAAGCCCCTCTTTCTCGAAACGGCTGTAAATCTCGCCAATTACGTTCTTGGCTACAGCGTCGGGTTTGATGATGGACAGGGTTCGTTCGACCGCCATTGGATCTCCTAAGACTCGGATTCGCCGGTGTTGCGTGGTAAATGAAAGCCGATTGCGCTCGGCATTCGGAAAAAACGTTCGCCGCCCGGACGCGGGCAGATAAAACACCGTGATTTTACTGGAAAATCCAACAAATGATAAGAAATACCAGACTTCGAAGCCGCTTTCAAACGCCATGCGGGCCCTAGAGCGCGCACTCGGCCGAGCGGGAAGCGGGAGCTTTCGCCCCCGCGCAACCGGAATTTCTTTCGGGATGCGGGTGTGGGGACGAGTCAACTCGCCCCTGCCGCCAGTTCGAAGCCGCTCTAAACGGCGAAACTCTCGCCGCAGCCGCAGGTGGCCGTGACATTGGGATTATCGAACCGAAATGCCTCGTTGATGCCTTCCCGGCGATAATCCACCCGAACGCCGGAGAGATAAGCCAGATCGCTATCCCTGACGACCACCTTCACGCCATGCTGCTCGAACACGACATCGTCAGACTCAATCGCTTCGGCGTAATCGACCACATAGGTGAAACCGGTGCAGCCGGATTTTTTCACGCCCAATCGGAGCCCTACACCCTTGCCGCGTTTTTGCAGTTGCCTGGCGATTTGCTGCGCCGCACTCTCAGTTAAGGTAATGGACATAGTCATCACTATCGAATCAGGATTCAAAAAAGTTTATCAGTGCCCGGGGGCCGGCCCGCTCAGAGCCCGTCTCGGGAGGCCGTTCGCTCCGAGCCTGTCGAAGGCCCGGCTGAGCCGAAGGGTATTAAGGACCTAACGGGAAGGGATCTAAATGACCGACATCAGCGATTTCGAGCCCTGACTTTCAGAGGTGGGTGTACCTACGAGTGTTTTCAAGACCTCCAGGAAACGGTCGACCTCCGCTTCCGTGTTACTCTTGCCGAAACTGGCCCGAATTGCGCTCTTGGCGATTTCCGGCTCAACGCCCATGGCCACCAGCACCGGGCTGGGTTCGCCCGCACCGCTGGCGCACGCGGAACCGCTGGAAACCGCGATACCGTGCCGGTCCAGGTTCATGACCAGAGCCTCGCCGTCGTAACCGGCCACACCGAACTGCAAAGTGTTGGGCAGCCGCTCCGCGGCAGCGGCGAACAGGATCGCTCCGGGCACGTCCGCCAATCCCGCTTCCAGCCGCTCGCGGAGAGCGAGCAGATGGGCGCGTCTTGTCTCCAATTCGGACAGAGCCAGTTCCGCCGCCTTGCCGAAGCCGACGATGGCCGCCACGTTTTCGGTGCCGCCTCGCAGCCCTTGCTCTTGTCCGCCGCCGTGCAGCAGAGGCTCGAGTTCGACGGACTTGTCGAAGATCAGCGCGCCCACGCCCTTGGGGCCGTAAATCTTGTGTCCGGACAGGGACATCAGATGAGCGCCGCCCGCATTGAAGTCGATCGGAATCTTGCCCGCAGCCTGCACCGCATCGCAATGCAAAACGATCCCGCGGCCGCGGCACCAGGATGCGATCGGTGCGATATCCTGGATCACGCCGGTCTCGTTGTTGGCCAACATGAGAGTGGCGAACCGGAGGTCGCGGATGGGCAAAGATTCAAAGAAAGAGACATCGGCCGTGCCGTTGCGGTCCACCGGAATGGTCGCCGTGCGCCAAGCTCTAGCCTTCAGGAACTCCAAAGGCTCGGAAACCGAGGGATGCTCGGTGGCACCCGCGGCGATCAATCCCGGCTCGCGGGAAAAAGTCAGGCCTTTCAAAGCCAAATTATTGGCTTCGGTCCCACCGCTGGTGAACACGATTCCCGACGGATGGACACCGACCAGCGCGGCCACCTGCTCCCGCGCCATTTCGACGGCAGCGCGGCAAATCCGCCCCATCCGGTAAAGACTGGATGGATTGCCGTAAAAAGCGCCCAGATAGGGCGCCATCGCATCCAGCACCCGCTCGTCCAGCGGCGTGGTTGCGTTATGATCGAAATAAAGCATTGGGGCAGAACGCTAAATATGCGTTTCCCGACGCAACAGCATATCGATACCGGGAACGGCTGAAGCCTGTTTGTCCTGGCGCTCGGCAACCAAGCGCACGTTTCTTCGCTGGAGGACATCCTGCAGGCTGATGGAGGCCAGATATTCCCGAATCTGATCGCTCAATCCCAACCATAGATCGTGGGTCAGGCAGGGCTGGCTGTTTTGGCAATTGGCTTTGCCGCCGCAGCGCGTTGAATCGATGGTCTCGTCGACCGCGATAATGATCTCGGCGATATTGATCTGGCTGGCGTCGCGGCTCAATTGATAGCCGCCCCCCGGCCCTCTTACCCCTTCGACCATTCCGGCCCGACGCAAACGCGCGAACAACTGCTCCAGATAAGACAAGGAGATGTGCTGTCGCTTGGCGATATCGGTCAATGTCACCGGCTTTTTTTCGCTATGATAGGCCAAATCCAGCATGGCGGTGACGGCGTAGCGGCCTTTAGTCGTTAAGCGCACGGAATGACTCCCGGAATTTCACACTAAAATCGTGGAAATTCAGGTTCACATATCCTAGGAAATTAGTCAATTATTAAGGCACCATCCGATTTTGGCTGTCAAGCAACCAGCGCCGGGGATGGAGGATGCTCGACCCGCGACATCCACTCGACAAAAAACGATCATCCGTCCTCATTAGCCGTTGACGATCCAACCCAGGCATCCTGCAAGCGTTTCACGAGCCAGCGCAGAGCCTTACCTTTGTGCCCAGTCCGCCAGGCAAGAAAGAGCTGAACTGCGGGTTTTGGTTCGGCGACGGCTTTTGCGACCAGGCGTCCGGCCGCCAAATCGTCCTGCACCAAATGCTTAGGAAGATAGCCCACCCCGAATCCCAAGCGCTGCGCTTCCAGCTTAGTGCATAAATCGGGCACGGTAAGCACATCCTGGCCTCTCAATAGCCCCATCGTTCTGGGGGGCAGCGTACGTGAACTGTCCGCGGCCGACACCGCCCGATGGTGTAGAAGATCAACCTCGGTCAAAGGTTCCGGCAAGCATGCGAGTGGGTGCCCCGGTGCGACGGCGAAGACGAATTCCACGACACCGATCATCTTGGCGGCGTAGCCGCCGCCCGGTGGCCCTTCCCCAGGGGCACCGACCGCCAAATCGGCACGACCGGACACGAGCGCATCCCAAGTCCCGCCGTAAACCTCCTTGAGCAGCCGGATTTGGGTCCCGTGGACCTCTTTATAAAATTGCTCCAGCGCGGGGTAGATCAACGCAAACGGAATCAAACCATCCACGGCGATGCTCAGCCCCGTCTCCCAGCCGGTGGCTACGCGCTTGACCAAAAACTCCAGTTCTTCGGCGGCATGCAACAGATGCCGCCCTTCTTCAAGGAGTGATCGTCCCGCTGCCGTCAATGTAGCTCGGGACCCGCTGCGATCGAAGAGCTTTACGTCGAGATCCTGCTCCAGTTTCTGCACGGTATAGGTAATGGCCGAGGGGACCCGATGGAGCTGACCGGCCGCGCCCGCGAAGCTGCCCTTACGGTCTATGGCGTCGAGCACGGCAAGGGCATCCAGGGTGAGTCGCATATTCAGATATTCTGAATCAATATTGCAAAAACTTTCGCTACGAACCTAGAAACACTACAACTATCATGTGACTAACGAATTCAACACAGTTGAATGCAATTTACTTAGCGAGCCCAGAACAGGGATGCTCCCATGATGATTGTACGCAGGAACCGAGACCGGGGATGCTCCCGCTACCGCTGGCTCGATAGCCGCCACACGTTTAGCTTTGCAGGCTACTTCGACCCGGATTATACGGGGTTTTCCAGCCTGCGCGTTCTTAATGAGGATCGCGTCGCACCGAGCGGCGGCTTCCCTTTCCATCCCCATAGGACATGGAAATTATCAGTTATGTATTGGAAGGCAACTTGAAACACCGGGATAGCCGCGGTACCACCACGCTGATTTCGGCCAGCGGTGTACAACGGATGAGCGCAGGAACCGGAATCATCCACAGCGAATATAACGCCTCCGATATCGAGCCCGTTCATTTCCTTCAAATCTGGATCGAACCCGCCGTTCTCGGCAGTCGGCCCGACTATAAGCAGAAGACCTTTGGCGAAGAGGAAAAACAGGGCCACCTTTGCCTCATCGTTTCGCCCGACGGACGGTCGGGGTCGCTACACATCCGGCAGGATGCCTATCTCTACGCCGCCGTATTGATGGAAGGCGATGGCATTAAGTATCCGCTGGCGCCGGGACAAAAAGCGTTTGCTCAAGTTGTCAGGGGTGCGGTGACAAGCAATGGCATTCGCCTGGCTGCCGGCGATGGTGCGGCAATTCGGGAAGAGGAGGCTATCGGCCTCACCGCATTGGAGCCCTCCGAAATTCTATTGTTCGATCTGGCTTAAGCTCGGCAAAGCTCTGAAAACCCAAATGAAAGGAAAACCAATGGAAAACTCAATGAAAAACGTGCATACCCTGACCGATGGCTTGGCTCTTCTGGCGCGTCTTCTCCTAGGCCAGATCTTCTTGATCGCCGGTCTTAGCAAAATTGGCACTTATGCCGCCATGGAAGCTTACATGGAAAGCAAAGGCGTCCCCGCCGTGCTGCTTCCGCTGGTCATCGTTTTGGAGACGGGAGCGGGACTTGCCTTGACGGTAGGACTTTATGCACGTGGCACAGCACTCGTGCTGGCACTTTTCGCACTGATTACCGCATTTATTTTTCACACGCCGCTTTCCGATCAGATTCAGCAGATCCTCTTCATGAAGAACCTCTCCATAGCAGGCGGATTGCTCATGGTGGTGGCTTTCGGCCCGGGCGCCTGGAACCTGGATTGCATCTGGCGCAGGGAGGCGCGGACCTGATCCTCGAATATAGCGCCGATCACGGCGCTTTTGTCATGGCTTGTCCTCGGAATATCTGCTCGATGCCTGATCGAGAGACACCCCGTAGCTAAGGGCAAATTGATCATGCAAGCGATGCAGATTGGATCCCATGGCGGCTCGGAGATCCTTCACCTGGCCGCTTTCCCGGTTCGGGGCCGAATGCGGGCAAGATACACGTACGCATCCGCATCCGGGCATCCGCCCTCGATCGCCGCCATAAAACTGTCCGGATGGACTGTTTCCCGATCACCAATAAGCTGCCGCTGGGCCTAGGCGATGAGACGATCCGCATGATCGAACCTGACGAAACCGGCCTCTGAACCGCAGAGCCCATGACCGTCTACGAGGTGTTTCGGGCGGTTCCGCAACGGGACCCGAGCCGAGCCGGCAATGGAACCCGCAACCTTGCTTCGCCCCCCCCAAAGGGATTTTCGTTCGAGGCCGAACCCGTACTTGCCAATGAGGATGCCACAGCCCATGACATCTTTCAGGAAAACGGAACCCAAGACCGGCGAAACCCTCCTGGCGATCGGGGCGCCTAGGGGCGGGTTCTTTTGGAGTCCGGATTGGGACGGTCCGCCGGCAAAGTATTGCGTATTACCAACAACAGCAAAATCAAGCGAGATTGAGACATGTCCAAGCTGCTCTACATTGAGGCGTCCCCCAGAAAGAAGCGCTCCCACTCGATAGCAGTCGCCCAGAGCTTTTTAAGAGCTTACTCCATAGCGCATCCAGACGATGAAATCGAAACATGGGATTTATGGGACATGGAACTTCCGGATTTGTCCGAGGAAGTCATCAACAGCCGCTACACGATTGCATCCGGTCAGTCAAATGATGATGAGTCAGCCAAGATATGGCACCAGGTAACTGATGTATTTCGGCGTTTTGCATCAGCCGACAAATATCTTTTTAGCATACCCATGTGGAACTTCGGGATACCTTACAAGCTCAAGCACTTCATCGACACAATCACCCAACCTAATCTCGCCTTTCATTTCTCCCCTTCCACAAACTGCCAAGGATTAATCACGGAAAAACCCGCTACGGTGATTTACACCCGCAGCGGCCAGTATTTACCGGCCTCGGACACCGGAACTCTTGACTTTCAAAAACCTTATATGGATACCTGGCTCAAATTTATAGGTTTTACAGATTTACGAAGCGTCGTATTTGAGTGCACGAACGGTGACCCGGGAAAGGTCGCACAAGCCAAGATCACGGTTTTGAACCAAGCAGCGCTCTTGGCGAAGGAATTCTAGAAAAGCCCTGAATAAATCCACCTCCGTTACACTGTCTTTTGCCGAATAATACACGTCATATTAGGGTCACATCCAGCTATTATGCTTTCGAGTAACCAGTCATTGACCCATACAACAATTCACGTTCAGGAGCTGAGAATGACACACACCCAATAACCTAATTAAAGCCATGATGGACCATAATGACAAGGTATTTTTACGATAGTGCTTTTTGGGACGAGCCTGAGCAGTCGGCTTACGCCTAATATATCTTCGCATCAGTCAGGCAAAATTCTTCGCCGAACCTGCGATACCAGGCGCAACCTGGAAAATACGGGTTGATAATTTGAGGGAGATGTTATGGAACTACGACACAAGATTTGCATTATTGGCGCGGGCCCCGCTGGACTGGTATTAGCCAATATCCTCAATAACGCAGGGATTGACTGCATTGTTCTCGATAGACGCGGGCGAGATGAAATCACCAAATGCCACCGAGCCGGCCTGATCGATCACAGATCGTTATTAGCTCTGAAAAAACATAATCTTGCTCAAGGCCTTCTACAATATGGGCAGCCGCACACGATCTGCGAGTTCAGAATGAGTCAAGTCGACTTCCTCCTGGAATATACCCAATTATCGGGTGGTGCGATGCACTATATATACCCTCAGCAGGAGCTTATTAAAGACCTCATTCAGAACTTTGAACAGGCACACGGAACAATAAGATTCAATACGGAAGCGACCTTTGTCATCAACGAAAACGGAGCGGAAGTCGAGTACTACGATAAAAAACAGAAAAACTCCAAACGAATGGCTTGCGATTTTATTGCGGGATGCGACGGTTTTCACGGCATCTCGCGAAGATCGGTTCCATCCACTCACGCACGCATCTTTGAACGATATTACGACTCATCGTGGCTAGCGATTCTCGCCGAAGCCCCTCCCTCTGCCAACCACATCATCTACGCACTCCACCCTAACGGCTTCGCCGGCCATATGCTTAGAAGCGATAAAGTTTCCAGATACTACCTGCAAGTTAAAAACACCGACGACGTAAACAACTGGCCCGATGAACGTGTCTGGACGGAATTGGAACTGCGCCTCGGCAAAGAAGGATGGAGACTGATTCAAGGAGAAATCCTTGAAAAACAGATCATTCCCATGCGGAATTTCGTGATCGAACCCATGCAATACCAACGGCTTTTCCTCGCAGGCGACAGCGCACATATCATTACGCCCGCCGGCGGAAAAGGCATGAATCTGGCGATACAGGATTCTTTGGTATTGGGAGAACTTTTCGTGGGGCATTACAGAGGGGACTTTTCCGCCGACTTGAATGCCTACTCTTCCATTCGCTTGCCTGACATCTGGCATGCTCAAGAGTTTTCCTCATCCTTTCTGGATATTCTTAGCAGGAGCAATGACGCCTTTGAGACGGATCTCTTTACAAGGAAGCTGAATGAATCGAGATTACTTCAATTAAGAGACAATCCCTTGGTAGCAACGGATTTTTCCAAGAAGTATGCCGGGGCAATGGCAGACCCTCATCATTATGCATATGGAAACTAGGATCATGCACGCATACAGAATACCTTTTTCTTACAATTACTCTCACCAACTTCCCTTGGGGGAGGACTTCGGCATTGCCTCGAATATATGGCAGCCTTTAACCACGATTGATGAATTACCATACACGCCACCCAACTGGATTGAAGCGCTTTTTCAAAGCAGGGCGGCACTTATTGACGAGATAGAAAAACGCGCACAAAAAACCGACTTCATTCAGGTCGATGTTCGCGCGCAAACATTATCTCTATATAGCGACAGGATTCTTATCGAGAGAACGGCTGTGCTTTATATGAAAGAGCAAGAGCCTCTTTTTCATGCCTATATAAAAGCCTCAATAGACACTAGAGTTGCTTCCGATGCTAAACAATTGTAAATCAACAGATTTTGTAGTTCCAAAGCCCGGCGGAAAGTGAGAAAAAATAATCCACGAAGTGACCCAGATGATTTCTAATCCGATGCATCATGCAGTGGAAGAACTTCATGCCACCGATGGCATGCTCAACGATGACCCGCGTGGCGGCTTGTTTTCTGTTCTGTTTCTTCTGCTCAGGCGTCAATGTCGGATTAGGGTTTTTCTTGGATTTTCTAGGTTTCTTGTGGGGTAGATATATTTGGGTACTTTGATAATCTTTGTCCGCGCCCAGAAATCCTAAGTCAAGCCATAAATTGACCTTCTCGAACCACGCTGAACCCGGTGTGAAGACGTCTTTCATGAGTGTGTAGTCATGTACGCTGCCTGCCACAATGCAACACAAAAACAATATCCTTCGATTAAAGTCGGAGATTACGAGGGATTTGAGCGTATGTCTTTTTTTTTCCGCTGTAATGCTTTTCCTGTTCAGTTTCATCTTGGGGTCGAACGCAAGCGACCTCCACGCCATCGATCGCTATGTTCTTATATTGATCAATGAGTTGAGAGAATTCTTCTGGGGTTGTTAGCGTGCGCTCCGGCATGACGTTGAGGCTTGTCAACGCTCGCACTAAAACCGGCAGCAAGCGGTCGATGTGGGCATGGGCATGTCCGCCACTAAAACCGAAATGAAAGCCCAGAACGTCAAAAGTGGGATAGGTTTTCAGATAGTACAAAACGAAAAACAGCTTTTTCTCGTAAGAATCAAGATAACCTTTAGGGCCGCCCTGTTTAACGTGTTTTATCTCGCCCTTTTCGACACGCTCTCGATCGATGGCTTGAGCGGCCGACTCAAATACTTTGACGAGGGCTGTGAACTTCGCCTTGGGCATTCCAATCAACGATGCCACGATGCGGTCATCGGTTATTTGGCTAAATTTGTCGTAGATCATGGAAGGTTTTTATATTCGGATTTGTTTGAGAAACAAGTGGGCTATCAATACCATGCATTAGCATCAGGTACAACTCTACTAGCGATGGAAAGTTTATTGATATCTCCGCTCTTTTTCGACAGCCATGGTCGCGGTTCATCAGGTCGAATCAGTTCACCATGGGAAGAACGCCGGTCAAATGGTGCCAAACGGAACTGCCTTGGCTGTCCGACAGCCTGGGTTACGATCGGGATTCGAAATACTGGTGTTTGTATAGCCGGCTCCATGGACTTGACAATGAGTGCAATGACAGGGTTTCAGGCTATGTTATCGAAATATTTATTTTGGAGAATTTTGAAAAGCTTTCTGCAAACTGTAGTCAATAACCTAGAGACAATGAGGCCCGAAACTCCTGCGTCATAATTGGAGTATAAAATCTTCGCAGCACGGATAGGCCGGCGGACGACCGATGATTACGCGCGATTCGAAACCTCGGAGTCGCGAATGAATCGGAGACTCGGCGTTGTCGCCGGCTGGTTTCCGCGGGGCGATAGCCGCGCCCCTCAAAATGGTCACATGAAGTTCCTGCTTTGAGTCCTCATCATTCAGTTCAAGCGATATACGGCAGTCGGACGTGCTCGAGTGTGCCCCAGGCTGATCGGCCCTGAGCTCGGTCGAAGTGCCCGTCCTGAGCACCGTCGAAGGGCCTCTCTGAGTTTCTCCAAGAGCCTGTCGTGAGCACTGCCGAAGGAGCTGCACCTCAACGGTGAAGCGGATCAGCGCTATACCATCGAAACACAAAGGACTTGTTGGCACATCTAAACGGTCAACTACCGTTTCTAGGGTTAAACTATCCGCCTGATTTTTAAGACGCCAGTGCGTGGCGACGGTATCCTCCTAGGGTTCCCGTTCAGCCTGGAAAATTTGAAGAGGAAGATTCCCGTCTGTTCCAGGTTCCGCGACGATAATTCCAGTCCCGATGCCCGGACTTGGTTGGCCGAGCAGGACTACGAACCCATCGCCCAACCTGCCTCGCAGCGGTCGGACTTAGATATCATCGAACGCAGCGCCCTAGACGGCTTCTTCATACTCGCCGAGAGCGAGCAAACAACCGATTTGGTGACAACAACGATCAGCACCATGCGTCTAGACATCCCAAGCTGGCAATTTTGGATCGATCGCGGCGGCACTTTCACCGACATCGTCGCCCGCCGATCGGACGGCCTCCTTCTGACCCACAAACTTCTTTCGGAAAATCCGGACCGCTACTCCGACGCCTCTCTCCGGGGCATCCGCGATATATTGGGCCTGGCGCCCGATGGGCCGCTAAACGACGCCGATATCCTCGCCGTGCGGATGGGCACCACGGTGGGAACGAACGCACTGCTGGAACGAAAGGGCGAACCGACGGTCCTGGCGATCACGCGGGGCTTTGCCGACGCCCTCCGCATCGGCTATCAGAACCGGCCGGATATCTTCGCCCTGAATATCCGCCGCTCCGAACCGCTTTATCAAAAGGTCATCGAAATATCGGGGCGCATCGACGCCCACGGCTCGGAACTGGAACCGCTGGATCTCGATGAGGCGGAACGATGCCTCGGCGAAGCCTATCGCGAAGGTTTCCGGTCGATCGCCGTCGTGCTCATGCACGCCTGGCGGACGCCGGATCATGAACTCGAACTGGAGAAGCTGGCCAGGGCGATCGGCTTCACTCAAGTTTCCCTCTCCCACCGCGTGAATCCCGCCATGAAACTGGTCGGACGGGGCGATATCACGGTCGTCGATGCTTATCTGTCCCCGGTATTGCGCCGTTATGTCGATCAGGTGGCGGCCGGTTTGGGCATCGGTCCGAACGACGAAATACCGCGAGACCGAAAACGCAAGCTGCTATTCATGCAGTCCAACGGCGGACTGGCGGATGCCCACCGGTTCCAGGGCAAGGACAGCATTCTCTCGGGTCCCGCCAGCGGCATCGTCGGCGCAGTGGCGGTCTCCCGTCTCGCCGGCTTCGACCGGATCGTCACCTTCGACATGGGCGGCACGTCCACCGACGTGGCCCATTACGCCGGCGAGTTCGAACGCAGCCAGGAAACCGAGATCGCGGGCGTTCGGCTCAGGGCGCCCATTCTCAATATTCACACCGTCGCGGCGGGAGGCGGCTCGATCCTGCATTTCGACGGACTGAGGTTTCGGGTCGGACCGGACTCGGCCGGCGCCAATCCGGGTCCCGCCAGCTACCGGCGTGGCGGACCTCTGTGCGTGACCGATGCCAACGTGATGGTCGGCAAGATCCGCCCGGAGTTCTTTCCGAAAGTCTTCGGACCGAACGGAGATCAACCTCTCGATACCGACATCGTGCGGCGCAGATTCCGGGAATTGGCGGAAACCGTCCAGTCCGGCATCGGACAAACGCTCTCGCCCGAAGAAGCGGCGGAAGGCTTCATCGACGTGGCGGTGGAGAACATGGCTGCCGCCATCAAGAAGATTTCGGTGCAGCGCGGCCACGATCTGGCCGATTATGTCCTTTGCTGTTTCGGTGCGGCCGGTGGCCAGCACGCCTGCAAGGTCGCCGAGCGGCTCGGCATCTCCAGGATTTTTCTGCATCCTCTGGCCGGCGTGTTGTCGGCGTACGGCATGGGTCTGGCCGATTACCGCGTCATCAAGGAACGCTCGATCGTCGCCCTGTTAAACGACTCCGCCGTCCCCGAACTTCATGAAGCACTCGACGATCTGGAAGCCGAGGCGCGCGCGGAACTCTCGGCCCAGGGCGTGCCGCCGGAACTCATAGTCGCGGCTCGCACGGCGATGCTTCGATACGACGGCACCGACACCCTGTTTGCCGTTCCGTTCGGCGCTTCGGCGGAGATGCGGGCGAACTTCGAGGAGCGGCACCGGCAGCGCTTCGGCTTCATCTATCCCGACAAGGCCCTGCTGGTGGACACCGCAAGCGTGGAACTGACCGGCTTGACCGAGACGGTCGAAGAGCCGGAATGCCCCCTGGTGCTCGGCGCTTTACCGGAACCGGTCGCCCGAGTCTCGATGTATTCCGGACGCACTCATCACGACACGCCGGTTTACCGGCGCGATGACCTGAAGCCTGGCGTAAGCCTGCGCGGCCCCGCGCTTCTGATCGAACCCAACTCGACCACGATTATCGAGCCGGGCTGGCGGGGCGAAATTACCGCCCGCAACCACCTCATCCTCGGTGCCGACGAAACTACCGACGGCGCGACTCCGAAATCGCAGGCGGAACCAACGGAGCAACGCGTCGATCCCGCGCGCCTCGAAATCTTCAACCGGTTATTCACGTCGGTCGCCGAGGACATGGGCTACACCCTGCAAAACACGGCCCACTCGGTGAACATCAAGGAGCGGCTCGACTTCTCCTGTGCGCTGTTCGACGGACAGGGCGGGCTCGTCGCCAATGCGCCGCATATTCCGGTGCATCTGGGCTCCATGGACGAGAGCGTCAAGGCGCTGATCGCGGGCCACGGCGACCGGCTGCGGCCAGGCGACGTTTGGCTCGTCAACTCTCCCTATCACGGCGGGACCCATCTGCCGGACATTACCGTGGTCACGCCACTGTTCGACGATGCGGGAGAATCGGTGCTTTTCTTTCTCGCCTCGCGCGGACACCACGCCGACGTCGGCGGCATAACGCCGGGTTCGATGCCTCCCCGCAGCACGTCCATCGATCAGGAAGGGATACTGAGCGCGGGCTTGAAGATCGTCGAGAATGGGCAAATATGCGAAGCGGACATACGTACCTGGCTCGCGGCGAAGCCTTATCCGGCCCGTGATCCCGACCGCAACCTCGCTGATCTCCGCGCCCAGATCGCCGCCAACGTCAAGGGGGTGCAGGCCCTTCGCGGCATCCTTGAGCGTTATTCGCTGGTCGCGGTCCAGCGTTATATGGGACATGTTCAGGACAATGCGGAAGAAGCGGTGCGCCGGGTCATCGCTCGGCTTTCCGACGACGAATACAGGGTGACCATGGATTCCGGCGCAGTCATCCGCGTGGTGATCCGGGCAGATACCGAGAACCGGCGGGCCGTCATCGATTTTACCGGCACATCTCCCCAGCAGCCGGACAATCTGAACGCCCCGGCCGCCGTATCCAAAGCGGCTGTCCTCTACGTATTTCGCACCCTGGTGGACGACGATATTCCGCTCAATGCCGGATGCCTGCGCCCGCTCGAAATCCGAATTCCTGAGGGCTCGCTGCTCAATCCCCGCTATCCCGCTGCCGTCGCGGCGGGCAATGTGGAAACCTCGCAGCACGTCGTCGATGCCTTGTACGGCGTGCTGGGCGTGCTGGCCGCCTCTCAGGGCACGATGAACAACTTCACCTTCGGCAACGCGCATTTCCAGTATTACGAAACCATTTGCGGCGGGGCCGGCGCCGGGGCCGGTTTCAACGGCGCCGACGCCGTGCACACCCATATGACCAATTCCCGCATCACCGACCCGGAAGTGCTGGAATGGCGCTTTCCGGTGTTGCTGGAAACCTTCGCCATCCGTCGCGACAGCGGCGGCGAGGGCTTGTACAAAGGCGGCGACGGCGTGATCCGAAAAATCCGGTTTCTTGAGCCCATGACCGCCGGAATCGTCTCGGGTCGCCGTATCCGGCCGCCTTTCGGCCTGCACGGCGGAAAACCGGGAGCGTGCGGACAAAACCTCGTGATCCGCAGCAACGGAAAACAGGAAATTCTCGGATCTCAGGCCGAAACCGACATGGCCGCGGGCGACCTATTCGTCATCGAGACGCCCGGCGGCGGCGGCTATGGCAGTTAGCTCGTCCGAATCCGCATGGTCTCCGGGCCTTGGACAACTGCCCGCTAAGGACCTTTTGACCACTGTTTTGGACATCGAGGTGATCATTTGAAGAGCATTTGCGTATTCTGCGGTTCCAACCCCGGCAAACGCCCGGAATATCGGATCGCCGCCGAAACCTTGGGCCGGCTGCTGGCCGAAAGAGGTTTGGAACTGGTGTATGGCGGCGGGACCGTGGGTCTCATGGGCATTCTGTCGAGTGCCTGCCTTGCGGCCGGAGGACGGGTGATCGGCGTTATCCCGAAAGCATTGATCGGCCGCGAGGTGGCAGGACGAATGGTGGAACACACCCTTCTTAGCCGGCTGGAAGTGGTCGATTCGATGCACACCCGCAAAGCCCGCATGGCAGAAATCGCGGATGGCTTCATCGCGCTGCCCGGCGGTTTCGGGACATTCGAGGAGTTGTTCGAGATTCTTACCTGGGCCCAACTTGGATTTCATCGTAAGCCGATCGGGCTTCTCGATGCGGAAGGCTACTACGAACCTCTTCTAACCTTGTGTGATCGGGCGCTCGCGGAGGGTTTCATGAAACCCGAGAGCAGAAATCTACTGCTGGCCCATACCGCCCCGGAAACGCTCCTGGAAGCCCTGACCGAATATCAACCCGAACCGGCCATCCCATGGATTCGGGACGAGAAGCAACTGTAATTACACCTGCAAGAAAAGCTTGCCCGGGAATCCGGGCAAGCTGGCAGGAAAGCACCAAAAGAGCGGCGGCTATCTACGAAACCCGTTTGCGCCGTGCGCTGAATCCCAATGCGCTCAACGCCGAGAACATCAAGACGGCTGCAGGCGGGATGGGTACAGCGGAATAGCTGATATTGTCGTAGTACGCGCCGGAAGGGAGCAGAATGCTGCTGACGCCGTAAAGCGCACCGCTCCAGCTCGCCACATAGCCCGGTACCGTTTGATCGGCAACGAGCGTCGCCAGAATAAGCCCCGTGGCGTCCAGGAACAGCAAATCGGCCGGGACCAGGTTACCAAACCCACTATTGTCCAGAGTCACCGAGAAACCGGCCAGATCGATGCCGTCGGCAAACTGCACCAGAACCGGCGCCCAGCGTGCGTCCAGCGCGTTGGGACCGGACGGCGCAGGGCCGTAGAATCCACCGTCGAAAGTGTCGGGGTTCCGCGCCAGAACGTCGGTTCCGTCGGCGGCAACACGCCATTTTTCCGAACCCGGAATTTCATCGCCGAATTCGTCCGTCTCGGTGCTGAACTCGGCTTCGACAAAGCTGATTCCGGCAGGTGCCGCGCTGTTGGCGGTCGAACCGGCAGCGACGGAATCAAAATCGATGGTCGTGGCGGCGGAAACCGGCTGCACCATGGCCGCGACAAGGCCCAGGCACAGCGCGGCGATTTTGAGCTGTGAAAACATGATTGTCATCTCCGGTTGGCGCGCGGAGCGGCCTGCACCGCTCCGCGCGAATGGTCAAGCCGTTCTTATTTGCAGCGGGTAGCCGTGCTGGCGCTGGCGCCGCCGACCGTAGCCTGCATCAACTGGAAAAACACGTCGGTGTTGTCCATGGTGCCGCCGAGCAGCGAGGCGCCGCGTCCGCATGCGGACAGCGGGATGTCGTTGCCGGTGTGCACGGCGGTCGTGCCCGGGACCTGGCCGGTCACCAGGAAATCGCCGACGGTGTCCCGGCTCAGCGGGCTGGACGGATAGGCGTTCAGAGGCGCAACGCCGTTGCCCGGTTGCTGACTGTCGCGCAACGGTTCGGCATTGGTGCGCCAGTCTTCGTAGCGGTCTGCATTGGCGGCATAACCGACCAACATTTTATAGTCGGGATCGGTGTTGGCCGGATAGCCGTCGGCGGCGATACCGTAGTTCGGAAAACCGGCGCCGTCGTAAACCCCAACCACCTCGTTGCGAACCACCGCCGCACCGCCGCCCGTGGCGATCTTGGCTTGCAGATCGGCGTCCGTCACGCGCGAGCCGCCGATGACGGCAACGCCTGCGCACTCGTGATCGGCGGTGACCAGCACCAGGGTATCGGGATGAGTCTTGGCATACTCGCTCGCCACGGCTACGGCCTTGTCGAACTCGATCGTATCCATGATGAAACGCTCGGTATCCATGTTGTGCGCCTGCTTGTCGATGGAAGAACCTTCCACCATCAACACAAAACCGTTCGGACTATGGGCGTCCAGCACATCCAGAGCCTTGCCGGTCATTTCTTCCAGCAGCGGCTGATCCGGAAAGCCATAGTCGTCGACCACGGTGGAAACGCCGCGGCGTTTGCCGAGCTTGTCCAGCGCCACGTTCATGTTGGACAGGGCGAATAGGCCCAGCAGCGGCCTGTCGGCGCCGGACGCGTTCAAGGTCGCGAGATCCGACGCATAATTCCAGCCCGCAGCCTGGAAATCGGCGATCAGGTCACGGGAGGGATCGTTGCCGCCCGGCGCCGCGCCCCAGCCGGCGACGATGTCGGGAGGCAGAACGTAGTCGCTGCTATTGGCGCGGGCCGAGCCATTGAAATTGACCACGCCTCCGGCACTGCTGCAATCGGGTTCCGCGCCGTTGCACTGCGTCGGATTGGGCAGAAACCATTTGCGGCCGCCGCCCATCAGCACGGTCAGACCGGTTTTCGCACGGTCATCGAAATACTGGTCGACGATGCCGGTGCCGGCACCGCGATTCTGGGTGTGGACGGCGTTGGAAGCCGGGGTGGCGTCGAATACGTCGGAAGTGGTCACGATGCCCAGTTTCTTGTCCTGAGTGCGGGCCAGGAATTCGGCCATGTATTCCACGCGTGGATTGTCGAAAGCGGCCGTGGTGTCATCCGGAAAGACGCCTTCCTGATTGTTGTTGGCCTTGTTGCCGGTCACATAGTTCTGCATACCGGGAGCCGAGTCGGTGATGATGGAATTCAGCGACGGGGTCATGATGCTGGCGGCGACCGGAAAGGTATCCATCGCCAGTTTGCCCCTGGCCTTACCCTGGGTGACGCCGTACTGCATGATCCGGGCCGCGGTGCGATGGCCGGACCCCATGCCGTCGCCCAGCAGGATGATGACGTTCTTGACCTTTCTGCCGGTCGACGAAACACCGACGACTTCGAAATTGCCGGTCGCGGTGACCGTCTGGCCATCGCTCTGCGTGGCCGTCACGCTCAGCGTGTGGATGCCCGGCGTCGAGTTCGAATAGCCGCGCACCGATACGACCGCGGTGTTCTCGGGCAAACCGGGAACCAAGCCGGTGGTCACGATGGACGTCGTCCCGGGTGCCGGCGTTACCGGGGCACCGTCGATAGCGAATTGAAAGCCGGTAATGGTGGTGCCGGCATCCGGCTGGACCGTCGCCTGCATGTCGAATTTCTGTCCCGCCAAGAAGCGGGAAATAATCGGGTAGGCTTCTCCCGAGCTGAATAACTCGCTCGGCGGGGTAAGACGCGAAACGGTAGGTGCCGCGCCGGCAGCGCCCGAAAACGCCGCGGCCACCGCAAGAGCCAGCAGCGACGCACGGGTCGATGGTCTGGATTTGGTCATGAGTGTTGCTCCGATCTGTAGTGATGCACTGGTTTTAGAGACTCAAGGGCGGATGCCGGAGACGGCTCCGGGAGCGGAGCCATGTTCCTGGCGCTGTCACGCGCTCAACTCAGTGGTGATGGTGCGGTTGAGCGCTGTGATCTTGCAGCTCGACGGCTTTGTCCTGAGGCGCGACAACCTCTTCGAGCCGGTCCGGGATCAAGCGGACGTAGGATACGCGGCCGTTCACTTCCTGCCGGCTTCCCAGTTCGAGCCTGCCCGTCACGTTCCAGGTACCCGGTCGGTAGGCAGCGATTCCGGCGGCGCTTTCTTCGGGCAGATGCACGAACAGCGTGGCCGGCGGCAGATAATCGGCAGGCCCGTCGGCCAGTTCGGCCAGGGCGGTTGGCACGGGTGTCAGCATGAAAAGGCCCGGCAACGGCTCTTCTTCCTTGACCATATAGCCCTGCACGGTCACGCGCTTGCCGTTCATCGCCAGCAGCCGGTCGGTCGGCTCCAACCCCTTGGGGCCTACCGGAAGCTTGAAAAACTCATTGAGACCGAGTTGCGGCGCGGGCGCGACCTCGGGCATATGAGTGGCGTGATGTGCGCAGCCCGAGGCGGCAAGCATCACTATCAGTACGGATGCGAAACGGAAAAAGCATCTCGAGTGTATTGGAATTTTCATTCGGCATCGCCCCCCAATCGTTGGAATCCGAGTTCGCGGTGCATCGACCGCACCGAAAAACCTCATTTTTCTTGGTCGAGGAATTTGCCAGATCCGTATGACGATTTTGTGTACCGGGTATTACGAAAACGTTACGGTCTCGTGTCAGGCAAGACCATGAACGGAGGGGGGAAGGACATTGGCGCAAGCCGAGAAATGCGGATACACGGAGATTTCCGACGACGAGGCATGAAATACAGCCCCCTCCGAAAGAATCCGCTAGCTAAAGAATTCCGCGAACCGGCAGTGCAGCCAATGCCGGACGCAGGCGTATCGTTGCAGGACATCGGGAAGAGGTGCTTGTTGTCGCTCCCCTGCAGAAGGGACGACCGCAAGGTATGAACGGAATCGACTTGATCAGCGCTTCCTGAAGGTCGGCCGGATGCCGATCGCAAAACGGTGGCTGCAATGCCTGCGTTGTTTCAATGGCGGTTTATCGCCCAGAACATCAGGCCAACAGGCCGGCAATCAGGTCTTTGCATGCCTCGAACTGCCGCCTGGTCCTGAGCCGGCTGGCGATCACGATGCTGCGAAGCTCTGCGACAGCCCGATCGAAGTCGTCGTTGACGACGAGGTAGTCGTACTCGCTGTAATGAGACATCTCCGAGATGGCATCGCGCATGCGGCGGGCGATGGTATCCGGATCGTCCTGGCCGCGCGCCTTCAGCCGTTCCTCCAGAGTGCGGCGCGAGGGCGGCAGGATGAAGATGGAAATGCTATCGGGCATCAGGGACCGGATTTGGCGAGCGCCCTGCCAGTCGATTTCGAGCAGAACGTCCTGCCCTTCGGACAAAGCCGTTTCTACGGTCGTCCGTGCGGTTCCGTAATAATTGTCGAACACCCTGGCATGCTCCAGAAACCCGTCCGCCGCGATCATCCGTTCGAATTCGGCATGGTCCACGAAAAAATAATCCCTGCCGTGGACTTCGCCCGGACGCTGCGTCCGCGTGGTATGCGACACCGACACCGTGAAACCCTCGAGACTTTCCCGCAAAGCCGTGACCAAACTGGTTTTTCCCGCCCCGGACGGGGCCGAAACGATAAACAGCGTGCCGATACTCATGTGCCTAAGAACGATTCGGAGAGGGTCTTTACGGTCATTCGACGAACGACGGTTTCCTATTCTTGCCGCCGCGTACGGACGAAAAGGCGTTAGCTTAGCACGTCACGCCGCCGAGGTCGTGCGATTCAGCCGTCTACCGCAACGTATAGAGAAAGCTGGCGAGATGCCTGGCATCTTCCGCGGTCACACCCGTGTCCGGCATGGCGGTTAAAGGATCGATAGCGAGCGGATCCTGAATCCAGCGCATCAGATTCTCCGGTGTGTTGGCCAGCACGCCGGCGATGTAGACCCGGTTGGCGATCCCGCTCAAGGGCGGGCCCACCAAGCCGTTCGCGCCCTCGATTCCCGGAATGACATGGCAAGATCCGCAGCCGTAGCGGGAAGCGGCTTCCCGCCCTAGTTCCGGATTTCCGCCGGATACCGCCACGGGATCGCCGTGGCGATCGCATGCAATCAGCAAAGCGGACAAGATCGCGAACCCGACCAAGCGCATAGCCCTATTAGGGATAACCTCTCCTCTTGTTCATATAACGTGGTTTTTGCTGAGACATACCTAATCGGGGAATGTTCCGATCCGGCTTGATAGGGCGATTTGCCAAACATACTTCAGGCTACCCTGGCACAAAAAACTCCCCGCCGGAGCGGGGGAGGAGCCAAGATATCCAAGCGTCCGACATAATTCGTGCGCGCGAGGTTTTCCGCCGAGGAAGTTACTCAGTATTTAGATGATTTCAAATTAGACCGATACATTCCTTTAGCAAATAAGTTTAAATGCGTACGTAAAATCGCTTATTCCCGCACCTAAATCATTGAACAGAGGCAAATAATATTCATCGTGGCCTCATGTCATTCTTGAGACAGATCCATGGCGATAACTTTTTTCTAAACGCTAAAGAAAGGCTGCTTTCGCCATGTCACGGAGCGATGGCAGGAGCAAATTCGCCCGCACCGAAATGCGAGTAGCCCAAGCCAGGCTCTTCAGCCGGGGTCCGAACCGCCCCGGGTCAAGCCGGCACGCCGACGAAACGCGGCCTCGCTTTCCCCTTGGGCTCTTTTGACGTCCAGATCGGGAAAGCATCCCAATTGGCGGGATATGATGCGGCGCAATCCCCCACCGTCATAAATCAACCGAATGATACGCACGGGCGGAGGACGCTCGTCTCGTCCCTCCCGGCCGGCAATAGAGGGTTCAAGTCGGTTCATGTCCGTTGCTCCCAGAAATTTAGATGAAACCACCATAAGCTCCTCTGGCTTTCAATCACATCCAGGCTTATCCATTTCACCCGGGCTTTTGGCTTGTCCTGCCTTCGATCGCGATACGACTCGCCGGACCTTTCAAACCTCGGTTGCGCGCGATTCGGCTTTACGAAATGCCGGGCCGAAAGCGCCGCCCCCGGAAAGCCGAAGGAACATCGGCCCAAATAAAGGCCGGGCCGGTCGGGGTTCCGAGGCTCATAATACTAAACTCTCAAAACGCCCTGCCCAATACTGCAATTATCCTAAGTTGACTATGGTTGCCAGATGATTTCTCCCATCCGTAGCAAATATCGAAATTCGATTATGGAACGCGAAGAAAGCCGAATCGATAGTCCAATTTCGAATCTCCTTTACTCCCTTCTCACTCCAGTTTGGGCCATTTTACTGTTTTATCCTTTGGCAACTTGTAAATATGGCGCAGGAGCTTTTGCATTTGTTCGGGAGTGAAGGGCGGCGCCTGGGCGAGATGGTGACGAACGCGATCCGCCTTTTCCTGGAGCGTGAAGGTGCAGGGTAGATGATAAAGCGTCTCTTGGCGAACCCAATGGATCAGATACTCGGCCGGGTTGAGAGCGGGCGAGTACGGGGGGGGTATGCGGAAACTCCACCGTGGTGGCTTTCAAGTCCGGCCAGTGGGCGAGTTCGGCGATCTCCGACAGCAACTCCCTTGCGGCCACTTCCAGGGCGTGCCGATGGGTGCGGGCATTGTCCAGAATCAGGGTGATCCAATGGCACCCTTGCTGTACGTAGCGCAGCACCGTCAGCACCACGACGAAGACGACATCGCCGGTTTTGCCCTGGGAGCGGAATTGAACCCCGGTGAGCCCCCGGTGCAAATCGACGGTCAGAAAACCATTCAGCCGGGTCCGCTGGCGTTCGTCGCTGGGCACCCTGGGCGCGGTATTCCGCTCGGCCCACGCGTAATGCGTATCCGGCACGGAGCGCAGGGCAAACTCATCCAGCGCCACCCGAGCGCGGTCCGAAGACCTGGCTTCCTCCACCTTTTTTTTCCAGGGCGTCCACGAAGGCCGCCTGTAGCCGCGGTCGAGGCGGCCCATAGTCCCGATGCACCCGCTGGTGGGAAAGCCCGAACTGATCAAACAGTGGGTACAGGCGCCCCAACCCCAGATGAATATTCCACTTGGCGGCGATGAGGGCCTGCGCCCGCCGGGCCGTCCATTGATAGCTGTCCAGGCCATAATCGGCCGGCGTCTTATGCAGCAGGATGTAACGCAAGACTCGCCGTTGCTGGCAGGACAGGGCTTGGGGAACACGTCGCCGCTCCGGGGCCAGCAGCGTCTTAAAGCCCCCATGAAGATACCAATCCAGCCAATGCTCCAGCGTCTTGCGGCGAAGGTGCTGAGTCCGGCACACGTCCGCCAAAGTCTGGCCGTCCCAAACGGCCTTCAAGGCCGTGAGACGACGCCGGGGACGTTGCTCCTTGTGCCGGTAATACTGCTTCTGCCACTCCTCCCGGTCTTGAGGGGCCAACCGTTGGATACGGATTCTTCGGTTCATAACCGCCTCCCTTCCACAAATTGGTCAACTTCTCTCCTCTAAGAATAGCCCTTTTTGGAGCGAGAAGGGAGTAATCGATTGAAGCGTCTTTCATAAAGCGTATGACCATCGAGTCATGGATTTATCCTAACGATTCCCTAGGCAGGAAAGCCTCGTACACCCGGCCGACGACGATACTGAGCCGGGTTATATCGCGGTCCTTCTCGCTCGATCCGGAACTGGTTAGTCTGAAAGCGTTGGAAGAGACAACGGCCGGAATGCCCGCGGCGTTTCTACGCCGGCCAAGCGGTCAACTGCCGATTCCGGGATTATCTATTCGTACCTTCACCCCGCCTGCCTCTGCCCGAACCGGCGCCGTCGGTCGTCCCGCGCAGGCTCTTTCTTTCTTCGCGCAGCTCCCGGTATTGGTTCCGAGATCCCTCACGCTCGTCCGGCGTCATCAGTGATCCACGCCGCCCCTCCTCTTGACTCGGACGCATACCCTCCCGTCCGACTCCCCTGTCCCGCGCACGCTCCCGGGTTTCGCTCCGGGATTCTTGCTGAAAACTTTTCCGCTCCTGCCGAAGGTCCTGGATCTGCTCCTGATATCGTCCTTCCCGCGGTCTATCGAGCTGCCGTTCACCGCTCCCCCCTCTTCCTGCCCAGGCTTGATTAACCGCCAAGGCGGAAATTCCGATCAACAGCGCAAAAACAGCGTTCTCAGGTTTTGCCATTCGCTTTCCCTTTCCCTACTGAAAATTGGTCAATGGTGAATCTCCAAATCATCTGTCGCTCGCTGCGGTATGTTCGGCTACCATGGCTACATCGCTTACGATTCCCGTATCCCGGCCGGGTCGTTTCGACTCGGCCGGTCCGCCTGCGGAGCGACGGCAAACCGAAGTTTAGCACTGACCACCAACCGTGATCATGACCGCAGGAACGCGGCGCAATCCCCGGAGCAAGCTTTACCGAACGTTCGCCATCCTTGACCCGAACCTCGGCCGTGCGATCCGGAAACGCTTGGCTATCCTTTGCCTGGCCCTAGTCCAGTGGCAGCCTGCCGCGGCTCGAATCGCGGGCGTCACCGAAGAACCGGCCGGTCAAATCGGCGGTATCCCCGTCGCGGTCTGGACTTATCCCAGCGATGGTCTGAAAGTCAAAGGATTGCTATTTCTGCCTCGCGGCAGCGACCGACGCCCATTGATTCTCTTTAATCATGACGGCGTTGCGGGCATTACCAAGGAGCACATGCGGGCCTGCGCCCGCCTCGCCCGGACCCGCTTTGCCGTTTTCGCCCCCTCCTATCGCGGAGAGGACGGCTCGGAGGGCACTATCGAAGTGGCGGCGGGCGAAGTACGCGACGTGTTGAATGCACTGCCGCTGCTGAACCGGGTGTCCGGTATCAACGGCCGCAAACTGGCTATGGTCGGTGTCTCTCACGGCGCCCTGATCAGTGTGCTGGCAGCGGCCCGTCATCGCGAGGTCGATGCGGTCGTCACGGCCGACGGTGTCATGGATATTTACGGCTGGTGGCAGCATCTCGGCCAGACCGGAAAGTTGGGCCGCGACCCACTGACCCGGCGAGTCTACGGTAACGGCCCGGAAGACAAACCGCGGGCATTTTCAACCCGTCATGCACTGGATCAGATTCCGAACTTAAACGCGCCGGTATTGATCTTGCAGGGCGGCCGGGACGACATCGTCCCGCCCGAACAAGCGCACCGGCTCAAGGCCGAGTTGGAAAAAGCCCGGCTGCCGGCCACACTGAAAATCTATCCACGGTCGCGGCATGCTTTTCTTGTTTACACGCCTTACCTGGGGGACAGCACGACGCCGCCGGAGCGCATCGAGGCCGAGCAAGCCTGGCAGGATCTGCTGGGATTTCTCAGGAAGCATCTCGGGCCTTGAAAAGGATGGATGCGGATTTTTTCTCCTCCACGCGGGCTTGCGCGAGGGTCGAAAGATCAAAGAACGTTCGACTTATCCTGCTGAAACCGTAATCGCCGATGCGGCGACGGATGGATCATCCGCCGATGACGCAGTGAAGCTGAAACCGAAGGCGTACGAAAATGCTGAAAGTTTTGATGGCGTGGCTCACGATGCTGATCGTCTCCGTGGCAAACGGCGCCTTGCGCGATCTGACTTATGGGCGGTATCTCTCCGATCTGCGCGCCCATCAGGTCTCCACTTTGAGCGGAATGGTCCTTCTGGGTGGAATCATTTGGGCATTCGTACGATTCTGGCCGCCGGACTCCGGCCGCGAGGCCCTTTCCATCGGGCTTTTATGGATGACGCTCACCGTAGCTTTCGAATTCCTGTTCTTCCATTTTGTGGCCGGCCGTCCATGGTCGGAATTGCTCGCCGATTATCGAATTTCGCGCGGACGAGTATGGGTGCTGGTTCTTATCTGGATCGCCATCGCACCGTATGTTTTCTACGCCATCCTCCGGCCGGCTTAGAGCGTTTTTCATGTCGGTGTACGGATTCGTGTCGGGAAGGAAGACGTAGGTCGGCAATCCCTTGCCGACAAAGCCCTTTGCTGAGCCGGTACGTCGGCAAAGGATTGCCGACCTACATATCGGGATCCCTTACACCGAATCGAAAAATGCTCTATGCCGCCGCTTTTGCGGGACAGTCTCAACGCGCGTTGTTTGGTTAATCGAATATCGGCCGTCTCCAGCGCGACTGACCTGTGGACAAAAAGAAACCCGGCCTAAGCCGGGCACAGAAGACCGCTTCTTTGTGATTTTTAGCGGAACCTTCCCCAATTCCGTGCAGTCGCGTTCAGCTTAGCCAAAAATCGGCCGGATGCAAGGGCTGGCCTTATTTCCCGGCCGGAAAAAGGCGGATGTTTGCCGGCGTACATGTCTAACTTCCGCTCTAAGCTCCAAAATCGATCAGCGGCCGAAAGCTGTCGTTATGAACGATCAGCAGTTTCCGGAATTCTGTAGCATTTCAGCAAACTACACGAATATCCCCTTATGGAACAGCAACAGAGGCTCCGGCTATTTTTGACGACATTTGCGGGTCTTTGGCTTCCCTGAACTCCCTGCCACATGCAAATTGACGCCGAAATGCGCAACCCGAAGCTCCTCGCCGCTCGCGTGCGAGTGCCGGGTTTCGAATTCGATCCGTCACGGCACGGTCCAGGCGCGGGTCGCCGGCGATGAACCAGAGGAAAATATGGGTATCCAGCAGCAGGTTCATGACTCGAACGATCTCAGCACGTCTTCGGGCTAAGGCGCGTCAAAATCGTCCGGCACCTGAATTTGGCCGGCGCACAAGCCGAAGGGGCGCGGCTCCTTGGACGGCAAGCTACGTTGCCTCAGAAATTCCGCGAAATCCAGCACTTCGGCCTGCCGCTCCGGCGGCAGCATTCGCAGGGTGGCGATGACTTGCTCTTCGACGCTCACGAGGAATCCTCCAAAACACGTTGCAACAAACCCTCGGTATCCCGTTCCAGGGCGAGAATATCCGCGCGGATCTGCTCCAGGGTACGAAGCGGCTTCGAAGCGTCCGCGGAACACATTGTGGTCCATGAATACCTTTAGGATTTGCTCCATCTCGCGCCGGATGCCGTAGAAGCGGTCATGAATATCGCTGCCGACGCGGTTGAACAGTTCGCGCCGCATCGTCCGAAGCGAAGCGCAAGGGCTTAAAACATTGGGTGGTGCTGACAAGTTGCACCTTGTCTTGGCGAGCTCCGGCCTTGCGGCTCCTCAAACCCCAGACAGAGGTCGCGATATCGGTGTTGTCGAAGATTCGTCCGCTCCGCCGACGATGTTCCAAGTGAAATCGCGAATCCAGTTGAGTCGGGATTGATCCATGTTCGGTCGGTGATCTTATCATCGGCTTTGTCGGGTCTCGTGAAATGGCGTGAAACGCTACTCGATGTTCTGAGCCTGTTCTCTCATCTGTTCGATCAGCACTTTCATCTCGACCGAGGCCTTGGTCGTTTCCGCGTCGGCGGATTTCGAGCCCAGCGTATTGGCTTCGCGGTTCATTTCCTGGAGCAGGAAATCGAGACGACGGCCGACCGGCTCTTTCTGGCTCAGGGCCCGCAGCATCTCGTCGACATGAGCGTCGAGGCGGTCCAGTTCCTCATCCACGTCCAGCTTCTGGGCGAGGTAGACCATTTCCTGCTCCAGCCGCTCGACATCGGGATTAGCCGAAATTTCGGCCAGCCGTGCGACGATTCTCTCCCGAATGGCCCGAAGCACTTCCGGCATACGCGCCCGCACCGCCGACACGTGCTCCTTCAGCTTGAGACAGCGCTCCTTCAGTAACACGGCCAATTGGCGTCCCTCGTTTTCCCGCACGGCTATGGCTTGCTTCAGCACCTCGGCCAAGAGGTCGACAATTTCGGCGGCCAGTTGCTCGCGGTCGGCTTCGGGTTCATGCAGGGCGCCCGGCCATTTCAAGACATCCAGGGCGCTGAAACCGGCCAAGGGCCGATCGCTCAGATCGTACACCTCGCGGGCGGCTGCCAATAGTTTGGCCACCAGTTCGCGGTTCACATGGATGTCGGCTCCGCCTTCGATACTTTTCTTGCAGGACAATACACAGTCCAGGCGTCCCCGGTTGATGAGCGAGCCGATGCGGCTGCGCGCGGCCGGCTCCAGAAAACGGAATGCGTCCGGCAAGCGTAGGGAAAGATCGAGGTAGCGGTGATTCACCGAACGCACCTCCCAGGTGAACAGCCAGTCCTGAATTTCTCGTTCGCCGCTGGCAAAAGCGGTCATGCTGCGGATCATGGAAAATATCTTGCTTTATACTGATTAGGTTAAGAGATCAAAAACCCTGAAATATTAAGCTGAATCTTCCCATGCAGAAACTCTGGCCCAATTCTTCGGACAAGTATCCCAAAGAATTGTACTTTCTGAAATCGGGGACGATCCTCGATCAATACATGATCGAGCGCCCTTTGGCCGGCGGCGGATTCAGTTCGGTCTACCTCGCCCGCCAGCTCGCCGATCAGCACCAGGTCGCCATCAAGGAGTACCTGCCGCGCCGCCTGGCGCACCGCACGCCCGAAAATCATGTCATGCCGAACAGCGAGGAAACTCGCTCGATGTTCTTGCGCGGTCGGCGGCTGTTTCTGGAAGAAGCCAAGGTCCTCACCAAATTCAAGCACCGCAATATCGTCGAGGTGTTGAACTTCTTTCAGGCCAACTCCACGGTCTACCTGGTCATGACTTTCGAGTACGGCAAAATACTCGGCGATTACCTGCTGAAGGAAAAGAAGGGCGGGGTGAGCGATCAGTTCCTGCGCATGGTGTTTCCGGCACTCCTCGATGGCCTCCGAACGATTCACGAAAACGGGCTGCTGCACCTCGATATCAAGCCGCAGAATATTCTGATCCGCTCCGGCGGCGATCCACTCTTGCTGGATTTCGGAGCTTCGCAGCCTTACCCGTACGAGGAACATGCCCGCATCGGCAAGGTTCTGACCAACGGCTTTTCCCCCATCGAACAGTACCAGGACGACGGCGCCATCGGCCCGTGGAGCGACATCTACGCGATCGGCGCAACCATGCGGATGTGCCTGGACGGCATCGCCCCTCCCGCGGCACCGATTCGCGCCGAACGCGACAACCTCATTCCGGCGGTCAAGGCATTCAAACGCCGCTATCCGCAGGATTTGCTGCAGGCCATCGATTTGGCCTTGATCGTCGATCCCTCGCAACGTCCGCAATCGATCGAGGAATTCTCGCGCCTCCTTTCCACGGAAACCCGATCTACCGACTCTTAAGAAAGCTCTGATTAGTCCCCAATTCGGAGAAGCGGCCTGCCGCAACTGATTGATCCAACAGACCATCACCCAACCTTCTCCCAGCGGGAGAGGGCGTATTCAAGGCTTCCTTAAACGACCCGACCTTGTCCCCGGCTCTCCCGTGTTTCGCCACGACGCGCCGGAACCCCGGCACAGCACCTATAGGTGTTCGACTTCGCGTCAGAGGATTGTTCCTCTGCTGAAGATGGCATAATGTATGCCCGCCTTTCTCGAAAAGAAAAATCAGGAATAGTCATGATGAGCGCGACCGTGAACGAACGCAGGCACAACACGAATAGAATGATCGAGGAACTTTTGGAAGAGAGGCGGCAGGTATGGTCTCTGTATTGCACAATCGCTGGAATGAAGCCATTTTCCGTGGATCAGCCGCTGCGGTCGAAGATTCAGGAGTTTTGCCAATTGCTGATCGATTACATTTCCTTGGGACATTTCGGCATTTACCAACGTATCATCGACGGCACCGAGCGCCGGCGGAAAGTGCTCGAAGTAGCGGAAAACATTTACCCTCGCATTGCCGAAACCACCGATGTGGCGGTGGATTTCAACGACAAGTACGAAGCGCTGACTGAGGACGCGGTCGAAGCCCACCTGAAGGATGACTTGTCCAAGCTCGGCGAGGAATTGGCGATGCGCATCGAACTCGAGGATCAATTGATTTCGAGCATGATCGCCTGATGAAAACCCCACAACGGGCGGATTTTTCGTGATCCGGTCACGAAACCCGGCCCCTGCTTAATTCACGATACGGCCGATGAACTATTGCACACACTGCGGCACTTCGCTCAGGAGAGGCATCCCCGAGGGCGATGATCGCCCGCGCCACATCTGCGATGCCTGCGGGACCATCCATTATCAGAACCCGAAGCTGATCGCCGGATGTATTCCGGTGTGGCAGGACCGGATATTGCTGTGCAAGCGCGCCATCGAACCGCGCCTCGGCTACTGGACCCTGCCGGCAGGCTTCATGGAACTCGGCGAAACCCTGCCGGATGCAGCCCGCCGCGAAGCTCGCGAAGAAGCCAACATCGAAGTGGAACTCGACTCGGTGTACACGATTTTCAGCCTGCCCCACATTTCGCAAGTATATGTGTTCTTTCGCGCCCAGATGCTGGAAGAACGCTACTCCGCCGGCTCGGAAACCCTGGAAGCGCGCCTGTTCAGGGAAGACGAAATTCCCTGGACCGAAATTTCCTTTGAAACGGTCTATCGTTCACTGCGTCTATTTTTTGCCGACCGCAAACACGGCGGTTATTCGTTCAGGCTGGAGACCATCATGCCGGATCAGCGCAGAATGATGGGAGATTAAACTTTTTCGGGTTTGATGTAGCGCTCCGAGGTACGACAGTAGGTTGGTAATCTTTTGCCGACGGACGTGGTTAAGCGTTTACTCCCTTCTCATTCCAATTTGGGCCATTTTACTGTTTTATCCTTTGGCAACTTGTAAATATGGCGCAGGAGCTTTGCATTTGTTCGGGAGTGAAGGGCGGCGCCTGGGCGAGATGGTGACGAACGCGATCCGCCTTTTCCTGGAGCGTGAAGGTGCAGGGTAGATGATAAAGAGTCTCTTGGCGAACCCAATGGATCAGATACTCGGCCGGGTTGAGAGCGGGCGAGTACGGGGGGTATGCGGAAACTCCACCGTGGTGGCTTTCAAGTCCGCCCAGTGGGCGAGTTCGGCGATCTCCGACAGCAACTCCCTTGCGGCCACTCCCAGGGCGTACCGATGGGTGCGGGCATTGTCCAGAATCAGGGTGATCCAATGGCACCCTTGCTGTACGTAGCGCAGCACCGTCAGCACCACGACGAAGACGACATCGCCGGTTTTGCCCTGGGAGCGGAATTGAACCCCGGTGAGCCCCCGGTGCAAATCGACGGTCAGAAAACCATTCAGCCGGGTCCGCTGGCGTTCGTCGCTGGGCACCCTGGGCGCGGTATTCCGCTCGGCCCAAGCGTAATGCGTATCCGGAACGGAGCGCAGGGCAAACTCATCCAGCGCCACCCGAGCGCGGTCCGAAGACCTGGCTTCCTCCACCTTTTTTTTCCAGGGCGTCCACGAAGGCCGCCTGTAGCCGCGGTCGAGGCGGCCCATAGTCCCGATGCACCCGCTGGTGGGAAAGCCCGAACTGATCAAACAGTGGGTACAGGCGCCCCAACCCCAGATGAATATTCCACTTGGCGGCGATGAGGGCCTGCGCCCGCCGGGCCGTCCATTGATAGCTGTCCAGGCCATAATCGGCCGGCGTCTTATGCAGCAGGATGTAACGCAAGACTCGCCGTTGCTGGCAGGACAGGGCTTGGGGAACACGTCGCCGCTCCGGGGCCAGCAGCGTCTTAAAGCCCCCATGAAGATACCAATCCAGCCAATGCTCCAGCGTCTTGCGGCGAAGGTGCCGAGTCCGGCACACGTCCGCCAAAGTCTGGCCGTCCCAAACGGCCTTCAAGGCCGTGAGACGACGCCGGGGACGTTGCTCCTTGTGCCGGTAATACTGCTTCTGCCACTCCTCCCGGTCTTGAGGGGCCAACCGTTGGATACGGATTCTTCGGTTCATAACCGCCTCCCTTCCACAAATTGGTCAACTTCTCTCCTCTAAGAATAGCCCTTTTTGGAGCGAGAAGGGAGTAGATTCAGCACGAAAGCGGAGAAGGCATATCAAAAATTGCCAGGCGACATACGAAGCCGAATCGACCAGAAACTTAATTACCTTAGGTTAACTCCCAGAGGCCCAGATACAAAAAAGCTTGTCGGCACCGAAAATGCCTATAGAACAAGAGTTGGAACATATCGTATTGTTTATGAAATTGAAGACGATAAGCTTATAGTATGGATATTAGATGTTGGGCATCGAAGCTCAATATACAAATAATCACGTGAAGCTCATTGCGTTTCAGCTCCCCGCCCATCCTATGCCGAGATTAGGTAACGATATTCCCGACCGGCGGTTAGCCGAATTGCCACGCCTTCCATCAATGCCCGCTCAATAACGCGCTCATCCGCTGCCCCATATCCGAGGGCGTATCGACGACTTCGACCCCCGCCGCCCGCAGGGCCGCGACTTTGCTCTTCCCCGTACCTTTGCCGCCGGTAATGATCGCGCCCGCATGGCCCATGCGCTTTCCGGGCGGCGCCGTGAGACCGGCGATGTAACCGACGACCGGCTTGGTGACGTGCGCCTTGATGTATTCGGCCGCTTCTTCCTCGGCGCTGCCGCCGATTTCCCCGACCAGAATGATGCCCTTGGTTTGATCGTCATGCTGGAATAAAGCCAGGAGGTCGATGAAATCGAGTCCCTTGATGGGATCTCCGCCGATGCCGACGCAAGTGCTCTGGCCGAGCCCGGCCCTGGTGGTTTGATGCACGGCTTCGTAAGTCAGCGTACCCGAGCGGGAAACGATACCTACAGAGCCCTTTTGATGAATGAAGCCCGGCATGATGCCGATCTTGCACTCGCCGGGCGTGATCACGCCGGGGCAGTTGGGACCGATAAGGGCAGCATCGTAATGGGCCAGCGCCGCCTTGACCCTGAGCATATGCAGGACGGGAATGCCCTCGGTGATGCAGACGATCACTTTGATCCCTGCGTCGGCCGCTTCCAAAATGGCATCGGCCGCGAACGGCGGGGGCACGTAAATCATGCTGGCGGTAGCGCCGGTTTCGCGCACCGCCTGCTTCACCGTGTCGAACACCGGCAAATTCAGATGGGTTTGACCGCCGCGCCCCGGCGTCACGCCGCCGACCAGCCGGGTGCCGTATTCCAGGCACTGCTCAGAATGAAAAGTGGCCTGTTTGCCGGTGAATCCCTGGCAAATGACCTTGGTGTTCTTGTCGACGAGTATGCTCATCGTGCAGCCTCCACAGCCTTCTTCGCCGCTTCGTCCAAATCCGACGCGGTCATCAGCGCCAAGCCGGACTTATCGAGCAAGCGCCGGCCCTCTTCGGCATTGGTTCCTTCAAGCCTGACCACCACCGGTATTCGGACGTGCACCTCCTTGACGGCCGAGATAATACCCTCGGCGATCAGGTTACAACGCACGATGCCGCCGAAGATGTTCACCAGAACGGCTTTCACGTTAGCATCGGACAAGATCAGTTTGAACGCCTCGGCAACCTTCTCCGCCGTGGTTCCGCCGCCCACGTCCAGGAAATTGGCCGGCTCGCCACCGTAAAGCTTGATGACGTCCATGGTCGCCATGGCCAGACCCGCACCGTTCACCATGCAGCCGATATTGCCGTCCAGCGTGACATAGCTGAGCCCATGCCGGCGGGCTGCGGATTCCTTGGCATCTTCCTGGGCCGGGTCGCGGAGTTCCGCCAAATCGGTGTGGGCGAACAGGGCGTTGTCGTCGATGTTGATTTTGGCGTCCAGGACCAGCAGCGCGCCATCTTCCGTCACCACCAGCGGATTGATCTCGATCTGGCTCAAATCCTTGTCCAGAAACAGCCGGTACATGCCGCTCACAATCTTGGTCAGGGCATTGACCTGCTCCCCCCGGAGCCCCAGGCCAAAGCCGATTTCCCGGCACTGGTAGGCTTGAAGCCCTGCCGCCGGATCGACCGTCAGGCTCAGAATTTGCTCCGGATGCTGCGCGGCGACTTCTTCGATTTCCATTCCGCCGGCAGCGGAGGCCAAAAACAGTACCCTGGCACTGGCCCGGTCCACTACCACGCTCAGGTAAAGCTCCCGGGCGATCGGGCGGACTTCCTCGACCAGAACGGCATTGACCGGCAATCCGGCGCTGCCGGTCTGCGCCGTAACCAGGCGCGAACCCAGCAATTGACCCGCCGCGGTTCCGACTGCGTCGACGCTGTCGACCAGCTTGACGCCGCCCGCCTTACCCCGTCCCCCGGCATGGACTTGGGCTTTCACCACCCACCGCTCGCCTCCCAGAGAGGTTGCCGCTTCGGCCGCTTCTCGCTCGGAAAAAGCAGGTTTGCCGCGGGGGACCGGCAAGCCGTAAGACGCGAACAACTGTTTCGCCTGATACTCATGTAGGTTCATCGGACACTCCGTTTAGCACTCGCGCCGGGCATCAACCGCAAAATCGATGCTACTCTTAATGGCTACGGATATTTTAATAGACCCGCTCCGAAACCGCACTGCGACCATGCCACGACACTACGTACCGGCCATCACACCGGGTGAACCGCCGCTTCCGGCCGGACTATCTCGCCTGTCGAATGCCCGTTCGGTTGCACGGGTTCGCGCCAGCGGCTGAACGTCCGGATACGAGGCTTTGCGGCGTTCAAGAGTTGCAACGGACGATGGACTTCGACTTTACGCAAATATCGCCCTGCCCGCTCTCCAAACATTACCGCATCCCTGAAAATCAAGCCTGGCAGTCGCTAACCGTTTATCTCCTATATCGTCTGACGCTGGGCAGCGTCCTGGCGTTCCTGTTTTTTCTGGGCGCGCTGCCTTCATCGCTCGGAAAACACGACCCCGGATTGTACGCAACCGCCAGCAGCCTCTATCTGGGGTCGATTTTTTTCTTGGCCGTGCCGCTGCTCCTGCGGCGTCCGGCTTTCCCGCTTCAAGCCCAACTGCACGTGCTGGCCGATGTGGTCTTGATCCCAAGCATCATGTATGCGTCGGGAGGCGTGGAGAGCGGAGTCGGCCTCCTGCTGGCCTTGTCGGTGGCGGCCGGAGGCATCTTGACCGGCGGCCGCTGCGCTTTGCTGCTGGCCGCGCTGGCCAGCGTCGCGGTACTCGGGGAGGAAGCGTACGCCGGTCTGACCGGAACTTTCGACGCAGCCTACACCTATGCCGGGATGCTGGGAGCTTCATTCTTCGGCATCGCGCTCCTTGCCCTGGTGCTGGCCAGGCGCGCCGAACAGAGCGAAGCGATCGCAGCGCAGCGCAGCATCGATCTGGCCAACCTTCAGCAGCTCAATGAATTCATCATCCGTCACCTGCAATCGGGCATAGTGGTCATCGACGAGCAACACCGCATCCGGATGATGAACGATTCTGCCGCTCGGCTTCTCGGCATACCCTCGAAAGCTCGGCATCTGGAAACCGCCTGCCCGGAGCTGTCCGAACTGTTCTGGGATTGGCTGGACGATCCCACCCCCGGAACAGCAAGCCTCGGCACGCGCTCGGGACAACCCGTACAAATTCGCTTTACCCGTCTAGGGCGTACCTGGCCTCCGAGCTATATGGCATTTCTGGAGGACAATATCCTGTACAACCAGCGGGTCCAGCAGAGCAAGCTGGCCTCTCTCGGGCGCCTTACCGCCAGCATCGCCCATGAGATTCGAAACCCACTGACCGCCATAAGCCACGCCGCTCAGCTATTGGCCGAATGTCCTTCGCTGGAGTCGCAGGACCGGCGTCTGACGCAAATCATCCTCGACCATACCGCACGGGTTAACGTCATCGTCGAAAACGTGCTTCAAATCTCGCGGCGGGGCCAGTCGAAACGGGAAATCCTGCCTTTGGCGTCCAGTCTGAAAAAATTCCTGCGCGACTATCGGATGGCTCAGGGAGTACCTGAAACCGCATTTCGACTCGAAGTCGAGATCAACAGTGCACTGGTTTTGGTGGATCCCAGCCATCTTAAGCAGATTCTAGAAAATCTGTTCTCGAACGCGCTGAAATACGGCGAACCGCAACGCGGGCCGATCCGAGTTCGCGCCAGACGCCAGCGGGGCGAACCCTGCATTGAAGTCGTGGATCACGCATCCCCGATCGATGCCCAGACCGTTCAGCAGATGTTCGAGCCTTTCTTCACCACCTCCGCCAGCGGCACCGGTCTCGGGCTGTTTATCGCACGCGAGTTGGCCGAGCTCAACCAGGCTAAACTGGAGTATGAATTATTCGCCGGCGGTGGTTGCTTCCGGCTCCGTCTGGCCGATGCCGAAAAAACCACGATCGAATTATGAATAGACCTTCCGCTCTCGTCGTCGATGACGAACCCGCCATCCGCGAACTGCTGGAAATTACGCTCGCGCGTATGGATATCGAAGTACTGTCGGCCGGAGGATTGCGACAGGCAAAGGATCTCCTGCAAAACCGGCGTTTCGATCTGTGCCTGACGGACATGAGACTGCCCGACGGCGACGGGCTGGACCTGGTAGAGTACATACAATTCAACCACCCGGCCCTGCCGGTCGCGGTCATTACCGCCCACGGCAATATGGAATCGGCGATCCGCGCCTTGAAGAACGGCGCCTTCGACTTCGTCTCCAAGCCGCTGGATCTCCAAGTTCTGCGGAGCCTCATCAATACTGCCCTCAAGCTCGCGAAGCAAGAGGGGCGGGATCGCCGTTCCCGCCATATCCTGCTCGGCGATTCGCAGAAGATGCGGGAAATCCGCTCCAAGATCACCAAGCTGGCGCGCAACCAGGCGCCTATCTTCATCAGCGGCGAATCGGGCACGGGCAAGGAGTTGGTTGCAAGGCTCATTCATGCCATGAGCCCGCGATCGGAAAAGCCGTTCGTCGCCGTAAACTGCGGCGCGATACCTCACGACCTCATGGAAAGCGAATTTTTCGGCCACAAGAAAGGCAGTTTTACCGGAGCGGTGGGGGACAAGCAGGGATTATTTCAGGCGGCTCACGGAGGCACGCTGTTTCTGGACGAAGTTGCCGACCTGCCGCTGTCGCTACAGGTCAAACTCTTGCGCGCGATCCAGGAAAAATCGGTTCGGCCGTTGGGCGAGTCCCGAGAAATCCCGGTGGACGTACGGATCGTGAGCGCAACCCACAAGAATCTCGCGAAAATGGTCCGAAACGGCGATTTCCGGCAAGATCTTTTTTACCGGATCAACGTGATCGAAATGCATGTTCCGCCCTTGCGCGAGCGCCGCAGCGATATTCCGGCCCTGGTCGATCATATCCTCGGGAAGCTCACATCCGCAGGCGATGGCAAGATCGAACTGAGCCCGGAAGCCTTGAACGCGCTCCTGAGCTATCCGTTTCCCGGCAACGTGCGCGAGCTGGAAAATATTCTGGAACGCGCAGTCGCACTTTGCGACGGCCATCGCATTCTGGCCGATGACCTGAACCTTCCTGAAACGACCGAAACCGCTTCGCCGGCGGCGAGGGAAGAGCGTCCCGTCGGGGAACACGTCCTGTCGCTGGAAAACTATATGGACGAGGTCGAAAAGCAGGCGATCGTCAAAGCGCTGGAAAAAACCCGGTGGAACCGGACAGCGGCCGCGAAACAGCTTGGGGTTACTTTCCGCGCCTTGCGCTACAAGCTCAAAAAGCTGGGGCTGGACTAAGCGATTGCCGGAAACCCGGCGAGGATGGACGGCCGAGGTACACAACGGAGGCGAGTCAGCCGTCGCCCTGATTCAAAACGACTGAAAACTTCGTTTGGCGCTACGGCGCGCTCAAGCCCGATATTTTTCCAGGGTCTTGAGCTTGTCCAAAGCGTCTTTGATCTTCCCGGTAACGGCCTCGTTAAGCTCGGCGGGCTTATAGACGCGATCCAACAGTCCTTCCGCAACCAAGGCTTCTTTAACCCATTTCTTGGCGAAACGATAATTTGTCGGCGCCGGGGAGACTTCACCGGTATCCGGGTTGCGCAACTGTACGCCGCGTTCGGCTTGGGCAGGCCTGGATTCGGCGGGCTCGGCAGCTTCGGCAACAACCGGCGCGACGGCGGCTTCCTCGGCTTTCGGCTCGGGCGACGCGGCGGGAGATGGCGTGCGGTCCACCCGAGACACGGTCTTGAACACCTCGTAGATCACAAATACGACGAAGATCACCGTCAATCCGACCAGCAATTGCATCATGATCTCTCTCCTCCTCTTCTTGTAGTTTCGATCGACTCAACTTCCGCGCCCTAAGTTGGCGCTTTTGCGAGCCGTCACACCATAGGACGAAACGATCAAAACCGCAATATCTCTCTTGACTTTAGTCAGCAAATTGCACCCGAAATCTCCGAAACTCGCCAAATTTTTCACGGCATCGCGTGTACCTGGGAAATCGGCCGGATCGCCTTATGCTCGAACTGCAAGCGATGGAGTTCCGCGTAATAGGACTTTCCGCGCAGCAGTTGTTCATGCGTGCCGCTTTCGATGATGCGGCCGTCCCGCATGACATAAATTCGGTCCGCGTTCTGGATAGTGGACAAACGGTGAGCGATGACCAGGGTGGTCCGGCCTTTCATCAATACCTCCAGCGCCTCCTGGACGTGCCGCTCGGATTCCGCGTCGAGTGCCGATGTCGCCTCGTCGAGTATCAGTATGGGGGCATTTTTGAGCACGGCGCGCGCGATGGCGATGCGTTGCCGTTGTCCGCCCGACAGCACGATGCCCTGCTGCCCGACAACCGTTTCGAAACCTTGCGGCAGCCCCTCGATAAAGTCCAGTGCGTGGGCGGTCCCGGCCGCCTGCCGAATCTCTTCCGGGCTCACCGATTCCCGGCTGCCGTAAGCGATATTGTTGGCTACGGTATCGTTGAACAAGGTGACTTCCTGCCCCACGTAAGCGATGTGCCGGCGCAGGCTTTCCAGGGTGAATTCCCGGATGTCGCGCCCGTCCAGGCGAATTTCGCCCCGGGTCGGCTCGTAAAGACGGGGCAGCAGGCGTATCAGCGAGGTTTTTCCGCTGCCCGACTGCCCGACCAAGGCGATGGTTTCGCCCGGCATTAGGGTCAGATCGACATTATTGAGCGCGTAATCTCCGCCCTCGCGATAGGCGAGGCTGACGCTTTTGTATTCGATATGTCCCTTTACCGCGTCCAGTACCTGCGTTCCGCCATCGTGCTCGCGTGCCTTGTCCAGCAGCTCGAAAATGCTATCGCCGGCGGCAATGCCCTTCTGCATGATATTGACGACCTGGGTGGCACGCTTGATCGGGCTGAGCATCATCGCCATAGCCGCGATAAAGGCGATCAGACTGCCGGGCGTGATTGTGTGGCGTACCGAGTCCAGGGAAACCACGTACAAGATCGCCGCGAACCCGCTGATATAGATGAGCTGGATAAGCGCGCCGGCGGCGGCGTCGGTCACGATCAGCTTCATCTGACGCCGCTGGTTGCGTTCATTCTCCCGGGCGAATTTCTGGGTTTCATAACCTTTCCCATTGAACACCTTGACGATGCGCTGGGCATCGATCACTTCCTGCGCGACGTGGCCGACGTTGCCCATGGACTCCTGGATACGCATGCTGATCTTGCGAAAACGCTTGCTGACCTGGCGAATGCTGATGCCGAGCACCGGGCCGACCACCATGAAAACCAGGGACAACAAGGCATTTTCGTAAACCATCAACAGGGTGAGACCGACGATGGTCAATCCATCCTTGAAAACTGCGACCACGCCTTTCGTCAGAGAATTCGCCACCTGCTCGGTGTTATAGAGCAACTTGGCGAGCAACTGCCCCGACGAGGCATGGTCGTAATAGGTACAGGGAAGATTCAGGAACTGGTCGAACAAATCCCGGCGAAGATCCGCAATCACCCGCCGTCCGACCCAGCCCGAACAATAATCCCCGGCAAATCCGGCAATACCCCGGGCAAGCGACAGCCCCAGCAATATGAAGGGCGCCTGGCGCAGAATTTCCGGGTCGTTCTCGATGAAACTGCCGTCGATGAGCGGTTGGATCAGCTTGGCGAACGCGGGTCCCAGCGAAGCGTAGGCGATCATCGCCAGTATCGACGCCAGGAACATTTTCCAGTAGGGGAAGGCATATTTGAGCAGCCGCCGATAGATGATCATTCCACCGGTGAGTGGCTTTCGATCGGTTTGTTTTTCGCTCATGAGAGGGTGCCGGCAGAATGAGAACTGAACCCGGCAACGGCGGTTGAACCCACCCGCCGTGCGATCGTGCGCATAGCGGATTCACCCGTAAGGTGACGGAAATAAGAACCAGGACGGTCGGAATTCATTGGCTTTTCCAGTTTCTAATCGGTTAAGGGTTGCCGGAGCCGTCGCCCGGGATCCCAAAATGTCAGATTATACCGGCGTCCTGGTCGCCTGGTTCGGCGCTTTTGTGATTCGAGAGTCCTTCCAAGCGAATCCGTCCGACGCGTCACGCATCGCTATCCGCGCCGAGGTTTGCTCCGCCCGATACGGACCGATAAACCCGATAGTTCCCTTCCACCATGGCGTCGACCGAAAATCGTTCGAGAACCAGGCGCCGCCCGGCATGTCCGAGTTGTCGGCGCAATGCCGTATCGTTCAGCAGATCGACAAGGGCGGACGCCAATGCCGCCGAGTCGCCGGGGTCGATCAGGCGGCCATTGATGCCGTCCTGCACGATTTCGGGCATGCCGCCGGCGCGCGTCGCCACGATCGGAACCGCGCAAGCCGCAGCCTCCAGTAGAGAAACGCCGAGGCCCTCCATCCAGGCCGGATGAACCACGAGATCGAGACAAGGGATCACCCGCGCCATGTCGTTCCGATAGCCGGCAAAAGTCACGGCGCTCTGGAGTCCGCGGTCCCGTACAGATGTCCGAAGTTCGTCCTCCATGGGCCCCTGGCCGAACAGCAGGACCCGCGTTTTCGGATGCTGCGCCAGCACCTCCGGCAAGGCGTCGAATAACACGTCATGCCCCTTGCGGGCGATCATCTGGGCTATCATGCCGAACGCCGTCTCGTCTTGGGCAAGGCCGAATTCCAAGCGAAACCAGCCTTCGTCGCGCACCGGGCGATAGCGTCCGGTATCGACAGCGCTGGGAACGCAGATCACCCGCTCGGGCCGCACGCCGGCTTCGATCAGCACCGCGCGTATGCCTTCCGATATGGTAACGATGGTTTCGAACAGGGGGAATTTGACGCGGGTGTCGACCCAGCGCGGCGGATTGTCCACTCTCCGGCTATGGATCATCGGGACTTTTTCCAGTCGTCCGGCGAGTGCGGCGAGGAGATCGCCGCGGCGGCTGTGAATGTGCAGGACATTCGGATTTTCGTTTCGGATCAGACGCCGCAATCGGCCGATGAAAACGACATCGGCATCGCCCCGGAAAGGAAGCGGCCGAATCTCGACCGCGGGATTTTGCACAGCCCCGACGATCTCGGCACCGTCGCCGCACGCCAGCACATGCCGGCCGGGAAACCGGCTCAAGCCGTTGAGAAGGTAAGCCACCTGCCGGGCACCGCCGTATAGGTGCCGCCCCATTTCCACGTGCAGTACCTTCATGATCTTTAGTTCCGGAAAGATGGGCATGGTATACATTGCTCACCCCTTCCCTGGGGTTCGCCCTGCGGGCCAGCCGCCGGCTGTCCAAATTTGCTCCCGACAAATTTGTGCTCACCCCTTCCCTGGGGTTCGCCCTGCGGGCCAGCCGCCGGCTGTCCAAATTTGCTCCCGGCTAGTTGTGCCCATCTTACCGAGTTGCCGAGCTGTAGGATGGGCAAAGGCCGACAGGCCGTGCCCATCACATGCGGTGCCATTCCCGTCATTCGCCCTTATGTTCCCCGATACTCTCCAATGTTTCGATCGCCGTCAGCACCGACTCGACCGTGTGCGCTTTCATGCAATCGAACGTCCCGCCGCAGGTCGGACGACGGCGGCAGGGCGAACAGTCGAGGGGTTCGTAAAGCACTCTCGCCGTGGGGCGGCCGGTGTCCAAATAGGGCCGGGTGGAACCGAAGATCGCCACAGTCGGAACGCTCAAAGCGATACCGAGATGGGTCAGCCCGGTATCGACGCCGATCAATAGCTTTGCCTTTTCAACAACCGCCGCGCATTGCCCCAGGTTGGTCCGGCCGGCCAGATCGACGAGACCCGGCGTCTGCGCGGCGATACTCTCTGCGCGCGCCTTGTCAGCCGGCCCGCCTAACATAACGACGGCAAGCCGGCGCTCGCCGGCCAGCCGAGCCGCCAACTCCGCCCAGCGCTCGTCAAACCAATGCTTTTGCGGCCGAGTGGTGAACGGGCAAATCACGGCATATTTCCCGATCACGCCGGTCGACTCCAGCAGTTCTTTCGCCCCTTTTCGGTCGTCGTCCGAAACGGCGATGTCGAGCGCGAACGTATCGGCCCGACCGGTCAAGGTTTCGGCCAGCTTCCGGTATTCCTTGCCGATGCGGACGTCATTCACGCGGCGATCGGCAATCTCCGTCATCAGGAATTGACTGCCCTCGCGCGATCCGAGACCGACGCGCCGCCGCCCACGCGAAAGCCAGGCCCAGATTCCGCTTTTGATCAAACCCTGGAGATCGATGACCCATTCGAAGCGTTCGGCTCGAAGCGCTCCGACCAAACCGCGAGCTTCCCGCCAGAGTTCGCGGTAGCGACGCTCCCGGCGCAACTGCCGCCAGCGGCCCCGCGGCCATAAAAAAACCTGATCGAGACGCGGGTTGTGCCGCAGCAGATCGGAATTCGTCGATTCCGTCAGCCAGGCAATCCGGGCATCCGGATAAGCCGCGCGCAGCGCAGGGATAAGTCCCGAAGCCATGATGACATCGCCGATGGCGCTCAGCCGTATAATCAGGATGCTTTTCGGCGGAGATCCGATGCCCGGCATCGTTCAGCAGCCTCTCTCCGCCATGAGGCGCTGATAAAGCTCCAGGTAGGCGTCGACCACTGCCGCGCGGCTGTACCGGCTTTGCAGGCAGCTATGGCCGGCTTCGCCGAGCGCCTTTCTGTCATTATCGGACAGTCTCGATGCCTCCCGGATCCGCGCCGCCAGTGCCGCGGGATCGCCGCACGGCGCCAGAAGCCCGGTTCGTCCCTCGTCGACCAGCTCCACAGCACCGTCGGTAGCCGTGCTGACCACCGGCAAACGGTAATTCCAGGCCTCCAGGATGACATTGCCCAGCGGTTCATGGCGCGAGGGGCAGACGAACAAATCGGCAGCGGCGTAAAACGGCTCGGGTTGTTGCCAGCCCAGCCAGCGAACGCGCGAGCCGAGCCCAAGACTCTCGCTCAGCGCTTTCAGGCGATCGGCCGCGGGCCCGTCCCCGGCGACGAGCAGGAACAGCGGACGTCCGCTCGATTCGGCCGGCAGCTCGGCGAAAGCGTGCAGCAAATCGTCGAAGCCCTTTTTGTCGATCAGCCGCCCCAATGCAAACAGTACGAAGGCATCACCGGGAACATCGTGTTCATGTCGTAAGGCCTGGACGTCTTGACTTGAAAAGACAGCGGGTTCCGGCACGAAATTGCCGATGTGAAACACCCGGTTCGCGGGTATTCCCGACCTCACGAGGAAGTCGCAGATGGCTTGTGTGTTGCCCACCCAGGCATGGGCATGCCGGTAGTAGCCGTCGATCTTGTAGAACCCGCCCAAGCGGGCGATATGCACGGCTTTCGTCGCGGAAGGCAAGCGGGTCAGGCGCGTTGCCCTCCCCATATAGGTCTGGACGATGCACGGCTGACGGCGAGCCACCAGTTCGCGAATCCGCCACACCGACCAGAGATCCCACTGATTGGCAAGCGGCAGATGTACCTGCTCGATGAAGCTGGATTTAAGGGCTTCGGCCACCGGACTGCCGGACCTGTTGACCGCGATGACCCGCTGCCCGGCTTCATGCAACGCGCCCAGAAGACGCACGTAGAACTGGTCGGCGCCGCCGAACTGGCGGCTGCCCAGGATATGCAGCGACGGATACATCTCAACCGGTCAGTCGGGAGGCCAGAGGCTCGTCGAACCGGTATCCGAATCGCTCGATGTCGGGCCGGTAATGCTCCGCGACAAGCGCTGCGGTGACATCGTCATAGTAATCCCTATAGTCCTTCCGGCGGTCGGTCGCTTTACGTCTGTGGGGAAGTTTCGGGGTTTTGATGCCGATCCGCTTGCAGGCGGTATCGAAGTCCTCGGCCAGGAATTCGTAACGGCCGAGAAAATCGACGACGATATTGCCGTGAAGATCGACCACATAATCGCTTTGCAGCTCCGTCGACATATCGGCGTGATACTGGGGTGGCCGGGCCGGATCGAATTTCCAGCGAAGAAAGGCTTCGAAGCTGTCGATGTGAGTAATCAGCTGGGGCCGTTCGCGACGGATATGGTGATAGGAACTCACCTGCAAATCCCAGGGGTTTCGCACGAAAGCGAACTTGAACAAGCTTTCGAAGACCTCCCGCGGCAGCATTTCCTTGGCGGCGATGATCTTGGCGTGGCGCGGGAACTTGGCTCCGATCTTGTGGCCGGTCATCGCGCTCAGCTTGCTGCAGAGAAACTGCGGAATTCGGTAAGGATCGGTCCACTTCTGCCGCCACAAGGCGTTGCGGATGCTGGTGCCGCCGGTTTTGGCGATATGGACGAACAGAAAGTTGTATCTCAGGGACAGAAGCATGGGTTTGGGTCTGTATTCCGTTTTCCCTCATTGCGGGAGGGGGGGTGAGGCCATTCAAACGAATCGGAAGAAAAAGCGAGAACGAAATGAGCGCGTCAATTCAGCCAAATCCACAGCCGCCTCAGGGAAACGGATCGGCGCCAACGAGCCTTCGGCAATGACGCGCAGCTCGCGGTAACGGCTTTGCTCCCAACGCCAAGCTCGGCATCGGCCAAGTGTTCATAGGCCAGTTTAGCACGCGGTATCGCATCACCGATCAAAGCCCAACACTTCCATGTAGCGCGCTGCACTGCGCTCCACCGTGTATTCCGCTGCGGCCTCGCGGAGAAGCTTGCTATCCATCGGTGAGCGCAGGGTACTCAACATTGCCTCGGCCAACCGCTCCGCATCGCCCACCGGCACCAGCGGACCGAAACGGCCGTCCCGCAGTATCTCCCGCGGACCGCTGGGACAGTCGGTGGAAACCACCGGCGTGCCCAGGGTCAATGCCTCGGTCAGCACGTTGGGCGAACCTTCCCAGGCCGACGACAAAACGAACAGCGAACTCCGCGCCATAAAGGCATAAGGATTGGCCACGTGACCGGGAAGAGAAACCGCATCGGCGACACCCAGTTCCCGTGCCAGCTTTTCCAGCACGGAGCGCAGCCGGCCTTCGCCCAGAACCACCAGTCGCGAATTCACGGCGGCCCGGACGCCGGCGAAGGCGCGGATCAGGGTTGCGAAGTCCTTCTGCCGCGTCAGGCGTCCCGCGCCTAGGATGACGGGTACCTCCGGCGACTCGAACCAGGGATGATCCGGAGACATTCGGCTCTTTTCCAACATTTGCGGCGTGATGACCGGATTTCGGATCACCACGATTTTTTCCGGAGGCAGCTTTGCAATTTGCCGCGTGTCTGCCGCGACGCCATCGGAGACTGCAACGATACGGTCCACTGCCGAATACATTTCGCGCATCGGCCACTGCCGCGCCCAACGAACCAAAGCCGGCTTGTTCGCCATGGCGGCCGAAAGGTGAGTCCCCAGGCGCCCCACCAAGCGGGTCTCGACCCTGCTCAAGCGCTTGGCGAGTACCGCGGCACGGATGGCGCGGTCCTTGGCGGCCAGTAGGGCGAACGGCCTTTCGGTCTTGAGGTAGCGGATCAGCTCCGGCACGGCCAGGGCCGTGTGCCCTACCCCCAGGTCCAGAACCCGCAAACCCGAACCGTTCAGTCGGATCAGTTCGGGTGCCGGTTTGCGCAAGATGGCCAGAAGATCCACGCACACCCCCGCCTGCAGGAACGCCGGCAGCAGATTCATGATCATCCGTTCCACGCCGCCGGCGCCGGAAAACGAAATCAGTACCGCCAGACGGCGTTCCATCAGCTCTCTCCTCTCGACAGGCCAAGAGCCCTCAAATATTGCCGTGCGCTGTTCGAAATGGTGTAAGGTGCCGTGGCCTCGCACAAGGCTTCGGGCGAAGTTGGACGATCCAGCATTTCGGCCAATTTCCCCGCGAACGCCGAGGAATCGCCGACGGCCACCAAAGCGCCGTAGCGACCGCCTCCGAGCACTTCCTTCGGGCCGCTGGGGCAATCGGTCGATACCACGGGCGTGCCGCAGGCCATGGCCTCGATCAGCACGACCGGCATACCTTCACAGATCGAGGTGAGAGCAAAGACTTTGGCTCGGCGCATATAGGCGTAAGGATTGGATAGAAACCCCGGAAAATCCACGTCATCCGACACGCCGAGATCACCGGCCAGTTTAAGGAGTTTATCGCGCTGCCGGCCTTCGCCGCCGATGATCAGACGGCAAGGACGGACACTTCGAAGTTCCGCGAAAGCCTTCAGCAGGGTGGCGAAATCCTTGCGCGCGCACAATTCGCCCACGCCGAGGATCACCGGCGGCTCCCCCGGCGCGAACCAGGGATGGTCGACCGCCTGATCGGCCAGCGCCGCGAAACCGTCCGTCAGCACCGGACTGGTCACCACGGTGACCGCCTCCATCGGCAACCCGGCTATTTTGGCCAGATCTTCCGCCGCACCTTCGGATGGCGTCAGAATTCCGTCGGCGTGGCGGTAGAAAAGGCGGATCGAAGCCAATTGGCCGTTTCGTGCCCACCAGCCGCGGCGTTCGAGATTCTTGGAGACCGTCGTGCCTATCCGCACCACCACGCGGGTATCGACCCGGGCCAGCGTACGCGCCGTCAAAGCCGTACGGTTCACCTTGTCCTTGTCGCTCAACAATACCCTGGGCCGGTTACGACGCAAATAGCGGATCAGGACGGGTAAAGCGGTGTTGACATGGGAAACGCCCAGGTCGACCGTTCGGACGTTGTGCGGCAACGGGTCCCAGTAGGGGCCGTGCCCGTCCACCTTTAGGAGGTCAATGTGCAAACCGCACCCGGCAAACTCCGGCACCAGATTGCGCATAATCCGATCGACACCGCTATGGCCCGAAGTCGCCAGAAACAAAGCCAGGTCGGTGCGGCTCGAATTCATCGACGGCTCGGATTCAGAGATTCCAAACAAGCTCGTCTGCCGTTCGGGGGACTGGCCTGCCGGACCTCCCCGCGCAAGCCGCGGGGAGGTCCGGCGTTTCGGCACCGGACATGAAAAGACCAATTTGGGCAGGCGTCACGAAATTTGGGGGCCTCGATGAATCCGCTCGCAAATCTTCACGAATTCCCTGCATTAATCGCAAGCGAGCCGTCGGGCACACGTTCGTCACAACCGATCATGAATCCTCATCCGTCAGCAAAGGCAACTCGGCATTCCTGGCGTATACGAAGTCATGGAGCCGTTTCAGCAAAAATCCCAGAATCACCGACGACGCCAAGGCCAAGGCAATATATTCGGTTGCTTTGGCAAAATTGGACTGAAGCAATCCGGCACCGATCAGACAGGCGGTTATCCCCATAGGCAAGAAACCGATGAAGCTCCCCACGATAAAATCCAGGTGAGCCACATCCGTCATTCCCAGCAGCACATTATTGTAGAAGCCGTTCAAGGGTAGCTGTCGAATCAGCACCACGGCCAACACGCCGTGACGCTCTATCTGCCGTGCGAATCGCTCAAACTGGCGAACTTTTTTCAGCCCAAAGCCTATGCCGAATTTGCGAATGAGCAGGAGCGTTGCGTATGAACCCAGAACCGTCGCCAGCTGGCTCCACACCAGCCCCCAAGCGAAGCCGAACGCCAATCCGCCAAGTGAACACAAAACCAGGCGAGGCGTTCCGATCGCCGTCAGTGCGGCACCGACCGAGGTGAATACGAGGGGGGCGGCCAGTCCGTAATCTGCCAATTCAGTCTTGAGTATCATCCCTTGGGCGAGCCAAACATTCAGCGGAGTAAAATAAAACGCGACACCCAAAACCAATACGGCAGAAACAGAAGCGCCGCGGAGAACGCCAGTCGTTCGCGAGGCACCGATCACGCGTTGTGCATCGACCATGAAGAGCCTACAAAGTGGAAACCCATCCAGTTGGCCATATTATAAGTAACTAATACGGATAAAAACCATGATCAATTCGTTACACGGGATTCAAAAGGATTAAATGTGTATATCAGATGCGCCGCCTATCGCGAAGGACAACGAGCCGCTGATGTCAACATCGAAGACGTCAGCGAACTGCTGGCGAAACCGGATACCTTCGTTTGGGTAGGACTGACCGAACCCGACCCGAAAGAGTTGCTGCAACTGCAACAGGAGTTCGGCCTGCACGAGCTTGCGGTGGAAGATGCCCGATCCGCACATCAACGACCGAAATTGGAAGAATACCGCGGATCCTTGTTCGTAGTCCTGCATACCGTAGAGCTCAGGGAAGGTAAGGTTCATTTCGGCGAAACGCATCTGTTCCTCGGCAAGCAGTTTCTGGTATCGATCCGCCATCAATCATCTCTGGGCTACGGCCGCGCGCGGGCCCGTTGCGAAAGCATGCCGCAACTCCTGGCCAAGGGCCCCGGATTCGCACTATACGCTCTTCTCGATCTGGTGGTCGACAACTTCATGCCGGTCGTCGAGCATTACCAATCGCTGCTCGAAAAATTGGAAGAAGACATTTTCGAATGCCGTTTGCACCGCGATGCGATGGAGCGCCTGTACGACCTCAAACGCTGCTTGCTGCGGCTACGCAATGCCGCAATGCCGTTACTGGACATCTGCAATGCGCTGATGCGGCTTCACCCGGAAATCGTGTCCAAGGACCTCCGCGTTTATTTTCGCGACGTACTCGACCACGTGCACCGAATCATTCGCGCCACCGACACCATGCGCGAAACCCTGTCGGATGCCATGCAGGCGAACCTCGCCCTGATCACGGTCAGACAGAATGAAGTGGTCAAGCGTCTGGCAGGATGGGGAGCCATTTTGGCGTTGCCGACCATGGTGTTCAGCATGTACGGCATGAACTTCAAATTCATGCCCGAGCTCGATTCCCGGTTCGGCTACCCCACCGCTTTGACGGGAACCTTGATCGGCTGCATTTGGCTGTATCGACGCTTAAAACGCGCCGAGTGGCTGTGAGGCCGCTCCGTCAGTTGCGCGATTCTTTCCGATTCGCCTTATAACCCTTTTTGTAGCGCAACCGATACCGGTCCACCAGCAACCGGCCGAAGCCGGCCGGCAGCAGCATCAGCCACAAGGGATCGCAGTGCACCAGCCTTCCCTGCCGGAAAAGACCGTCCCCGGCGTGAAACGAGAAACGGATGAAATCGACCATGCTGCGCCGCAGTTGGCGGCGGCTAAGCCAGGGCCGGTGCACGGTCACGTCCTCCAGATAATAGAGCTGGAATCCGCGCGGATTGCGCATGCGCAGGCGAAAACGGTCGGACGACAGCCCCTCGGCCTGATACTCCACCTGTTGGAAAGGTTCGTTGACGCAACGAAAGACATAATCGTGGGAAATTCGTTTCCAGGTGAACGACGGCCGGATATGCCTTTCACCGGGAAAAACCGGATACGGAAACCGACAGGCGATGTCGGTCCGAATTGCGTGCTTTTTGTCGCCGCCTATCCCCAAGCGATAACGCACATCCAGAAAACTCGCATCGAACGGGTTGTGCGGATAAGGAATCGTCAACAGCCGCTGCCCGTCCATACTCTCGACCAAGCCTTCGACGCCGGCGAAACGCTCGCGCTCCGCTTCGGGAATGGACTCCCAGTGTCGCCGGATGCGTTCCAAGGTATCCGGCAGGAGACGATCATCCGAATCGAGATTGAAAAACAGCCGTCCCGTCGCCAGTTCGAGCCCTTTATTGTGCGCGGCGTGCTTGCCCTGATTACTCTGCTTCACGTAAGTAACGGGAAAATCAACACCCGCTTTCCAACCCGCCACGACGGCGGCAGTATCATCGGTCGAGCCGTCATCGACGATAACGACTTCGAAGTCCCGGTCGGTTTGAGCTTCGATGCTCGATAAAGCCCTAGGCAACAGTCCGGCGCGGTTATAGGTGGGAATGAAGATAGTGAAAAGTGGACTGCTCACACCAAACAAGTCCTCAATAGATAAAATCGTGCAATGAACAACCGGTCAGGCCTGCCCGTCAACGCCGGATTTGAAGTTCGTTTCGATGGAATCGATGATTTGCCAGAAGTCCCAAACCTGATGCTTTCGGATCTCCGCACGCACCCGGAACGCGTCCGGAAGGCGGCGCAACGCGGCAAAGAAACCTGCCGCATAGACCCTGTCGAACCGCAGCAAGCGGCCGATAAACTGAAGCAGATAGCCCGGCACGAGAGAGAACATCAGGTCCCTGCCCGGCAGATGTATCCATTCGAGCAGAAATCGATTGCGCACCCGGGTTTTTCTGACCCGGTTTGCAGCCACGTTTTCCGAGATGGAACCTTTCTTTTCATGCACTACCCGGCTGGCGGGCTCCAAGAGCGTGCGCCATCCGCGTTTCCAGGCACGCAAACCCAAATCGAAGTCTTCCGAATAGAAGGGCTTGTAAAGCGGCAAATAACCGCCGAGAGCCGCAAACATCGATTTTCGCAGCGCCACCGACCCCCCCGAGGCGAATAAGCTTTCTATCGGCCTTGCAGGCTTCAAGTCGTCGAAGCTCCAACGCACCGATCTAAGCCGGCCCCGTTTTATCCGGAAACACCGCCACGACACCGGGCTTACCCGTCCGTTCTCGTCCATCACCAATGGCGACACGGAGAAAACCCCTGCCGTTTCCAGATGCCGGATCAAAGGCGCCATGAAATCTTCCTCCGGACGCACATCGGAATTCAGAAAGATCAGAAACTCCGCTTCGGCGGCATCGACGCCCGAATGGATCGCTTCAGCGAATCCACGATTGGCTTCATGGACGACCACGTAAACACTAGGAAACTCGGTCCGGAGCATCTCGACACTTCCGTCTCGCGAACCGTCATCCACCACGATGATCGAGCATGCACCGGGATAAGCGGCGGCCGCCCGAATCACGAACGGCAGATTGCGGCGCAATAATTGGATCCCGTTGAAATTCGGAATAACCACACCAACCAGCGGAAAGCGAGACCTATCCATTCAATCGATTGCTTTTGAAGAAACGAAAACCGGCCCCCAAAAGGAGGCTGAGCGGATAAAGCGTCGATCGGGAGAAAAAAGGCAGGGTAAGAAAGGCATGTACCAGATGGACCGTCGTCACGACAACCAAAAGAATGCCTGCTTGCTTACGGACGGAATCTCGTGCGTTCAGCGTGTGGACCACAAGTGCCGCGAAAAACAGCCCATAGGCGGAGATTATTAGAATGAGCCCCACCAACCCATGGCTGTACAGCAGTTCCAGCAGGAAATTATGCGGAAAGGAAAAATCGACCACCGGGTGAAAACTGGAATACCCCTGGTAATCCTGATAGAACTGTCCGAACCCGTGCCCGAAAACCCATTGGCGAGGCGAGCTCGCCCGCTGCATCTCGGCGGTCTCCGTCCAGATTGCTACCCGCTCTTCCTTGAGCAAATTACCGAAGAGGTCGTCGACCCTGGCATCGAACCCGTAAATTCCGGATATGTACAACACGCCGGGAACAATGAGTATGGCCGCGAAGGCCGTCCACCGGTACCTGGCCGGCAAGAACGGAAGCATCGCAAACGAACCTGCCATAAGCGCCAGAAACCCCGGCCTGGACTGAGTCTTCAGCAGCAGCAGCGCATCGCCGATCGCCGCCAATATGAATAACCACCTCAGTCCCCCGCCATGCACAACCGAAAAATAGAACAGGATCGGCAGCGTCAACACGCAATAGAGCGCCAAAAAATGGAGATTCGAAAATAGACCGAATTTTTCGGGATATACCTCAAAACCGATCCATTGAGCGATGACGTATACGACCGCCAGCCCGGCAAGCATGGCCTTATGGGTCAGTCGAGCACGGTTGCCCAGCTGCTCGGGCAGCAGAACGACACCGGCAACCGCCGCCACCGGCAGCAATAGATGCTCCAGGAAGCGAAAATCCGTCCTGCCACTCGGTTCCATGAGATAACCCTGTACCGTCAGCAGAACGACGAGAAAAAGGAGAACGGCCATTGGCCGATCGGATCGCAAACCGCCGCGGAACAAGAACGTCAGGCCGAAGACGGCAGCGGCGCTGCAATACAGGAAAATCTTATGGGTACCGAAATCGAGCAGGAGGGAGATTCCGAAGCCGTATATCGATGTGGCTAAAAGATGGTAGAAAAAACCTGCTCCGAGTCCCGAAAAACTTCTCGCGTTTAAAGCCGTCGTCTCAGCCATGGCGGCCTGTTTTTCCGTCGAACGGCGGTAGCAAAAAACGGGCAGGTCGGGCTATCGCCGAGAGACGGCCTCGGATTCCGGAAGCCGGATAAATTACGGCGATGAGGGATACGTCTACGTCCTGCATCGAAATTAGGCGCAAGTATGAAAAATGGTAGGCGATCGTATTATAAAGCTCAGACACACGTCAAAGCCGCGTCTCAAGTTTCAGCTTTGCCAGAACGTCTTCCGCAGGGCATTTAAGGAAGCTCCGATTAAGTCTCCAATTCGGAGAAGCGACCTGTGCAACCAATTGATCCAACAGGCCCTCTCCCAACCCAATCACTCCGCACATTCCCTGTGCGGAGCCGCAAGCGGCGCTCACGCGTGCAAATCGGCAGTCGTGCCGATTTGTCCCGGAAGGAGAGGGCTTATCCAGAGCGTCCTTAAGCCGACTGTCGGCGACGGCTTCGCTTGAAAACCAGGCACCGCACCCCAATCTATTGAGTCATCTCGATTAAGCAACTAAAGGCATTTTTCCGATGCGAATGGACAAACTGACCAGTAAATTCCAAGCCGCCCTCGCCGAAGCGCAAAGCCTGGCTTTGGGGCACGACCATCAGTTCATCGAACCGGTTCATGTCATGGCGGCCTTGCTCGACCAGGAAGGCGGAACCGTGCGCCCCCTGCTGTCACAATGCGGCGTCAACGTCAACCAGCTTCGCGGCTCTCTGGAAGAAGCGCTCCGCCGCATGCCCCGCGTGGAAGGCATCGGAGGAGACGTCCAAATATCGAACGAGCTGGGCCGGCTGCTGAATCTGACCGACAAGCTGGCGCAAAAACGCGGCGACACGTTCATCACCAGCGAAATGTTCGTCCTGGCGGCTATCGAAGATCGAGGCCAGCTCAGCGATTTGCTGCGGAAAGAAGGGCTGGACCGAAACAAATTGGAGCAAAGCATCGAACAGATCCGCGGTGGCCAGAAGGCGGACGATGCAAATGCGGAAGAACAACGCCAGGCGCTTCAGAAATTCACCATCGACCTCACCGAGCGCGCCGAGCAGGGCAAGCTTGATCCGGTGATCGGGCGCGACGACGAAATTCGCCGCACCATCCAGGTTCTGCAACGCCGCACCAAGAACAACCCCGTATTGATCGGCGAGCCCGGCGTCGGCAAAACCGCCATTGTCGAAGGCCTGGCGCAGCGCATCGTCAACGGCGAAGTGCCGGAAGGCATGAAAGGCAAGCGTCTATTGGCTTTGGACATGGCGGCCCTGATCGCCGGCACCAAGTTTCGCGGCGAATTCGAGGAACGGATGAAAGCGCTGTTGAACGATATCGCGAAGCAGGAGGGCAAGATCATCCTCTTCATCGATGAGCTGCACACCCTGGTCGGCGCGGGGCGGGCGGAAGGCGCCATCGACGCCGGCAATATGCTGAAGCCCGCTTTGGCTCGGGGCGAACTGCACTGCATCGGCGCCACGACGCTCGACGAATACCGGCAGTACATCGAAAAGGATGCCGCCTTGGAACGGCGCTTTCAGAAAGTGCTGGTGGATGAACCCAGCGTCGAAGACACTATCGCGATCCTGCGCGGGCTCAAGGAAAAATACGAGGTGCACCATGGCGTCACCATCACCGACCCTGCGATCGTGGCGGCGGCGACCCTGTCGCACCGCTATATCACCGACCGCAATCTGCCGGACAAGGCTATCGACCTGGTGGACGAGGCCGCCAGCCGCATCCGCATGGAAATCGATTCCAAACCGGAAGAAATGGATCGGCTGGATCGCCGCCTGATTCAGCTCAAGATCGAGCGCGAGGCCTTGAAAAAGGAAACCGACGAGGCATCGCGAAAACGCTTGGAAACCCTGCAGGACAACATCTCCGAACTGGAAAGAGAGTACGCGGAACTCGAAGAGATCTGGAAGTCGGAAAAAGCCGCCCTGCAAGGCACGGCCGCGATCAAGGAGCAGCTGGAACGGGCGAAGCTCGATTTGGATGCGGCACGGCGCAACGGCGATCTCGCCCGCATGTCGGAACTACAATACGGCGAAATTCCCAAGCTGCAAAAGGAACTGGATCTCGCCACTCAGGCCGAGATGCAGGAAACCAAGCTGATGCGCAACAAGGTCACCGACGAGGAAATCGCCGAAGTGGTCTCCAAGTGGACCGGTATTCCGGTGTCGAAAATGCTCGAGGGCGAACGTGAAAAACTGCTCCACATGGAGGAGAACCTGGCTCGGAGAGTCGTGGGTCAACAGGAGGCGATCAAGGCGGTCTCGGACGCCATCCGCCGCTCCCGTGCCGGTCTCGCCGATCCGCGCAGGCCGAACGGTTCCTTCCTGTTCCTGGGTCCGACCGGTGTGGGCAAGACAGAGCTGTGCAAGGCCTTGGCCGAGTTCCTGTTCGACACCGAGGAAGCCATGGTTCGGATCGACATGTCGGAATTCATGGAGAAACATTCGGTCGCCCGTCTGATCGGGGCGCCGCCGGGTTATGTCGGTTACGAGGAAGGAGGTTATCTGACCGAAGCGGTGCGCCGCAGACCCTACTCGGTGATCCTGCTGGACGAGGTGGAAAAAGCACATCCCGAAGTGTTCAACATCCTGCTGCAGGTACTCGACGACGGACGGCTCACCGACGGCCACGGCCGCACCGTGGACTTCCGCAACACCGTCATCGTGATGACGTCGAACCTGGGGTCCGACCGCATTCAGGAGCTGGCCGGCGAGGAGAATTATCAGCGGATGAAGGCTGCGGTCATGGAGGTGGTAACCCACTACTTCAGGCCGGAATTCATTAACCGTATCGACGAAGTGGTGGTTTTCCATCCGCTGGTCAAAGAGCAGATCCGCGCCATCAGCCGCATCCAGATCGGCTACCTGCAAAACCGCCTGGCCGACCGCGAGATCGCGCTCGAAGTCAGCGAAGCCGCTCTGGACAAGCTGGGCGAGGCCGGATTCGATCCGGTATACGGGGCACGCCCGCTGAAGCGCGCCATTCAGCAACAGCTCGAGAACCCCTTGGCGCAGGATATCCTGGCCGGCAGGATCGCACCGGGCGACACCGTTGACGCGGATGTCGAAGTCGGCGAAATAGTCTTCCGAAAAGCCGTGTGAACTATAAATTCCCCTTAATCCCGGCACATGGAGGTGCCTTCGCCTGCACCGTTCACAACATGCGAACGGCGCTTTTGGCCGTCGGGTTCTTGCGCCGTTCCGTGGACCCTGAGATTATATGATGTAGATCGGCAAATTTTCAGGCTGCGGTGTAGTCCGCCACTGACCCGATCGTAATTCACCGAAACCGTATAATATACGGGTGACAGGCATCCGATCTATGGATTCCAAGAATCCTAACTTCTCGGTAGTTCCACGATTTGTGAACCAGGAAGGACAACATATGGATATGCGCAAGGTACTGTGCTTCAATTTTTCGGCCGCTCGGAACGAATCGCTCGATTCCATGCGGGCCTTGGATTGGACGATTATTTCCACCGGCGATCTGAACGAAGCCAAGGATCTCATCGATCAACATCGTTTCAAGGTTGGAATGGTTTACTTCGGTTCCACCCTGCAAAACGACTTATCCTCGATCAGGGATCTTTTCACCGCACAACGTCCCATGGAATGGATCGGCTTGCTGCCTGCCGAGGCGGTGAACAGACCGGATCTATGCGAGCTGATTTCTCGCCATTTTTACGATTATCACACGCTGCCTCTCGATCCCGGGCGACTGCAACTGACACTCGGCCACGCCTTGGGCATGGCTGACATGCTGGCACGCACCGCCGCGACTTCGCCCCAAAGAAGCTTGGACGAACTGGTCGGGTGCAGTCCGCCGAGCCTCAGGCTGTTCCGAACCATCAAAAAAGTCGCCGCCATCGATGCTCCGGTATTGATTATCGGCGAGAGCGGTGCCGGAAAAGAGTCGACTGCGCTCGCCATACATCGGGCTTCGGCTCGAGCCGAAAGACCTTTCGTCAAGGTAAGCTGCGATGGATTGCCGTCCGAGGTCATCCGCGCCGAGCTGTTCGGCTATGGGAATAGCACTGAAATCCGCAACCGCGAGCCGACCCATGGACGTCTGGCGGCCGCGAACGGCGGCACGCTGTTTCTGGACGAAGTCGGCAATCTGACCGAGGATCTTCAGTCGGATCTACTTGGCTTCTTCCGCGAAGGAACCGTTCCATCCACCCGCGGAGACGGAAATATACCGGTCGACGTCCGTATTCTCGCCGCCACTCAAACCGACCTGGAGCAGACCGTAACCGACGGTCGATTCCGTGACGACCTTTATCGGCGGCTCAAGACTTTGAGCATCCAGGTTCCGCCGCTCCGCGACCGCCAGGACGATATCGAGCTTCTCGCCAAGCACTATCTGCGCTTGCTCGCCAGCGGCGATAGCGGTTCTGCGCTGAGCTTCGAGCCGGAAGCCTTGAAGGCGATGCGTCACTACGAATGGCCCGGCAATATTCGCGAACTGATCAACCGGATCAAGCGAGCGAAGGTCATGTGTGAAGGTCCTGCGATAAGTTCTGCCGACCTCGGCCTCAACGACTTCCATTCCGGGTTTGGGCGGACATTCGATCATCCCGTAACCTTAGAGGAAGCCAAGGATCAAACCGAGAAGGAAGTCATTCAACTTACGCTGCAAGCCACGGAAAACAATATTTCTCGGGCTGCTCGACAATTAGCCGTGTCCCGCATGACCCTTTACAGATTGATGTACAAACATCAAATCAGGAACAGCAATTGGGTAGGGGAAAATTTGGGAATCGCGGCGCGGGAATGAACTCCTCGCGATACGCTTCCGCGCGCTGCCATAGCCCTCGTCCAATCGGGTTCACGCCGTTCGGAGGCCGACATCCCGCCGAAATATTGACCGTAGACCGACACAGCCCCCTCGAAAAGGGACGTTAAGTCGGTCTATGGCACAAAAGGCTACAAATCCGCCGGGCGGCTCTTCAGGAATTGCTACGGCCCCGTTCAGTGCGTCACATGGCTTTTGAGAATTCCCTATCCGTGTAACCCCAGAAAATCCGGAAGCCGTTATAGCGCGTTTTCATCTCGACCATACGGCATAACGGACTTGCCGTTTCTCGAATCAGGGCCGGACTATTCCCCCACCGGCGAAATGCTGAACTCGAGAAGATCGGTTTCTTGCCGGAGTCTATCGGCGAGCCGGCTGAAGTGGATTTCCTTGTAGGTATGGATGACCATGCCGTACTCGAACGCTTTACCGCACTCGACGAGCCGGTAGCTCATGCTGGCGACGCGTGCCTTGTATGCGCCGATCAATGCGTAAACGGTCGCTTCATCGGGGGTCGCTGCTCTCGCATACCGGAGTCTCAATTGAGCGTATTGTTTACTCGGTATCCGATATTCAATGACCCGAAACACAGCCAGAGTACCCACGACCGCGCCGGTTACGAGGACAGCCGGAAAGAAGAAGCCGATGCCGTAAAGAATGCCCAGCGCGGCAGTCATCCAGATCGATGCCGCCGTGGTCAGACCGCGGATGGTGAGTCGTTCCTTGAAAATCACCCCGGCTCCCAGAAAGCCGATGCCCGTCATAATTCCCTGAGCCATGCGGGTCGGATCGGTCTGAATCGTCTCCAGCGGAATGCCCTTTAGCCACTCCCCCGGATAGCTCGTCAACAGCATCAGGACCGCTGAAGCCAGGCAGACGAGGGCGTGGGTGCGGAATCCGGCGGGACGTCCGTGAATGGAGCGCTCGAGCCCGATGAAACTTCCGGCCGCCCATGCCGCTCCCAGATGAGTTGCTATTTCAAGACATTCGTCGCTCATGACGCCCTCCCTGGCGCTGTTCAGTCCGAATTACTCCGGAACCAGTGTCAATTGGTGCTTAACCGCTCCCGGCAGAAACGGCAGGGCAACGCCTTTAAGCCAGGCATCCTGCTGATCGCGATAATGCACCGAAAACGGATGTCCCGATTGGCCGCCCGGCATATGGAGAATTCCGTCCTCCGGATGAGCCGGCGATACCGCCATGCGTTCGCTGGCTCCATTGCCGTCGAACAGTACTCGTACGCAAAAGCTGCCGCAGCCGCTCGCGGGTGCATCCGGCATATCCAAAATCCGACCGGCCAGCGCAAACGTCCGACTGAACGGATGGGTCAGTTGAACCCGGTTGATCTGGCCCCAGGAGAGATTCTCCAGGCGTTCGACGCCATTTCGCTGCTTGAGCTCATCGGCGGTGCGCCGGAGTGTCTCCGCCAGCAATCCGTGCCAATCGCCGTACTGCCGGTCGGGGAGCGTCTCCGGAGCTTGTTCCGTCAGCAACGCGCGAAGCGGCGTCTCCAACTCGCGCCAGAAATAGGTGAAGTTCGGATCTGCCTCGGCGCAGCGGCTCACCAGAGGGGAAAACACGCGCTTTGCGAGGTTCCGCCGCCACTCGACCAACAATCCCACACCTAAGCTATCCGCATCGAGGCGGCCGTTCCAGCTTTCAATGGCGCGCTTCGCCTCCGTCATCACCGCGTCTTGCGGCTCTCCGTTCAGCACGGATAAAGCCAAACGGCGATAGAACTCGTAAAACTCGCTTACCGTATCGAGCTGCAAAGCCAGCATGTCCCGTTCCGAAACTCCGGACATCTCCCTGAGCTTCTCGGAAATGCGGTAGGCTCGGTAGCTGTAGGAGAAATTATGACCGATGACATAAGGATAATCCTTACCCAGCGTGCGGTTATTGGCGGTAGCGACAAATCCTTCGGCCGGATCGACGACTCTCGGCAGTTCGTCGGGCGGAAGGAACCCGTCCCAGCGAGCGCGGCCGTCCGCCCAGGTGACACTGACGCTGCCGTCGAAGCCCGTCCGCTTCGGAAAGAAACCCATGTAAGTCCAGGCGATGTGTCCCGAATCATCCGCCAGAACGACGTTCTGCGGCGGCGCGCCGGCACGGTTTACGACGGCCATGGCCTGACTCAATGTCTTGGCCCGATCCATTTCGAGCAACCCGAGGTTCACGGCTCGCGGGTCCAGTGCAGTCCAGCGAACCGCCACCGGCTGGCCGAGCAGCGGGGCGGGCGCCAGCGGCCCCCAAATCGTGCGTTTCAGCTCGACGATTTCGGCATCACTATCCTTTACGAGGATCATCTCCGTGTTTGTCTCGAACCGTTGCCAACCTTGGGGCGTCCGGTATCGGCCGGGGTCGGCGGGATCGAGCTCGATCCGTACCAAATCCAGCAAGTCGGCATCCACATTGGTGAATCCCCAGGCCACGTGACGATTGCTGCCGACCACGACTAGCGGTACTCCCGGCAGGGTAACGCCCGACAAATCCACGTCCTGGTAAATCAGCCGGGCCCGGTACCAGATATTCGGAACCCGCAGCTCCAGGTGCATGTCATTGGCCACGATGGCGCGCCCGTCTACGGTTTTCGTTCCGCCCACCGCCCAGTTGTTCGAACCGATACTGGGCGTCTCCGTCTCGACGATGCCGCCAAAGGTCCGGCCTCCGGCCTCCTCGATCAAACTTGCGATCGATTTTACCGGGACCGGACGTGCCGGCCGGTGCGAATCGGTGCCGCCCAGAAGTACGGTTGCGTATGAATCGGTGTCCGGCGTCAGGAAAGCGGTCACCTCGGCCGGAAGAAAACGCTCCATCAACGTGAGGGTTCTTTCCTCCTTGTCGTTTCCGTTGAGTGTTTGAAACATGCCCAGCGCGACCAGCATGGAGTCCACAGGCGGCCATGGATCGGGATGATAGTCGAGAACGCGAAATTCGAACGGCAAGGCCCGGGCACTAGAGATGAAGCCATTCACGCCTTCCGAATAAGCCTTCAGGATCTTGCGCTGATCCGCCGGAAGTTGATTCACGACATCCGATGCAGCACGCTGAAACTGGTAAGCTCTCTGCAGCCTATCGAGGGTCAGGGCCTTTTCTCCGAAAATTTCCGCCAATCGTCCGGCCGTCTTTCGCCTCATCAGGTCCATTTGGAAAAGCCGGTCGCGTGCATGAAGATAGCCCAGTACACGGAACGCATCCTCCCGCGTTTGGGTCCGAACGGAAGGAATGCCGAAATCATCCGCGTCGACCTCGGCCTTTTGCGAGAGTCCGGGCAGCGCCGCCTCGCCGTCCATGACCGGGAGTGATTGCGCGATCCTGTCGATCTGATAAGCCGCGGGAGCGATTGCGAACAACAGCGCAAAGCCGAGTAAATATACAAACCGTTTAGCATTCATGAGCGATTATCGTGACCTCCGTTCCGGGACACCTGCAAAAAGCGGGGGAAATTGAATTGGGGTATACTGCCTCGATTTTCGAAGAGCGAGCAATACCATGAGACCGAGCGGACGCCAGCCGGATGAGCTGCGAGAAATCGCATTGACCTGCAACTACACGAAACACGCGGAAGGCTCGGTGCTCGTCGAATTCGGCGATACCCGCGTAATCTGCACGGCCAGCATAGAAGAAAAAGTGCCGCCTTTCCTCAAAGGCAAGGGCAGCGGCTGGATTACGGCGGAATACGGCATGTTGCCGCGCTCCACGCACGAGCGGATGGGACGGGAAGCCGCCAGGGGAAAACAGGGCGGCCGCACCATGGAAATCCAGCGGCTTATCGGACGCTCCCTGCGGGCGGCTCTGAACCTGGAAGCCCTGGGCGAGCGCACCATTACCATCGACTGCGACGTGATCCAGGCCGATGGCGGTACTCGAACGGCCTCGATTACCGGCGGCTATGTCGCCTTGCCCCTGGCCATACGCAATCTGATGAAGCAAAGAAAGCTCCGGATCAACCCTATCCATGGTCAAATCGCCTCGGTCTCGGTCGGCATCTACAATGGGGTTGCCGTGCTGGATCTGGATTACCGCGAGGACTGCGAAGCGGAAACCGACATGAACGTGGTCATGAACGAGGCCGGCGGCTATGTGGAGGTCCAGGGAACGGCGGAAGGCCACGCCTTCCGGCGCGACGAGCTCAACGCCATGCTCGATTTGGCCGGTAAAGGGATCGGCCAGTTATTGGAACATCAGCGAGCCGCCCTTGAAAACTGCAAAGCCGGCTAAAGCCGGCCTTGCATTTTACCATCAGGCACTAGCTCAAAGGGGACGCCCCGCGGCCATGGCCTCCGGCACTTCCACCAGCTTGCCCGATCTTACGTCGTAGATGAATCCGTAGATCGGGATATTCTTCGGCACCAGAACATGGTTGCGGATACGCGTCACGTCCTCGGTAACGCTCTGTTCCTGGTTCTTGATGGTCAACCAGTTGATGTATTTGCCGTCGGTGCTCCCAGGCCCCTGACCGACGTCATGCCAACCGCTGGCGTCGATGGTCGCGGTTTCCAGGCTGCTGCCGAGGAGGTCGCCCATGATCTCGTTGGTAAACAGTTCCATACCGCAGTCGGTATGGTGAATCACGAACCATTCGCGGGTTCCGAGCAGCTTGTAAGAAATGACCAGGGACCGGATGGCGTCGTCGCTGGCCCGCCCGCCCGCGTTGCGAATCACGTGGGCATCACCCTCGGAAAGACCGCCGTACTTAGCGGGATCCAAGCGGGCATCCATGCATGTCAAGATCGAAAAATGCCGCCCCGGCGGCAAGGGCAGATGGCCTTTGTTGAAACTCGCCGCATACGCTTGATTGGCGCTGAGAACTTCGTTCAAGATTTGGCTCATGTCTTTTTTCTCCTCTGAAATTTTTATTGTTTGGAACACCGCCCGCTCGGACAGCAGCCGGCACACCGGCCGAAGCGCTCCTCTACGCGAAAAACGATTCGGCCCGCCATCGTGAGACAAACCGACCATGAAAAAAATCCTGCTCGCCAGCAACAATCCCGGAAAGGTCCGCGAGATCCAGGCCATGTTGGCAAACGATGACATAAAAATCGTACCGCAATCCGCTTTCCGAATCCCGAATATCGAAGAAATCGGGCTGACCTTCATCGAAAATGCCATTTTGAAAGCCCGGCACACCAGTCAATTTTCCGGCCTGCCCGCGATGGCCGACGATTCGGGACTGGAAGTCGACGCTTTGAACGGCGCGCCCGGCGTCTTCTCGGCCCGCTATTCAGGAGCAGACGCAAACGACGCCGCGAACAACGCCAAACTGCTCCGGGAACTGGAAGAGGTTCCCGACGCGGAACGGACGGCCCGGTTTCGCTGCGTCATGGTTTTTCTGCGCCATGCGCGGGACCCGAGCCCATTAATCGGACAGGGCGTGTGGGAAGGCGTCATTCTGCGTGAATCGCGTGGCACGGCGGGATTCGGTTACGACCCCCTGTTCTTCGTCCCGGAACAAAAACGCACCGCGGCCGAATTGTCCGCGGACGAGAAAAATCGCCTCAGCCACCGCGGCAAAGCCTTACGGGAGCTCGTTGAGCAGCTCCGCGCTTCCGCTGCATGAACTCTGGCCTGTGCGTCTATGGCGCCACGGCAGAGCATTCCGGCGAAATCGCTCCGGCCGAATGGTCTTTGTGAAACCCCTCGGTATAGGCATGTGCCGAAAAGATCAGCAGCACGCCGGCGCTTATCATCGCGATCTGTTGAAACGCGGCACTGGCATTGGTCCGGTGGTGCAAGCTGGGGATCAGATCCGCCACCGCCACATAGACGAAGCTAGATGCCGCCAGGGCGAGGAAATACGGCAGTGCCCCGTGCAGGTTTTCCAGGCTGTAATAAGCCAGAACGCCTCCCATTAGAGTCGCCAGACTCGACAGCAGATTGTAAAGCAGCGCCTTCGAGCGGCCGTAGCCGCTTTTCAGAAGAATCGCGAAATCGCCCACCTCCTGCGGAATTTCGTGGGCGAATACTGCCAGGCTGGTGACTATCCCCAGATGCACGTCGGTCAGGAAAGCCGCGGCGATCAGCACGCCGTCCACGAAGTTGTGGATGCCGTCGCCCAGCACGATGAGGGTGCCGGCGGGCTGATGGAAATGTTCGTCCGTATGGGTCTCGCAGTCGCCCGCGTGACAATGCCGCCAAAGCAACAGCTTTTCCAACAAGAACAGCGCCAAAATTCCCAGCAGAACGACGGCAAAAACAGTTTCCGCCCGCTCCGCGCCCACCGTTTCGACGGCATCCGGCAAAAGATCCAGAAACGCCACGCTCAATAATGCACCCAGAGCGAAGCTGATCCCGTGAGGCAGCACACGGGGGTGGTGATGCTCGGGGATCATCAGAAACAATGATGCCGCAAGAACACTCAAGACACCGCCGATCAGGGTAAAAAGAATAATCCAGAGTAGCAGGTTCATTTTTTATGGGCCTGGAAACGACGTTTGGACAGGCCCGAATGTGCGACGAGCGAGTTGAATGCCACGAGGCGACGACATTGAGCGGCAAGGACATAGCGCGAAAAAAAGTGCCGCCACGCAATGGCGCGCGCGACGGGGCCGCACAAAGAGCAAATCGGATGGAGGATAGAACAGTCAGGATTCATGGAATTTTTATCGTTCTCTCGGCAGTCGGCTGCCGTTATTAGGTTTGATGTTCACGCCAGATCAAGGTAGCCATGCGCCCCGTGACCCGGTCGCGGCGATAGGAAAAAAAATCATCGGCATTACTGAAGGTACAATATCCCCCACCGTAAATGGCCGAAACTCCGATATCGTTCAGTACGATGCGAGCGAGGCGGTAAAGATCCGCCAGCCATTTTCCGTCTCCCTTTTCGCGAAACGCGGCGGCAAACGCCGTCCTCTTGCCGACAAAGGTCTCACGGACCTCGCGGCCCACTTCGAACGTCTCAGGCCCAATTGCGGGTCCGAGCCATGCCATCAAACGATCGGTCCCCAGCGATTTGACGGCGGCTTCGATCACACCGGCCGCGAGCCCCTTCCAGCCGGCATGCGCCGCGGCCACGCGATCGCCGTCTTCCGAACAGAGCAAGATCGGAAGGCAGTCCGCCGTCATGACAGCGCAAACGACGCCGGGGCGGTCAGTAAATGCGGCGTCCGCGTTGCGCTCGGAGGACGCTTCCGCTCGGATGACGGCGTTGCCGTGCACTTGATTCAACCATACGGGCTCCCCGGGCAGCTTCAAGGTCCCCCTGAGCCGGCGCCGGTTTTCGACAACCCGCCTCGGCTCGTCGCCGACGTGAGCGCCCAGGTTCAGGCTCTGGTATGAACCTGTGCTCACCCCACCCCGACGCAATGTGCTCGCCGCTCGCACAGCGGACGGAGCAGGCCACTCGGGTTCGATCCAAAATTCGCTCATGGCTGTTCTCTCAGCACCTCGAGCAGTTCGGAGAAATCTTGGGGAAGCGGCGATTGCCACTCGATGTATTCACGGGTTGCCGGATGAATGAGCCCGAGCTTTTCGGCATGCAGGGCCTGTCGTTTGAAATCCCGGATCACCCGGACCAGAGCCTCGCCTGCACCGGCCGGTATTCTGAGCCGCCCGCCGTAAACCGGATCGCCTAGCAGAGGATGATGGACATGGGCCATATGAACGCGTATCTGATGGGTTCGCCCGGTCTCCAGTTTGACCCGGATCAAGGTGTGATGGGGAAAACGCTCGGCAACGCGGTAATGAGTAACCGCGGGCTTGCCGTCGTCACGGACCGCGAAACGTTTCCGGTCGATGCGGTGGCGGCCGATAGGCTCGTCCACCGTGCCGCCGGCCGTCACGGCCCCCTGAACCAGAGCCAGGTATTCCCGATTGACGGTCCGAGCCTGAAGTTGCTCCACCAGCGCCTTGTGCGCGGATAAGGTCTTTGCAGCCATCAGCAGCCCGCTGGTGTCCTTGTCCAGCCTGTGGACGATGCCGCAGCGGGGAATTCCGGCCAAAATCGGTGCATGATGCAGCAACGCGTTCTGCAGAGTTCCGTCGCGGTGTCCGGCCGCCGGGTGCACGACCAGGCCCGCGGGCTTGTCGATGATCAGGATTTCGTCATCCTCGTAAACCACCGCAAGAGGGATATCCTGCCCCTCGAGGGTCGTGGTCTCCTCGACTTCGGCGTGCAGGACTACCTGTTCACCGCCCTGAAGCCGATGCTTGGGGGTCAAAACGGCACCATCGATCCTGGCAGATCCACTTCTGATCCAGCCTTGCAGGCGGTTTCTGGAAAAATCCGGAAACAATTCGCTTAGAACCTGATCAAGACGACGGCCAGCCATGGCTGGGGGAATTTGAGCGGTAAGAACGCGGGTGGAATTCACTTCTATGGGATCGAAAATTCAAGGTATACTGCGAGCGTTAAGACTGCCGCTCCGACCATGTCGTCTCTTTTCACTCTTTTTCGGCCCGCGCACTACATTCTTTGGCTCCTGGCCTTTGCCGTAATCCTATTCGGCTGTTCTACCGACGGTCGTAAAGACAGGGATGAATATGCCGATTGGACCGCGGAGCAGTTTTACACCGAGGCGAAAAAAGCGCTGACGGAAAAACGATATGAAAAGGCGGTCAAATTATACGAGAAGCTGGAAGTTCGTTACCCGTTCGGCAAATATGCGACCCAGGCACAACTGGACATAGCGTACGCGCGCTACAAAAACGACGAACCCGATTCAGCTCTCGCCGACACCGAGCGGTTCATCAAGCTCAACCCGACTCACCCCAACGTCGATTACGCCTATTACCTCAGAGGATTGGTGAATTATAACCGAGGCATAAGCTTTATCGATCGTTTTCTGCCGACGGACTCATCCCAACGTGACCCCGGGTCGGCTCGCGACGCTTACAGAGATTTCGATGAACTGATCACCAAGTTTCCCAACAGCCGCTATGTTGACGATGCCAGGCAGCGCATGGTGTCGTTAAGAAACAATCTGGCCATGTACGAGGTTCACGTCGCGGACTTTTACATGCGGCGGGGAGCCTATCTCGCGGCGGCCAGGCGTTGTGCGGAAATCCTTCGAAACTATCAGCGCACCCCGGCCGTACCGCTGGCTTTGCAGGTCATGGAACAAGCGTACCGCAAACTGGAAATGAAAGAATTGGCGGACGATGCGGCGCGGGTTTACGCATTCAATTATGCCCAAGGCGTTCCAGGCCAGGCCAAGGATCTGGTCTACGAGCCGTCTGTCATGGAGCGCTTGTGGAATTTCATCGGTTTGGACAAATAGATCTTCGCTCCACGGGGTGGATAGGATGAACTTCACAAGGACGAACACTTCGCGCACCATCCCAGATAGCCGCCATGTTCAGGTATTGTGCGTAGGACACGCCTCATACGACCTGGTTTTTTCCGTATCTCACCACCCTGAAGCAGACGAAAAAATCTCTGCCGAATCCCTGCTTTCCTGCGGCGGCGGCCCCGCGGCCAATGCCGCCGTCACCGTAGCGCGCCTGGGCTGCAAAGCGGCTTTTGCCGGTTACCTTGGAAACGATCTCTACGGACAGAAACATTTAGAGGAATTGCAACAGGAGCAAGTCTCCACGACTCTCATCGTGCGCGGTTCATCGCCGACGCCCTTGTCGGCGGTTCTGATAAAACCGGACGGTAGGCGCGCATTGATCAACTACAAGGGCGACACCGAGCCTCTGCCGACGAATAGCATCGACTTTTCCGCAATGATGCCGGACGTAATCCTGTTCGACGGGCACGAACCAGCATTATCAGAGCCGCTGTGCGCGTGGGCGAAATCCAGGAACATTCCCACCGTCCTCGACGCCGGATCTTTACACGAGGGCACCAACGCACTCATGTTTTCGGTGGATTTTCTGGTGTGCTCGGAAAAATTCGCGCGGCAATGGCTACAAGCTGACGATCCGGAAAGGGCACTGAATCTATTGGCGGAACGTTCGCCCGCCGTCGTCATAACCTTGGGCGAGCGAGGCCTGATCTGGAAGCAGGGCGTGGAGTCGGGAAGCTTTCCGGCATTTGCCGTGAATGCCGTGGACACTACCGGAGCCGGAGATGCATTTCACGGAGCGTTCGCAGCCGAACTCGCAAGGCGCCGCAGTTGGCTGGAAATCTTGCGCCATGCCAGCGCCGCGGGTGCCCTTTGCTGCACGAAACCGGGCGCGAGGCCCGGTATTCCGGACAGGGAAAAGCTCGAACTATTTTTGAAGAACCAGAAACCATGACCGCATTCATGACCGCATTATTGACATCGAACGATTTCCCTTTAAAGCTTATGGAAAATCGGGAGACGTTCGACCTTTGTCCGTCGCCTGATATGGGCAGGTATAAAGCCCCCCATTTTGGCTCCAAAGCAGGAGTCGATCATCAGTTCTTGATCTTAGTGCCATTCGTTAAGCAGCTGATGTATTTAGTAAGGAAATGGCACGAAGTGAAGAACAGGTGTTTTCGATGAATATCTATGTCGGCAATTTGTCTTATCAAATTTCCAGCGAGGAATTGCGCCAAGCTTTCGAGCGCTTCGGAGAAGTTACCAGCGCAAATGTAGTGATGGATAAGCTTACGGGTCGCTCCAAGGGCTTCGGTTTTGTAGAAATGTCGGATCGAGCTTGTGCCGAAGAGGCCATCAAGCAGCTAGACGGTGCCGATCTCAAGGGGCGTAACATCCGGGTAAACGAGGCGCGCCCTCGCTCGGAAAGCCAGTCGAGTTTTCCGCCGCGGCGCGCCCGTCACGTTTGACGGCTAAGAACGCGCCGTCTCAATATTCAAATCTTTGGAACACGAGACGGCGCCTTAGCCCTACAGTTCATCAGCCGCCCGGCTGCGGACACCAAGAAGGGATTTTCGATCCGGTTCCCGTGGGAGGGCCGACTTTCATTTTTAGTGTTCGAATACACCGGAAGGTCAGCCATTTGGTCGAGTCTGCATAAGCAGCACCCCGACGCCCGGAATCTTCAGTTTAGCCGGCCTGCAAGTCCCAGATCCGGTATGCAGCCGCCCAAGTCCGGATAGTCTCGGAGATTCTGCTAGTAATCGCGGTAGGCAGGATGCTGAGAAGCCATGCGCCTCTTGCCTGCGTCAAACTCATACTCCAGGGCTCCGCTTTTGGCTGATGGATTGCCGTTTTCTATCGCGAAAAGCATAATCGCCAAGTTCTTGGCCCGATACGGCTGAGCTGACTGTAGATCATTGCGCCGCTAAGGATTTGCGGGCCCGCCATGTTGTAATTCTTCCAATCGGCAGCCCTATTCAGATGGAACGAGTTACACCGGAGCCTGGTGCCTGACGTCCTTGCCTCTGACCTGAAAAATGACGTACTCGGCAAGATTCTGAGCGTGGGCACCAACACGCTCCAACGCTTTGACAGCCAGCACCATACTGATCGCAAAACCGATATTCCGGGAATCCTCCATGATATAGGTCATCAATCGCCTCAAACTCGCTTCGAACTCGTCTTCGAATGCGCGCTGGCCGGCAATGATGTCGCGAGCCGCCTCTTCATCGGACCGGTCACATGCCTCCAAAGCCCTTTCCAAAGCATTGACCGCCATCTCTCCCATAACGTGTACGTCCCGTAACAGATGATCGTTAGGATCGCTGGTATCGGTTCCGTAGATATGCCGGGCGATGTTGGCAACTCTTACGGCTTCATCACCGATGCGTTCCAAATCGGTAACCCCCTTCGAAACCGCCATGATCATCCTAAGATCCCCACCGACGGGGCAACGGCGCGCAATCAGCTCCACAATAGCCGCGTCGGTCTCGACTTCGAGAAGGTCTAGCTCGTTTTCACGCTGACCGATCTTTCCGGCCAACGCCAAGTCCTTATTCTTGATCGCCTTTAAGGCATCCTTGAGCTGAGACAGAGCCAGCCCGCCCATTTCGACGATACGATAATGAAGTTGGTTCATATCACCGTCAAAGCTCTTGACGATATGGCCTTCGCCTTGGATTGTCACTGCGCCTCCCCTTTTAGGTCATGGCCGAACGCCGTTTCTCAACCGAAACGTCCGGTAATGTAATCCTCTGTCAATTGATGGCGAGGGTTCGTGAAAATTTGCGCCGTTTCGCCGACTTCGATCAGCCGGCCGAGGTGAAAATAGGCCGTCCGCTGCGACACGCGCGCCGCCTGCTGCATGGAGTGAGTGACGATAGCGATCGTATAGTGCGAGCGCAGCTCGTCGATCAGTTGTTCGATCTTGGCGGTAGCGATGGGGTCCAGCGCAGAGCACGGCTCGTCCATCAAGATCACCTCCGGATTAACCGCAATCGCCCTCGCGATACAAAGTCTTTGCTGCTGCCCACCCGACAAGCTGGTCCCGGGCTGATGCAAATAATCCTTGACCTCGTCCCAAAGACCCGCGCGCCCCAGGGATCTCTCCACCACTTCTTCGAGTTCCGCTTTCGTGGAAACCAGACCATGAATACGCGGTCCGTAAGCCACGTTTTCGAAGATCGACTTCGGAAAAGGATTCGGCTTCTGAAATACCATACCTACCTGGGCACGTAACGGCACGACATCGAGAGAACCATCGTAGATATTCTGACCATCCAATACGATCTCACCGGTAACCCGGCATCCGGGTATCGTGTCGTTCATCCGGTTAAGACATCGGATGAAGGTCGACTTGCCGCACCCGGAAGGGCCGATGAGCGCAATAACCTCGTTGCGGCCTATGTCGAGACCGACATCTTGAATAGCATGTTTATCGCCGTAGTAAACGTTGACGTTGCGGCATACGATGCGTGCCTCGCGTGAGGTAATATCACCGACCGTATGCGAATAGTCCCGGTTGTAGGAAACTTCCGAGGTTCTTTCACGGCCTCTCATTCGTGGCGGTTCTTTATGCGACACCGAAGTTTTAAATTCCATAAATGAATTCATACTTGGACCTATATTACCTTTGCGACGGGGTGCACAAGCTCGGTATCGTGATTACCATTACCAGCGTCGTTCGAAGCGCCTGCGGATATAAACCGCCAACCCGTTCATGAATATCAAAAACAACAGCAGTACCATGATCGCGGCCGAGGTACGCTCGACAAAGCCGCGCTCCGGACTATCGGCCCAAAGAAAAATCTGCACCGGTAGCACTGTGGAAGGTTCCATGATGCTCCCGGGAACATCGACAATAAAAGCCACCATACCGATCATTAGGAGCGGAGCGCTTTCGCCAAGCGCGCGGGCCATACCGATGATTGCCCCCGTCATCATCCCGGGAACGGCCAGCGGCAGGACGTGATGAAACACCGTCTGCATCGGGGAAGCACCAACGCCTAGCGCCGCTTCGCGAACGGAAGGCGGAACCGCCTTCAACGCGGACCGTCCGGCAATGATGATAACGGGGAGGGTCATCAAGGTGAGTACCAGACCACCGACCAACGGTGAGGATCGCGGCAATCCGAAGAAATTGATGAATACCGCGAGTCCCAGCAAACCAAATACGATCGATGGAACCGCAGCCAGGTTATTGATATTGACTTCGATGAAATCGGTCCAGCGATTGCGCGGCGCGAATTCCTCCAAGTAAATCGCGGCGGCCATGCCAATCGGCAGCGAGAGACCGAGGGTTACCAGAAGCGTAAACAACGAGCCCATGACGGCGCCCCATATCCCTGCCAATTCCGGTTCACGCGAGTCGCCGGACGCAAAAAAGGCTGTGTTTAACGATTTTTTGATTCGACTTTCCGCCTCGAGCTTGTCGATCCAAGCGATCTGATTATCTTTGATGCGCCGATCAGCCTCGACCCCGGTCCGCTCCAGCTGCCCTTTGACGAACATATCGACATCGTCGTCAGCGAGAACCCACACCCGCCCGGTGCTGCCGACAAGATCCGGCCTGGCGAGAACCTGAGCACGAAGATCAAATGAAGCACCTACGCTGACGAGGCCGTAAAGCGACCTCTTTGCCCGGCGCTCTTTTACATCCGGGAAGAGCGAGCTCATGGCGTTTTTCAAAAGTCGGTCATAATTCCCTTCCATAAGCGTGTTTGGGTCACGCCTGCCCTCGGGATCGATCAATTGAGGGTCGAAATAGATGTCCAGTCCTATGAACGTCTGTTGAAAAGCCGTATACCCCTTGGAAATGATGCTTCCGAACAGAATGACCAAAAAGCACAAACCGAGAACGATAGATACAAGCCCATAAAGTTGGAAGCGTTTCTCGGCCCGTCGCCGCTTCACTAAACTGGCATGGACGATGTCTATCGTCCGACGGGAATATTGGCCCGAGACGTCGGAGATCTCATTCATACTGTTCTCGATATTTTCGCACAACGTGCAGTGCCACGATATTCAAAGCCAAGGTAGCCAAGAAAAGCACCAAGCCGAGCGCGAAAGCCGCCAAGGTTTTTGGACTATCGAACTCCTGATCGCCCACCAATAGGGTTACGATCTGGGTCGTGACGGTGGTGACGGCCGCAAGTGGATTGGCCGTGAGATTCGCCGTCAATCCCGCCGCCATAACCACGATCATGGTTTCCCCAATCGCGCGAGACACTGCCAACAAAATCCCTCCCACGATGCCGGGCAAGGCCGCCGGTATGATGACTTGTCGTATCGTTTCGGATTGGGTCGCTCCCAGCGCGTACGCGCCGTCCCTAAGCGATTGAGGCACGGCATTGATAAAGTCGTCGGAAAGTGATGACACGAAAGGAATAATCATGATTCCCATGACCAGTCCCGCGGCCAGTGCGCTTTCGGAGGAAACGTCGAGGCCCAGACGCCCACCCAGGTCGCGAACGAACGGAGCCACCACCAACGCTGCGAAGAAACCGTAAACAACCGTAGGTATTCCGGCCAGAATTTCCAGAAGAGGCTTGGCCGTGGCGCGAAACCTGGAACCCGCATACTCCGATAAATAAATAGCGGACAGCAAACCGATTGGAACCGCCACGAACATTGCAATCAGGGAAATCAGAAGCGTGCCGACGAACAGCGGCACGGCGCCGAAAGCCCCGGAGGAGCCGACTTGATCTTCCCGGATCGCCATCTGCGGACTCCAGTCCAAGCCGAAAAGGAACTCGGTAATGGGTACTTCCTGAAAAAAACGAATCGACTCGAAAAGAACCGACAAGAGGATGCCAATCGTCGTGAAAATCGCAATCGTCGAACAAGCGATCAAGAAGATCGTTACTGATTTTTCCACATGATTCCGGGCCCGGTGCTCTTTGCTGATTCTCTGGCGGGCGTACGCCGCACCGGTGATAGCCACGGAAATAGCCAGCAGGCTTAGCAAACGGTTGCTCATCTCCTTGAGCTCGAGATAGTGATTCGCCGCCGCTTCGATAGCGGGGTCGGTTTCCGATGCAACGACGCCGCTCGCCACATTTCGAATGTCGTTAATCAACAAACCGAGCCGATCAGGCGACACTGAGCTGAGTTCTTCCGGAAGTGCCGAAACAACAAGCTGGATTACGATGGAGTTTTCGAAGGCGGTCCACAGAAATAGGACTAATAATGCCGGAATGCCACACCACAGCGCGGCAAAATAGCCGTAATAATTCGGTAATGAATGAAGACTTCTGACCGTTCCACCGGCGACTTGTAAAGATCGCCGGCGGCCGATGAAGTAGGCAGCGGCACTCAGCAGTACCAGCAGGAACAGAAGCGTGGATTTCTGCATTTCTAAGGCAAGTCCTCGAAAAACAACCGACCGGGAGTGATTCCCGGTCGCTGAAGTGCCGCTTCTCGAATGACTTTTGTCACATCGAGTAGTTCTTCAAACTTTTTGCATTCTGCGCGACCTCCTTGCGCTCCGTGTCTGACAACGGAATCAGACCCTTATCCGAAAGATAGCCTTCTTGCCCCATGGCCTTTTCGCTCGTGAACTCCGAAAGATAGGCCTCGATTCCCGGAATCACACCAACATGGGCCTTTTTAACATAAAAGAATATTGGCCGGGAGATTGGATATTCCTGGGCGGAAATCGTGTCGTAATCCGCAGCAACCCCATCAATAGGAATGGCGGAAATTTTGTCGCCATTTTGGTCCAGGAAGCTAAATCCGAAAATTCCCACGGCATTAGGGTTGGCGGTAAGTTTTTGAACGATCAAGTTGTCGTTTTCTCCCGCCTCGATATAAGCACCGTCCTCTCTGACTGTGTGGCAAATTCCTTTGAACTGCCCTTTGTCTTTTTCCTTCCAAGCCTTGATCCAACTAAAAGCTTGGCAGCCGCCTTCCATTCCCAATTCGGAAAACGCGTCTCGCGTACCGGAAGTGGGCGGAGGCCCCAACACTTCGATCTTGGTATTCGGTAAAGCCGGATTGATCTGGCTCCAGGTCGTGTACGGATTATCAACCAGCTTGTCGCATTCCTGGCAGGACGGATCCGGCACCTTCTTGGCGAGCGCCAGGAAGATTTCGCGCCGCGTCAATTCCATCTGTGGCGCGGACTTGGCGTGGGCCAACACGATCCCGTCATAGCCGATTTTCACCTCGGTTATTTCCTTCACGCCAGCCTTTTGGCAAGCGGCGAGCTCAGACTTTTTCATGCGCCGCGATGCATTGGCAATGTCGGGATACTGAACTCCCACTCCACTGCAAAAGAGCTTGATGCCGCCACCGGTTCCAGTGGATTCGATTTTCGGCGTCTTGAATTTACCTCCCCTGCCGAACTGCTCCGCCACAACCGTCGCAAACGGATAAACGGTAGAAGAACCTACAATACTGATGTAATCGCGCGCCACTTCGGCGTAAGCCTGACCACATAGCAGCGCCATCACTATTGCCGCCCTCGACCCGAAAAATTCGATTTTCACTATTTCCCCCCGTCGTCAATCATGTACATGTCACAAGCCGATTCCGGAAACGGGCTCGCCCGGACGTATTTTTAGCAAAGAATTGTTACCGTTATATTTCAGTCGCAACAGAGACGAACGCCGCCTCAAGTTCGGGCAGCATCAGCAGACACTGGCGTCGGAACCACATGCGGGCCGAAAAGTTACAGATTGGAAACCACCAACTGCTGCGCCAATCTGACCCGCTCCTCTATGGAAATCGGAATTTCAGACATGCTCTCGATTTGCCGCAAACGAGGCAGAATGCCGGTTTTGTTGGCCAACTGGATACTCAGGCCCGGCCGAGCGTTGATTTCCAGCACCAATGGACCAAAATCTTTGTCCAGAACAATATCGACACCAATAAATCCCAATCTCACCAAGTCGTGGCAGCGAGCCGTTAACGCGAGAATTTCGCTCCAATATGGAATTTCCAAGCCCGCTAGCGTGCCGCCCGTATCCGGATGTTGATCGACGGGCGTGTCACGCCAGACGCCGCAAAACGTTCGCCCACTGGCCAAATCGATCCCAACCCCAATGGCACCCTGATGCAGATTCGCTTTGCCGTCCGATAGCCGCGTCGGAAGCCGCATCATCGCCAAAACCGGTACCCCTCGAAATACGATCGTGCGAATGTCCGGCACTCCTTGATAGCTTATCGGTTCAAACAGCGGCTCGAACTTGACCCGATATTCGATCAGCGCCGAATCGGGTAAACCGCCCAAACTGTACATTCCGCTCAAAATATTGGAAATGTGATGTCCGACTTCATCGTCGCTGGCCAGGGTGCCGTTAGCTTTTCGATGTCGGCCGTTCTGGCGGCCGATGATGATTAGGATTCCCTCTCCGCCGCTGCCGTGTGCCGGCTTTATGACGAAATCCTCGTGGGGCTTGATAATTTCTCGCAACTTCTTAATTTGATGCTCGATCTCGACGATTCCATACAACTTAGGAACGGCAATGCCCGCACTCAGGGCAAGCGCCTTGGTTTTGGATTTGTCATCGACCCAGGGAAAATTTCGGCGTGGATTGTATGGGAGAATGAAATCGGCATTACGTTCGTTCATTCCCATGATTCCCAGGCGACGTAAGCGCGTCCAGGGAAACCGAAATTTCCAAAATCCCATAACCTTAATTTTTCAGTGCCGCTCTGAAACGCCAGAGCTCGATCAGGCGATAACCGGTATAACGCCCGAGTAACAAGGTCATAGCCAGTGTCACCAAGAGAATCTCGGGAAACACAAAGACGAGATGGCCGAGGACTTTACTGCTAATAATGAGATAAGCAAGCGAAGCGACCAACAAGCTTCCCAGACATTGCTTCAAGGCTTCTGCGGGACCGGACTCCTCCCAGACCAAAGACATCCGTTCTATGGTCATGGCCAGAATCACCATTGGGAATAGAGCAATCGAAAGACCACGATCGATACCCAGTTTGTGGCTAAATAAACTGACCGTCGCCATCAGCAAAATGACGATGATCAACACCGAGGCCAAGCGTGGCACAAGAAGAAGCTTCAGATATTCCAGATAGAAGCGAATGAGAAGCCCCGACGCCACGAGCACGGTAAAAAGCATCAGGCCCCACAACAGCTCTGTCTCTCGAAATGCCAATGCAATCAGGACTGGCATGAAAGTGCCGAAGGTCTTGATTCCGATCACGTTGCGTAGAAAGACGATAAAAAAGGCGCCTACCGGCACCAAGAGCAAGACACGGTAAACGTTCTGGGTTTGTACAGGAAGGCTGAACAGGGAGAACTCCATGATACGCGATCCCATTTGGCGCGCCCGCTGTTCGGCCACCAGCGTCATGTCCTGCGAATGTCTCCTTACCGAATATTCAACTTTTGCGTGCTTACCACCGCTCACGTCGAGAATCGGGGAATCTCCCAAATGCCAAACGATGGCTTCCTTGGGAAACCCGTTTTCCGCAGTTTCCGGACCGAACGGCAACCAAACGCCACGATCGAAAACCTCCAGCCAAGGTGTCAAGGTACCGTGACTGATACCGTCTTTAAGTATCAGAACATGCGCCATTCTCGCCGGAATATCCGCAGCGGCAAGCAAGTTTACGATACGGCGAACCCAATCTTCGGGGGACTGAATATCTTGCCGAAGCAGAACCACGTTGGGATCAGGAGTTGGCGCATTAAGACGCAACAACAGTTCGCGGGAGAAACTCGCAGCATCGGCCGATTTGCTGCGCACCTCATCCAGCAAGGCCCATGCGGCCGAACGCATTAACTCGGGAAACTCGGGCACCCGCACGCCGGGTACGGTGAAACTTGCGGTAGGCTCCGCAGCCATAGGATCGCGGGCCAGATTAAGACGGTAATAAAGTACCTGGTAACCCTTCACCCGTCGCACCGCCCACTCCGCAAAGCGCAGGATCCCGTCATCTGCGGTCGTGAGACCATAGTTGCTGGATACGAAATTTTCGTCGACGACCGTGTAACCGATCGGTGTGCGAGGAATCGAAAAGCGTACCTTTACCGGCGCATCTTTCTTCGCCTTAAACTCGATCCGCGCCTCCACGGTCCAAACCTCCGCCTTTTCCGTGGGCAGCAAGGGCAAGCCGAGCCGGGTTACCTTATACCAACACAACGAAACACCAATGGTTACCAAGACCAACGCCAGTATCTTAACGTGCAGGTTCCGCAAGAATTAATCCAACGCTGAGGGTAACAGTCGAACGATACGGCTATTTGCTTTTCTATTGCACGGATTTTTTCGACCGGCAAGGATCGCTATCCGCTTTATACAGAAAGGTGTCCCCGGAGTCGACCAAAGCCACGTCCTTGAGAAAGCTTCTTCCTAAAAGAACCGGATAATTGAAATTGCTACGATCGATCAGTGTAAACTCGGTCTCATAATCTCGTCCGTTTTTGCACAGCACCATCGTCACGACATCGCGCCGGGTCGCGCGTGCCCTGCGCTCCTTGATATAAACCGTTCGAACCCGAGGACGTTCCACGACCACGGTTTTATCATCATCTCCTGCTCCGATCAGCGTGAAACGCACCCACTCCTGGCCGTCCTTCGTGAAGTGCTCGATGTCCTCGGCATGCAAGGACGATGTTTTAGCACCGGTGTCCAGCTTGGCCGTAACTCGGATGCTCCAAGGCTTGAGAAACACGGATTCCAGCCACCCCATGACGGTTTTCTCCCGCATTTCGCCTTTCGCCTCGGCGCCGAAAATCACACCAAAAAGTGCCAACAAAAAGATCAAGATGCCGAATCGCATGACGAAACGGAAAAGTTGCTGCACCCAACTATGCCGAGCCGGATACACGAGCGGCGAAACGCGCTCGTGCTCGCGACAAAGGTGGTATCGATAATCAGCCAACAACGCAAAACAGGCCCAACCACTTATGCTCGTCACCTTCGCCACGCAGGAAGCCACTTGCCGAAGCGAATCTCCGGCAAGTAAAAAACAAAACGGCTTACGAACCGTTCAGATCCTGCGTCCTAGTCGAACCTAGTCTTCAACGACCGTCAATCCCTTCTTCTGGCTTGCATAATAAGCCGAAATATTCTTGATATCCTCATCCGACAACCCCTCTGCAATGCCGTTCATGATCGGATTTTTGCGGGCTCCGGACTTGTAATCCTGTAAGGCTTTGATGAGATAGCTTTCATGTTGTCCGGCAAGTCGCGGAAAATTCGGGTCAGTAGTGTTGCCGTCCTCCCCATGGCATCCCCCACAGCTTTCCGCTTTTCCCTGCCCCACCGCGGCATTTCCGCTAACCGGCAAATTGACGTTTATGGAGCGGAATCTGGACACGTACGCCGCTATATCCTCTATGTCCCGATCGCTCATGGTGGCTGCATTTCCGATCATGCTTCCGTGCTTACGCTGTCCTGAACGGTAGGCCTTAAGGGCCGAGACGACGTAATCGGCGTGCTGCCCCCCAATGCTCGGTACATGATAAGTGGGATAGACGTTCGTGTACCCAGCCACCCCGTGACACCCCTCACAGGTATAAAACTTCGTTCTCCCCGCTTCGGGATCTCCGGCCGCGTTGACGCCAGGAACCATCAACGCGCCAACCAAACCTGCAGCAACCAGGCCCGACAAAGTATTTCTTTTCATTCAGTGTGCTCCAAGAATCTACGGACTTACCAAACTAGCGAAACCGGTACCCGCGATGGATTTCTCCCCCGCATAGACAGCAAAAACCCGGATTGAACCGGGCAGCATGATCAGGACCGAAAAAACCCCAAAATTAAACGGATTATATTACCAATTAATCGCTGTTTGACAATCGTCCTGTCCTACCGGCGACCGATTCGGTAATCGGCCGCCGGTCCGGGTTCCTTACATGCTTAGCGCTTGCTTCAAGGCCTCTTCGACATCACCCGCATCTATCGTCGCAGCGGCTTCGACTTCCTCGCCCTCAGCCAGTTTCGCCCTACGCTTGCGATCCAAATGATAGGCAAGTCCCGTACCCGCAGGAATCAATCGACCAACGATGACGTTTTCCTTCAACCCGAGCAACTTGTCGCTCAGACCGCGAATGGCGGCTTCGGTCAGGACACGCGTCGTCTCCTGGAAAGACGCCGCGGAAATAAACGACTCGGTGGACAGCGACGCTTTGGTGATTCCCAAAAGCACCGGCTCGTAACATGCCGGAATTTTGCCTTCGGCCTCGACCTTGTCGTTTTCCTCCAGCACTCTTGCCCGGTCGGCTTGCTCACCCTTGAGAAAGCTCGTGTCTCCGGGATCGGTGATTTCTACCTTCCGCAACATCTGGCGAATGATGACCTCGATATGCTTATCGTTGATCTTCACGCCCTGAAGCCGGTAGACGTCCTGAATTTCCTTCACCAGATAAGAGGCCAATTCGGCGACCCCACGAAGCCGCAGAATGTCGTGCGGTGTCAGATCGCCTTCGGCAATCGTTTCGCCCTGTTCCACGTGTTCGCCCTCGAACACCGTAATATGACGCCATTTCGGAATGAGGACTTCATGCTGATGTCCGTGAGTATCAGTGATGATGATACGGCGCTTGCCCTTGGTCTCCTTGCCGAAGCTGACGGTGCCTGTCGCCTCCGCCAAAATCGCGGGATCCTTGGTCTTACGAGCTTCGAAAAGGTCGGCAACCCGCGGGAGACCACCGGTGATGTCACGAGTCTTACTCGACTCCTGAGGAATTCTGGCCAACACGTCACCGACTTGTACTAAATCACCATCGTGAATACCGATGATGGCGCCGGCCGGCAGGAAGTATTGAGCCGCGATTTCCGTCGAGGGAATCCGAATGTCGTTCCCCTGCTCGTCGACGAGCTTGACCATCGGCCGCAAGTCCTTTCCTGCACCACCCCTCTGCTTGGGATCGATGACCACCATGGAGCTCAATCCGGTAACTTCGTCAGATTGCTCGCGCACGGTGACCCCGTCAATGAAATCGACCAGTTTGGCATAACCCTTCACTTCGGTAACGACCGGATGGGTATGGGGATCCCAATTCACGACGACCTGACCGGCTCTGACCGGGCTGCCCTCATGAACCGTCAGAACAGCGCCGTAAGGTATCTTGTAGCGCTCACGCTCACGTCCATGCTCATCGATTACGCTGACTTCACCCGAACGCGAAACCGCAACCAGGTTGTTGTCCTTGTTGGCGACAGTCTTAAGATTGGTAAGCTTGATTGTACCCGCGGATTTGACTTCCACATTACTGATGGCGGCCGAACGAGATGCCGCACCGCCGATGTGGAAGGTACGCATGGTCAGCTGAGTACCCGGTTCACCAATAGACTGAGCTGCTATTACGCCGATCGCCTCGCCGATATTGACCTTGTGGCCGCGGCCCAGGTCACGCCCATAACAGGTTGCGCAGACACCGTAACGTGTTCGGCAGCTGATGACCGACCGGACCCGAACGTTATCGACGCTGTGGGCTTCCAATAGATTTACGGCGTGCTCATCCAAGATCGAACTAGCCGTCAAGATCAGTTCCCCCGTGGAGGGATTCCTGACATCTTCCGCCAATGCGCGCCCGAGAACGCGCTCAGCCAGGGGCTCGACCACATCACCGCCCTCGATCAAGGGCGCCATGAGCAGGCCGTCGTTGGTACCGCAATCGTCTTCGGTAATGACCAAGTCCTGTGCCACGTCCACAAGCCGTCGCGTGAGATAACCCGAGTTAGCGGTTTTCAGCGCGGTGTCGGCAAGACCCTTTCGAGCACCGTGAGTCGAGATGAAGTACTGAAGAACGTCCAATCCTTCCCGGAAATTCGCGGTGATCGGGGTTTCGATGATCGAGCCGTCCGGTTTCGCCATGAGGCCGCGCATGCCGGACAACTGCCGAATCTGAGCCGCAGAACCTCGCGCACCGGAATCGGCCATCATGAAAATCGAGTTGAAGGACTTTTGCTCTGCAATCTGTCCATCCGGCATCTCAACCTTTTCGGTGCCCAGTCCTTCCATCATCACCTTGGCGACTTGGTCGTTCGCATGAGACCAGATGTCCACCACTTTGTTGTAGCGTTCGCCATCGGTCACCAAGCCTGATGCATATTGATTCTGAATTTCCTTAACTTCCTGCCCGGCGGCGCGAATGATCTCTTCTTTTCGTGTCGGGATGGCCATATCATCGACCCCGAACGACATGCCGGCACGCGTCGCATGGGAAAAGCCCAAATACATCAGCTGATCGGCGAATACCACCGTGGCTTTGATTCCCAGCGTCCGGTAACAGTAGTTGATCAGCTTGGAAATGGCTTTCTTGGTCATATCCTGGTTGATCATTTCGAACGGGATACCTTCGGGGACGATGTTCCAGATCAATGCCCGTCCCACAATGGTTTCGACACGCTTGAAAACCTTCGTTTTTTCGCCGTGCTCCCCCAGAGTGGTTTCGTTGATTCGAACATGCACCCGCGCCTGGAGATCCACCGCCTTGGTTTGAAATGCGCGCTGAACTTCGGCCACGTCCGTGAAATACATGCCGGTGCCTTTGGCATCGATTCTCTCGCGACTCATGTAATAAAGACCCAACACCACGTCCTGAGTGGGATTAATGATGGGTTCGCCATTGGCTGGCGACAAAATATTGTTAGTCGCCATCATCAGAGTGCGGGCTTCCAGCTGCGCCTCCAGCGACAGCGGGACGTGAACCGCCATTTGATCACCGTCGAAGTCGGCATTGAAAGCCGTACAGACCAAGGGATGCAACTGGATCGCCTTGCCTTCGATCAGAATCGGCTCGAACGCCTGGATGCCGAGTCTGTGCAGGGTCGGCGCACGGTTCAGCAAGACCGGATGCTCCCGGATAACCTCGTCGAGAATATCCCAAACTTCCGCGCTTTCCTTCTCCACCATTTTCTTAGCAGCCTTGATCGTCGTCGCAAGGCCGCGGAGCTGAAGTTTGCTGAAAATGAACGGCTTGAACAATTCCAGGGCCATTTTCTTCGGCAAGCCGCACTGATGCAGCTTCAAAGTCGGACCGACGACGATCACCGAACGGCCGGAATAATCCACGCGCTTCCCAAGCAGGTTCTGGCGAAACCGTCCCTGCTTGCCTTTGATCATGTCTGCCAGCGACTTTAGCGGCCGCTTGTTCGAGCCGGTGATGGCGCGCCCGCGTCGGCCGTTGTCGAGCAAGGCGTCGACAGCTTCCTGCAACATCCGCTTTTCATTGCGCACGATGATATCCGGCGCATTGAGATCCAGCAGACGCTTCAGGCGATTGTTGCGGTTGATCACGCGGCGATACAGGTCGTTCAGGTCCGAGGTGGCAAAACGGCCGCCATCCAGCGGAACCAGAGGACGCAACTCCGGCGGCAATACGGGCAATACCGTCAGAATCATCCACTCGGGACGATTGTTGGACGAAATCAAGGATTCGATCGCCTTCAGGCGTTTCGTATGCTTCTTGATCTTGGTTTCTGAATTGGTCGAATCGATCTCTTCGCGCAGCGTGGCCACTTCCGCGTTGAGATCCATGGTCTTCAGCATCTCGTAGATTGCTTCGGCACCCATTTTTGCGACGAATTCATCGCCATGCTGTTGCACCGCCTGCTGATATTCCTCTTCGGTCAACAGCTGGCCTCGGTTGAGTGGGGACATGCCATGATCGATGACGACATAGGATTCAAAATAGAGAACCCGTTCGATTTCTCGCAATGTCATATCGAGCAGCAACGCGATCCGAGAAGGCAGCGATTTAAGAAACCAGATATGTGCGACGGGGCTGGCAAGTTCGATATGGCCCATGCGCTCCCGGCGCACTTTGGACAGTGTCACCTCTACGCCGCACTTTTCGCAGATGACCCCACGGTGCTTCAGTCGCTTGTATTTGCCGCAAAGACATTCGTAGTCGCTGACCGGACCGAAAATCTTGGCGCAGAACAAACCATCCCGCTCCGGTTTGAAGGTCCGGTAGTTGATCGTTTCGGGCTTCTTCACTTCTCCGTAAGACCAGGACCGAATCATATCGGGCGACGCAAGACTGATGCGAATGCTGTCGAATTCTTCCGCTTGGTTTTGACGCTTTAAGAAGTTAATGAGATCTTTCACAGACGTTCTCCTGAATTCGGTTCTGCCGACCCGGACCTAGAGGCGATCCGGATCATGCGTCTAGCGTATTAGTCCTGTTCCAACTCGATGTTGATTCCCAAGGAGCGAATCTCTTTGATGAGTACGTTGAACGACTCCGGCATAGCTGCCTCCATCCGATGGTCGCCATCGACTATGTTCTTGTAGATCTTGGTGCGTCCGGTCACGTCGTCCGATTTGACGGTGAGCATTTCCTGAAGCGTGTAGGCTGCACCGTAAGCTTCCAATGCCCAGACTTCCATTTCTCCGAAGCGCTGGCCACCGAACTGGGCCTTGCCGCCCAAGGGCTGCTGTGTAACCAGACTGTACGGGCCGGTGGAACGGGCATGCATCTTATCGTCGACCAAGTGGTTGAGCTTGAGCATGTACATATATCCGACAGTGACCGACCGATCGAATACTTCGCCGGTTCGACCGTCGGTCAGCAGAGTCTGGCCGCTCTCGGGCAGATCCGCCAGGCGCAGCATGGTCTTGATATCGCCCTCCGTGGCGCCATCGAACACAGGTGTGGCCATGGGCACCCCGCCCCGAAGGTTTGAAGCCAGATCGAGGACTTCTTTGTCGGACAACGAGTCCAGATCCTCATTTTTACCGCTGCAGTTATAGACTTCTTTCAAGAATCCACGGATTTCCTCAATTTTTGCCTTGGCCTCCAGCATCTTGCCGATCTTAAGGCCCAATCCCTTTGCAGCCCAGCCCAGATGGGTCTCCAGCACCTGCCCGACATTCATTCGCGACGGCACGCCGAGCGGATTGAGCACGATATCCACGGGGGTTCCGTCGGCCAGATAGGGCATATCCTCGACCGGAACGATCTGCGAGATGACGCCCTTGTTTCCGTGGCGTCCCGCCATTTTGTCTCCCGGCTGAATGCGGCGCTTGACAGCCAAATAGACCTTGACCATTTTCAAGACTCCCGGCGGCAAGTCGTCGCCCAAGGCGATCTTCTTCTTCTTCTCCTCCAACCGCTTGTTCATCTCTTCACGCTGCTGAGCAATCTGCTCGGCGATGGCCTCGAGCTGAAAATTCAAATCATCGTCCTGGAGACGAATTTCCAGCCACTGGGACGGTTTCAGCCCGTTAAGATAGTCATGCGTGATCACGTCTCCCGAATGCAGCCGATTCGGACCCGACTCGGCGGTCTTACCCAGAAGCATCTGTTCTACACGCTGGTAAAAGTCTTTTTCGATAATTCGAAGCTGGTCGTTCAGATCTTTCTTGACCCGATCGATTTCAGCCTGCTCGATCTGCTTCGCCCGATCATCCTTCTTGACGCCGTCACGGGTAAAGACCTGGACGTCTATCACGGTTCCGTCCATGCCGGAAGGCACCCGCTGAGAGGTGTCTTTCACATCCGATGCCTTTTCGCCGAAAATGGCACGGAGCAGTTTCTCCTCGGGCGTAAGCTGGGTCTCGCCTTTGGGCGTAACCTTGCCCACGAGAATATCTCCCGCCTTAACCTCGGCACCGATATAAACTATTCCGGACTCATCCAGCTTTGCCAGTGCCGCTTCGCCCACATTCGGAATATCGGCCGTGATTTCCTCCGGCCCCAATTTGGTATCCCGGGCAACACAGGTTTTTTCTTCGATATGAATCGTCGTGAAGCGGTCGTCCTGTACCACCCGCTCCGAGATGAGGATAGAGTCCTCGAAGTTGCATCCGTTCCAGGGCATAAACGCGACCAGCAGATTCTGCCCCAACGCCAGTTCGCCCATATCGGTCGACGGTCCATCCGCTAGGATGTCCCCCTTCGCCACGATGTCGCCGAGCTTTACCAACGGCCTCTGATTGATGCAGGTGTTTTGATTCGAACGCGTATACTTGGTCAGGTTATAGATATCAACACCCGGCACGCCCGCTTCGGTTTCGTCATCGTTCACGCGCACGACAATACGTCCGGCATCGACAAATTCCACGGTTCCGCCACGCTTGGCAATAACCGCTACGCCGGAATCCCGGGCTACGATACGCTCCATACCCGTACCGACCAAAGGCTTTTCGGTCCGCAATGTCGGCACCGCCTGGCGCTGCATGTTGGAGCCCATCAATGCACGGTTGGCGTCGTCATGCTCCAGGAACGGAATCAGGGATGCCGCAACCGAAACGATCTGTCGCGACGACACGTCCATGTAATTGATTTGATCGGCGGATGCCAGGGTAAACTCGTCCTTATGCCGGCAGGAAACGAGGTCGTCGACCAACTTTCCGTTTTCATCCACTTTGGCGCTGGCCTGCGCGATGAAATACTTACCCTCTTCTATCGCGGAAAGATACTCGATCTCGTCAGTAACAATCCCGTCGATTACCTTGCGGTAAGGCGTTTCTAGAAATCCGTACTCATTGGTGCGCGCGTAAACCGCCAAGGAATTGATCAGACCGATGTTAGGTCCTTCAGGAGTTTCGATGGGACAAACACGTCCGTAGTGAGTCGTATGAACGTCACGCACTTCGAAACCCGCTCTTTCCCTCGCGAGGCCGCCCGGTCCCAAGGCTGAAACACGGCGCTTGTGGGTCACCTCGGACAAAGGATTGTTCTGATCCATGAACTGAGACAGCTGGCTGGAGCCGAAAAATTCCTTGATCGACGCCGCGACCGGCTTGGCGTTGATGATCTCCTGCGGCATCAGATTCTCGGCATCGGCAAGGGACAACCGCTCTTTGACGGCACGTTCAACACGCACCAAACCGAGGCGGAATTGATTTTCCACCATTTCGCCTACCGACCGTACACGGCGATTGCCGAGATGGTCAATATCGTCGACCGTACCGATACCGTTACGAATATTGATCAGCTCCTTGAGAACGTCGATGATATCGTCCTTGGTAAGCACCCCCGGCCCGGTAATCTCCGATCGCCCAAGGCGGCGATTGAATTTCATGCGGCCGACCGCCGACAGATCGTACCGATCCGGCGAAAAGAAAAGATTATCGAATAGCGTCTGCGCCGCTTCCCGAGCGGGCGGCTCACCAGGCCGCATCATACGATAAATTTCTACCAACGCATCGAGCTGCGTCTCCGTGGTGTCGATCCGCATGGCGTTGGCCATGTAGGGTCCGCGGTCGAGATCGTTGATGTACAGCGTGTCGATGGCATCTATGCCCGCCTCGATGATGCGACTCAAAAGATCCTCCGTGATCTCGTCATTCACTTTCGCCAGCAACTCCCCCGTTTGCGGGACAATCACATTATGGGCGAGAATTTTGCCATAGAGGTAATCTCTCGGCACCTCTAGCTGCTTCAGCCCTGTTTTATCCATCTGACGGATGTGCCGAGCGGTAATTCGGTGTCCCTTTTCGACGATCATCTGTCCATCGGCTTTGATATCGAAACTGGCGATATCGCCGCGCAAGCGCTCCGGAATCAGGTCAAGGAGAATCCCGTTATTGATGAAAGAAAAGCGATTAGTTTCGAAAAACAGCTTAATGATCTGTTCGTTATCATACCCCAGCGCACGCAGTAGCACCGTTGCCGGCAGTTTTCGCCGCCGGTCTATCCGAACATAAACGCAGTCTTTATGATCGAACTCGAAGTCCAGCCAGGACCCCCGGTAAGGAATGATCCGCGCGTTGAACAAGAGCTTTCCGGACGAGTGAGTTTTACCGCGATCATGATCGAAGAAAACACCGGGCGAACGATGCAATTGTGAAACAATGACGCGCTCGGTTCCGTTGACGACGAATGTACCCGTATCGGTCATGAGCGGAATTTCGCCCATGTAGATTTCCTGTTCCTTGATATCCTTGACGATTCTGGCGCTGGCAGGCGCTTCACGGTCATAGATCACCAAACGCACCAGGACACGCAAGGGTGCCGCATAATTCGCGCCGCGCTGCTGACACTCTTTGACATCGAACGTGGGCTCACCCAAGACATAACTTACATACTCGAGGACGGCATGGCCAGTATGGCTCTCAATCGGAAAGACCGATTTTAACGCGGCATGCAGTCCCTCCTCGATGCGCTTGCTGCAAGGAACGTCAGCCTGCAAAAATCTCTTGTAGGATTCGACTTGGGTTGCTAAAAGATAAGGGACTTCAAGTACGTCACGACGCTTGCCAAAGCTGTTACGAATGCGTTTTTTTTCGGTGAAAGAGTAGGCCATAGTGGTTCCTTACCTTAAATGTTCAAACGAAATTACCACGATGTCTAAAAGAGACTAAAAGACTCGGATGACCACTTGCGGATTAAAATTAGACATAGGACAGTAGAAGTAATTCGGCCGGGGACTGGATTGCACCGTACGCCTCAACTGCTCTCCGCTTGGACGAGCCAGACACAAATACAAGAGATCGTTGCAAACGCCGAAAGGCCGGCAGCCACAAGCTGCCAGCCTTACAAAGGTCGACTTAGTTCAGACGGAGCAGCAATTATTTAATTTCAACCGCTGCGCCGGCTTCAACCAACTGCTTCTTGATGTCTTCGGCCTCTTGCTTACTGACCCCTTCCTTAACCGTCGAAGGAACACCTTCCACAAGATCCTTAGCTTCTTTCAGACCCAAACCGGTGATAGTGCGAATCACCTTGATCACATTCACCTTGTTTTCACCGAAGCTGGTCATCACAACATCGAATTCGGTCTTTTCCTCAACCGCCGGCGCCGCCGCCGCGGCTGACGGTGCAGCAACCGCAACCGCCGCAGCTGCCGAAACTCCGAATTTCTCTTCCATGGCGGAAATCAAATCCACCACTTCCATCACCGTCATACTGGCAATGGTTTCCAAAATTTCTTCTTTAGATACTGCCATCGAAATACTCCCAAATAACCTTGTAACCTTGCTTATGCCGCCTGCTTCTTATCACGCACCGCAGCCACAGTCCGAACCAGCTTTGCATGAGGCTCAGCCATGGTTCTGACGAACTTCTCGATCGGAGCTTTCATGACGCCCATCAACATGGCCAAAGCTTGCTCCTTGTTGGGAAGCTTTGATAAGCGATCAATTTCCGATGCGCCGTACAACTTCCCGCTTACGGCCACCAGTTTTACGACAAGCTTATTGTGCTGTTTCGAAAAGCCCTGAACGACACGCGCAGCCGAACCCGGATCTTCGATAGAAAACGCCAGAATCAGCGGCCCGACCAAACCTTCTTGCATACACGCAAAATCGGTGCCCTCTACGGCCCTACGAGCCAGGGTATTCTTTATTACCCTCAAATATACACCCGATTCGCGCGCGACCTTGCGGAGGTCCGTGAGTTCAGAAACGCTTAATCCGCGATACTCCGCAGCCACAGCGGAGTGCGCTTGAGCGGCAACAGCTGCGACTTCTGCGACGACGGCTTTTTTGTCATCCAGTCTTAGCGCCACCTTCTACCTCCAGTAACAGTCTGAACAGTTGGGAACCATTCAGAGCCCAAAAACATCCCGATTCGAGATGCCCCAAAAACGGCTCCTTTCACCGATCACGGATCAGTACACCGTCTGCGCAGGCCTTATCGATTAAGCGCACCAGCGCGCCTGCGGTCTTTGACGGTTACCGGCGGTGCCGGCAACCCAAAGTCTGTCTTACTTATGCCGCGAGGGTAGCATGATCAACTTGTAAACCAGGTCCCATCGTCGAAGACACAGTAATTTTTTTCAAATAAACCCCCTTCGATGTGGAAGGCTTCACTTTCTTCAGATCGGATATCAGCGCTTCAAGGTTTTCCTTCAGCGCCTCCGGCGCAAAATTCACTTTACCTATAGTGCAGTGGATAATGCCTTTTTTGTCGGTCCGGTAGCGAACCTGTCCCGCCTTGGCATTCTTGACTGCCCCTGCGACATCGGGTGTTACCGTGCCGACTTTCGGATTTGGCATGAGGCCTCTGGGACCAAGGATTTGTCCTAACTGCCCAACTACGCGCATGGCATCCGGAGAAGCGATGACAACGTCAAAATTTAGCTCGCCCGCCTTTACTTGAGCAGCGAGATCGTCCATACCGATAATGTCAGCCCCCGCTTCCCTCGCCGCATCGGCATTTGCACCTTGGGCAAATACGGCAACACGAACCGTTTTTCCGGTTCCGTGCGGCAGCACGGTCGCTCCACGAACAGCCTGATCGGATTTTCTAGGATCAACGCCCAGATTTACGCTCACATCAACAGACTCGATAAATTTGACCGTCGAAAGCTCTTTTAGAACAGCAAAAACCTCTTCGGCAGCATAAATCTTCCCCGACTGGAGCTTTTCTTTTATTGCTTTGGCGCGCTTGCTCAACTTGGCCATTACACGCCCTCCACGTTAAGTCCCATGCTGCGCGCACTGCCCGTGATGGTACGGATAGCCGCATCCATATCAGCCGCAGTCAGATCGGGCAATTTTATCGCGGCAATCTCCGCTAATTGATCTCGCGAAACGGTCCCCACTTTGTTTGTATTGGGGTTACTGCTACCCTTAGCCAGCCCAATTGCCTTTTTCAACAAAACCGAAGCCGGCGGTGTTTTTGTGATAAACGTAAAACTGCGATCACTATATACCGTGATAACCACGGGTAAGGGCAAACCTTTCTCTACGCCCTGCGTTTGTGCATTGAATGCTTTGCAGAACTCCATGATATTGACGCCGCGCTGACCGAGCGCAGGCCCCACGGGTGGACTGGGATTCGCCTCTCCGGCCTTGACCTGAAGCTTGATGTATGCCGTAATTTTCTTTGCCATTGCTTACTCCAGATGGGTAATAACGCTCTATAGCTCCCCTGCCCGCAATACCTTACATAGGTTAGACGCGGGAATTTTGATGCTTAAACTAAGCTTTTTCGACCTGACCGAAATCGAGTTCAACGGGCGTAGAACGACCGAAAATCAATACCGATACGCGAAGCTTGTTTTTTTCGTAGTTAACTTCTTCCACCACGCCGTTAAAGTCCTTGAAAGGACCTTCGATTACCCGGACAACCTCACCCACCTCAAAAAGAACCTTAGGTTTCGGCTTGACCGCCCCCTCCTCGACCCGACTGAGGATTGCCTCGGCCTCCTGCTCCGATATCGGCGCCGGCCGATCCGATGTTCCTCCAATAAAGCCGAGAACGCGCGGAACCTCTTTGACCAGATGCCAAGTTTCGTCATTCAACTCCATCTGAACCAGAACGTATCCCGGAAAAAACTTACGCTCGCTTTTCCTTTGCTGCCCCATGCGCATTTCGACGACCTCTTCCGTGGGAACAAGGATTTTCCCAAAGAAGCGCTCCAATCCCGATCGCTTAATTCTCTCTTCCAGAGAACGCTTTACCTGATTCTCAAAATTGGAGTACGCATGCACTACGTACCAACGCAATGCCATGCTACGCCCCCTGCCCGGTCAGATGACTTATCGCCCAAAAGAGGAACATATCGAACAGCCACAACATCAAACCGACAAGGAACACTAAGGCCACGACGATTAACGTCGCCTGCACGGTCTCTTGACGTGTCGGCCAAACTACCTTTCGAACCTCGACTCTCGCCTCCTTCAGAAAGCCCCAAAAACCTCTCCCAAGCGAAGTCGTCAGGACCATTGCCATGGAAGCCACCGTAAGACCGACAACACCAAGCACTCGATAGAGCAATGGCTGCTGCGAAAAGTAGTAAAACCCGACCACACCAGCAATCAACAAAACGATTGCGAGCACGAGCTTCGCCGTATCGACAACCGAAGAACCTGACTCTGCTCGAGCAGCCATGAACACCTTAACTTGAATCGAAAGCAGTTATATCGCGACAGAGATGGCAGGCCAGGAGGGACTCGAACCCCCAACCTGCGGTTTTGGAGACCGCTGCTCTACCAATTGAGCTACTGACCTATACTCTGCTAACTTGACAAGCCCCCGCACAAGGATTGCGGGAGCTAAAGCTTTTACTCCAACACCTTGGACACAACACCGGCGCCGACAGTACGACCACCTTCGCGCACCGCAAAACGCAACCCTTCCTCCATCGCAATCGGCGCAATCAATTTGACCGTGACCTTGACGTTGTCACCGGGCATGACCATTTCAACGCCTTCCGGCAACTCCACCGCACCAGTCACGTCGGTCGTGCGAAAATAGAACTGCGGACGGTAGCCATTGAAGAAGGGGGTATGACGCCCACCCTCGTCTTTGGACAACACATAGATCTCCGCCTCGAAATGCGTGTGCGGGGTAATCGTGTTCGGTGCCGCCAGAACCTGCCCGCGCTCCACCTCTTCCCGCTTGGTGCCGCGCAACAACACGCCAACGTTGTCACCCGCCACACCTTCGTCCAGCAACTTGCGGAACATCTCGACGCCGGTACACGTCGTCTTCCCGGTCTCGCGCAGACCCACGATCGAAATTTCATCACCGACCTTGACCTTGCCGCGCTCAATACGCCCCGTCACCACCGTGCCGCGACCGGAAATCGAGAATACGTCTTCGATCGGCATCAGGAACGGCTTCTCAATGTCACGCTGAGGCTCGGGAATATAGCTGTCGAGCGCCTCAACCAACTTGAAAATGGCCGGCACACCGATCTCGCTCTGATCCCCTTCCAGCGCCTTCAAGGCCGAACCGCGCACGATCGGCGTATCATCACCCGGAAAGTCGTAATTCGACAAAAGCTCGCGCACTTCCATTTCGACCAGTTCCAGCAACTCCGGATCATCCACCATATCGGCCTTGTTCAGGAAGACCACAATATAGGGAACCCCCACTTGCCGCGCCAGCAGAATGTGTTCGCGCGTCTGGGGCATCGGGCCGTCCGCCGCCGAACACACCAGAATGGCTCCATCCATCTGCGCCGCACCGGTAATCATGTTTTTGACGTAGTCGGCGTGACCGGGGCAGTCGACGTGCGCATAGTGGCGCGTCGGGGATTCGTACTCCACGTGGGCCGTCGCAATCGTGATGCCACGCGCACGCTCTTCTGGTGCCGCATCGATTTGATCGTATGCCTTGAATTCGCCACCAAAGCGTTCCGCACCGACCTTGGTCAGGGCCGCCGTCAGGGTTGTCTTACCATGGTCAACATGACCAATCGTCCCAACGTTCACATGCGGCTTTGTGCGCGTAAACTTTTCTTTGGACATCCGCCAATACCCCTCAATCTGATTACCGATACACCCAAACTGGAGCCCATAACCGGACTTGAACCGGTGACCTCTTCCTTACCAAGGAAGTGCTCTACCGACTGAGCTATATGGGCAAAAACCTGGCACCCATTTTGCTGGAGCGGGTGATGGGAATCGAACCCACGCCATCAGCTTGGAAGGCTGAGGTTCTACCATTGAACTACACCCGCGCGCAAAACCGAAATTAAATGGTGGAGGGGGAAGGATTCGAACCTTCGAAGGCAGAGCCGTCAGATTTACAGTCTGATCCCTTTGACCGCTCGGGAACCCCTCCAAGGGTTAAGATGTGAATTATTAGGTATTCGATTGCCAGTGTCAACAATCAGCGCACATCATTGTGCAAATCAGCGTGAAGACGGGTCTTCACAGCCTCCAAATCCCCCCGGAGCATGGCTGGAAACAACTCTATCACCTCGGAAATCGCACGAGCGACCATGCCGCGCTCCTCATAACCCGGATTACCAAGCACGTATGGAACAACGGCGTCGCGATCACCGGGATGACCAATACCGATGCGTATCCGGCAAAAACCGGCCGCTCCCAATTTGTCTATCAGGTCTCTCAAGCCGTTATGCCCCCCGTGCCCACCACCGCATTTCAACCGCGCCACACCCGGCGGAAAGTCCAGCTCATCATGCGCCACCAGGATCTCCTGGACCGGGATCTTATAATACCGAGCGAGAGCTGCGACCGATTCTCCACTTCGATTCATGAACGTCATGGGCTTAAGGAGAAGAACACTTTCCTTTTCCCGCCCCAGAGTCCCGACCAACCCCTGGAAGCGCCGATCCTCCCTAAACACAACCCGACATGAGGATGCAAGCTCATCCACCAACCAAAACCCGGCGTTATGCCGGGTTTTTTCATATTTGGCCGTGGGATTTCCCAAGCCTACCACCAACCTAAAGCGAATAGACATGGGGTCCCTCCCGGCCGCCTCGGTCACGGACCGACCTACTCGGCGGAACCTTCCGACGACTCCGCAACCTTCCCGGGCTGAATCGCTGCAACCGGCAAATCGTGTTCCGGGCCGTGAGCAAGAGCCAGAATCTCGACACCGTCCGGCACGGTCAAGTCCGAGAGGTGAACGGATTGGCCGATATCGACATTCGCAAGATCCACCTCCAGATACTCCGGCAATTTATCCGGCGTACAGGCGACCTCCACATCAACCAGGTTATGAGTTACCACCCCACCCTTTTTGACCCCAACAGAAATGTCCTGGTTGGCGAAATGCAACGGCACATGAACCCGGATTGTTTCTCCGCGACTCACACGCTGGAAATCCATATGCATGATGATCGGCTTACTCGGATGTCTCTGCAAACCTTTCAGAATAGCCCTTTCTTCCCGACCATCGATCTTAACAGTCAAAACATGGGAATAAACGGCGTCATTTTCCAGATTTTTCAGAACCTTGTTATGCTGCAACACCAAGCCGATCGGCTGAGCACCACCGCCGTAAAGAACAGCCGGAACATTGCCGGCGCGACGCAACCGCCGCGCATCCCGCTTTCCGGTGCCCACTCTTAAATCCGCTTCAAATACAAAACTGCCTACCATCTTTCTCTCCAAAATACTCTTAGCAGCGAATCAAAAAACAAGTAAATCAATCCACATAAAGCGAACTAACCGATTCGCCGACCGCTATACGGCGTATCGTCTCCGCCAGCATCTCGGCAACGCTCAGCTGCCGGACTTTCTTGCATTGCTGAGCATCCCGACGCAACGGGATGGTATCCGTCACAACCAATTCATCCAGCACCGAATCCTCGATGTTCTCTATCGCCCGTCCGGATAACACCGGGTGCGTGCAGTATGCGACCACCCGCCGCGCGCCGTGATCCTTTAACGCCCCGGCCGCCCGACATAACGTCCCGGCCGTATCAACTAAGTCATCAACCATAATGCACGTGCGCCCCTCGACATCGCCGATGATGTTCATCACCTTGGCCTCGTTCGGCCTTGGGCGACGTTTGTCTATGATGGCCAAATCAGCGTCATCGAGCCGTTTAGCCAACGCTCGCGCTCTCACTACGCCACCGACATCAGGGGAAACGACGATCAGGCCTTGGTATTTCTGCCGCCATACATCGCCCAGCAAAATCGGCGACGCGTAAACGTTGTCGACAGGAACATCGAAAAATCCTTGAATTTGATCGGCATGCAAATCCACGGTCAACACCCGGTCGGCCCCCGCCGCGCAAATCATTTTCGCGACCAGCTTTGCCGTAATAGGAACCCGCGCCGACCTGATCCGACGGTCTTGCCGCGCGTAACCGTAGTAAGGGATCACAGCCGTTATCACGGATGCCGATGACCGGCGAAACGCATCGATCATCACCAGCAATTCCATGATATTTTCGTTGATTGGCGCACAGGTGGGCTGAATCAGAAAAACTTCGCGCCCACGAACGTTTTCCTCGATCTCGACCGCTATCTCACCATCAATGAATCTTCCAATGGTCGCCATCCCCAGCCGCATATTCAGCTTGCGCACGATGCCTTCGGCCAAGGCAGGATTGGCATTCCCGGAAAACACCATGAATGAGGCGTCTGTCATTCAAGACACTCCAAAATCGAGATATCGAGTCGGAATTATTTATGGCTGGGGCGCCAGGATTCGAACCTGGGAATGCCGGGATCAAAACCCGGTGCCTTACCGCTTGGCTACGCCCCAATGAATGTTGTTGATCGCCCTACTCAGGCAAGCTTCAGCGCCCGATGGAGAGCGGACCGATTCCGGCCTCGCGCAAAAAATACCAACCACTCCCTTTCCAAGGCTGCGACCGCTGCGCGCGCATCCGCTTCCTCAGCGAATGCAGCAAAAACACAGGCTCCGGTCCCGGTAAGCTTGGCGTGCGCGAAACGCCCCAAACCGCACAAAGCAGCCCGGACCTCCGGGTACAACTCGGAAACCACAGGCAAACAATGATTCTCCTGCTGCCCCGCAAGAAAGTCGGATATTGTGATCGGTTTATTGTTACGTGTCAAATTGGGAGCCGAAAAAATCTGCGCGGTCGACACATGGCAACCAGGCACCAGGACAACGAACCAAGGCTCGGGCAGATCCAACGGGGTCAATACTTCCCCTACACCCTCAGCCCAAGTGGAGCGACCATTTATGAAAACCGGAACGTCAGCCCCCAACTGTAGACCCAATACCATCAGGTCCTGCAAAGACAAACCTGTCCGCCACAGGACATTCAACCCCAGCAAGGCTGTCGCGGCATCCGAGCTTCCACCCCCCAAACCACCTCCCATAGGAAGATTCTTTTCGATTTCAATCTCGACTCCGTACCCAATGCCGGTAAATTTGCGTAAGAGTTTCGCAGCTCTTACGGTCAAATCCTGATCTTCCGGTACCGTGGGAAGAGGATTCACCAGACGAATCACTCCATCGGAGCGGCGACGCAGCGTAATCCAGTCGCAGTGATCGATGAATTGAAATACCGTTTGAAGCAAATGGTAACCGTCTTTGCGGCGGCCCACTATCCTCAGCATCAGATTAAGCTTGGCCGGGGCAGGCAGATGAAGCACATCCGAATCCATCATTCACTAACCCTCTACACGCCAGCTATCCGCTATCAATTTAAGCTTTACTTCTGGCCCCTGAATAGCAAATTTCTGCGGCATGACCCGATCACCCACGTTCATAAATTGCTGGAACTGAAGCGTCCAACCCGATTGCCGGAACCCCAACGGAGACCCGGACTCACCAACAATGGACGCATGCGGCCGATTCGGATCGGGCAATCCCACCACCCAATGTCGCAAGCTGGATAGAGGCACGGCAAAACCCAACCGGTCTTTAAGCATACCATCGGGATCGCGCGACGACTCCGTTACGCCACCGCCTTCGTTAACGTAGATCAGGTCCTTCTGCACAACAATGGAAACCATGCCCTGGCTAAAGGGCCCGGAGACCCGCAGACGATCCTGATTTGGATCGTGCTCCCAAAACAGATTGGCTTGCCAGGCATCATCCGCTGTTTGCACGCCAATCCGCCCCTCCAGTCGCCACGACTTCAACCGATAATTTTCTTCGACCTTGGAACCGATTCCAGGAGCCTGCAAATCTCTTTGTAAAGCAGCACAACCGGCGAGACATAGGGCCAACACTACCACCGGAACTCGAAACAGACGGGGGCTTTTCAACACGCTCTACTCGAAAGCTTCCCGATATTTAATCTTGATTTTCTTCATATCATCGTGTCCGGGATCCTTCTTGAGCGCTTCCTTCCATACTTTTTTCGCCTCTTGATGTCGCCCGGACTCCCACAGCACCTCGCCCAAATGGGCCGCTATCTCGGGATCACTGACCGATTCATAAGCTCGCTGCAAATAATCCAACGCCGTACCATGGTTTCCCAACCGGTATTGCAACCAACCGTAGCTGTCTAGAATGGCAGGATCATCGGGCTTAAGCTCAATCGCCCGATCGAGATACTGCTTAGCTTCGTCCAGCCGGGCGCCACGATCAGCCAAAGTGTACCCCAAGGCATTGAGTGCATTGGCATCCTCAGGATTTTTCTCCAATACGGCACGTAAATCCGTCTCTAAAACATCGACGCGATCCAATTGCTCGGCAATTAAAGCACGTGAGTAAAGCAGTTCCATCTGGTCCGGCATTTCTTCGAGTGCAGCGGTCAACAAATCAAAGGCCGCTTCGTAATCCTTGGACTTCGATAAAAGCTCCGCCTCCAACAGGTAAAGCCGCAAGGCCTCATCTGGAAATTGCTTCCGAACCTCAACCAAGCGCTGACGCGCCTCGGTGATTCGGCCAAGATTAATCAAAGCCGTAATCGAATTAACCTTTGCGTCGAATTCCAACGGCCCCGACCGAACTCTATCGAACCACGTCAGAGCATTTTGCAAGCGATTCTGCCGCGCCTCGATCAACCCCAAGTAGAAATAGGCTTGCCCTCGCCACTTGCTTACAGTCGTTAATTCGAGAAACTGTTTCTTTGCGTTCTCGTCTCGTCCCGCTTCCATCAACAAGTTCGCCAGACCGAAACGGGCATCGTGATTGTCCGGATCCTTTTCCAGAATACGAGCCAATTCCCTCTCCGCGCCGCGAAGATCTCCTGCTTTCGCCAAAAACTGGGAGTAGATCAAGCGCAAGCGGACATTATTGGGATCGCTCCTCAGCGCCTTCTGGACGGTGGCTCTCGCGGCTTCGGAGTCTCCCATCTGAGACATGACCTGAGCCTGTAGCAAGCGAGCCCGATTCCAATCGGGATGGAGCGCCAGTGCTTTCTCGGCCTCCTGTAGAGCCAATTGATACTCGCCCCTGGTGCTGGCCAAAAGCGCAAAAGCAAAATGGAGTTCGGCCATACCCGGAAATTCCGTAACCAGGCGCTGCATCACCTTCGCTCCCTCTTCCTTAGGAACCTCCGCATCCAGCCACTTGACCAGTTCGATCAAGGCACTTTCCAGGTCCACGTCGGGCAGAGCCAGAAGAGCCCGCAGTTGGTCCAGGGCTTTATCGGTATGCCCGGCCTTGAGAAGCAGAAAAGCCGCTATTCGGCGCGCCGAAAGATTTTCCGGATCACGCTCGCTCCACAATGTAGCCGCTGTTAGAGCTTTTTCTGTATCCTTTAGATAGAGCCCGATCTGAGTCGCCCGCTCCGCAACCTGAGCATCCTCGGTCAGCTTGGCGGCCTCCAAATAGTTGTTCAGCGCAATCTCGTACTGTCCGCGTTGACCGGCCAATTCTGCCGACAACAGCAAGTAGACGATTTCCGAATGCTGATTGAGCCCTTGGACATCTGCTTGACGGATCCCTTCCAGGGATTCGTCAGGATGAGATCGCGATGGATTAAATCCCGCGCATCCCGACAGCCAAATCGCCCCGACACACGTCAAACAGACCAATCGTTTCAACACTGACGAAATTCCTAAGCCGAAGTTAATGAAAGAACCTTGGATAGAATTGACAACGCTTTTCTCCCTTCGTCCGGAGCGGAATCGCGGAAATGTCCCTGGCTTTCGATAAAGCGGGGTAAACTGAATTGATGAGGGCGAGATTGTACGCTGTCAGCAACGTGCAACAATAGACCCGAGTCTCCGGTATTTGGCCCCATTTGAGGTTTTTACTTAGAATTATATTTGGAAAGTCTCAGAAATTTGAGTTCATGGCCATTTTAACCTTAGGGTTGAACCACAACACCGCACCAATATTGATCAGAGAGCGTCTGGTCTTTCCGGCCGAGCGCCTCAAATCCGCTTTGCTGGACCTGATTCAATTGCCCCATATCGGCGAAGCCGCCATTCTTTCGACGTGCAACCGCACGGAATTGTATTGCGGCATCGAAACCGACGATCAAGACGTCCTGATCAATTGGATTGCCCAAGAGCAGCGTCTTCACCGGGAAGATTTTCAGCCATATCTTTATTTTCACACAGACGCCGAAACGATTCGCCACATGTTTCGTGTCGCCTGCGGGCTGGACTCCATGATACTTGGGGAACCGCAAATCCTGGGACAAATGAAATCGGCCTACCAGGTCGCCGCCGAAGCCGGGACTCTCGGAAAAACCCTGAGCAAGCTGTTCCAGCATACCTTTACCGCCGCCAAAAAAGTTCGAACCGACACCGCAATCGGTTCCAGTCCCGTTTCAGTTGCATTTGCAGCCGTACGTCTGGCACAGCGTATCTTCGATGACCTCTCCGAGCAAACCGCTATATTGATCGGTGCTGGAGAAACCATCGAACTGACCGCCCGCCATCTGACCGAAAGCAAGATCGGTCATCTGATTATCGCCAACCGAACTTACGACAAAGCCCACGCCTTAGCCACTCAGTTTAACGGGTTTGCCATCTCCTTGGCCGAACTGCCGAAACATTTGGCCTGGGCCGACATCGTCGTCTCGTCCACCGCCAGCCAATTGCCCATTTTGGGTAAAGGCGGTGTCGAAAGTGCTCTCAAAGCACGCAAGCATAAGCCGGTGTTCATGGTTGATTTGGCAGTGCCTCGCGACATCGAACCGGAAGTCGCCCAGCTTAGAGATGTGTATCTCTACACAGTGGACGACCTTCGGAACACCATTGAAGAAAACCTGAAATCGCGCCGGGAAGCAGCCAAGAAGGCCGAAGAAATTATCGACACCGAAGTCGAACATTTTTTGGGCTGGCTGCGCGCTCAAGGCGCAACGTCCACGATCCGCGACTTCCGCGATCATGCCGACCAACTCCGTGCCGAAGCATTGGCCCGCGCCCGCCAGGCCTTGCGCTGCGGCAAATCGCCAGAAGAGGCGCTCGATTTTTTGGCGAATCTGCTTACCAACAAATTGATCCACATTCCCAGTGTCCAAATCAAACAAGCAGGCATCCATGAGCGGCACGACCTGATTGCCGCCGCCCGAGAACTTTTTCAACTTAAAGATAGCTCTTGATACGTGAAACCATCCATTCGCCAGAAGCTCGACCATCTCGCCCAGCGATTCGAAGAAATCACCGCCCTACTCGCCGAACCGTCGATTCAGAACGACCAGGACCGCTTCAGAGCCCTGGGTCGCGAGTATGCTCAACTCAACCCTCTGGTCGGCTGTTTCAGCAAGTATCTCGGTGCGCTCGATGATCGTTCCTACGCCAACAGCCTGCTCGACGACAAAGATCCGCAGGTACGTAGCCTCGCAAAGGAAGAACTGGCCGATGCCGAAGAAAGAATAGAGGCTTTGGAACAGGAGCTGCAAATCCTTTTGTTGCCGAGAGATCCCAACGACGAACGCAACATCTTTCTGGAAATCCGCGCCGGCACCGGTGGAGCCGAAGCGGCGCTGTTCTCCGGCGACTTATATCGTATGTATAGCCGCTACGCCGAGCTGAAAGGGTGGAAAGCGGAGCCTGTCAGCGAAAGCGAGGGCGAACATGGCGGGTATAAAGAAATCATCGTGCGCATCAGCGGCCAGGATGTTTATTCGCGCCTCAAATTCGAGGCCGGCACACATCGCGTGCAACGCGTGCCGGAAACGGAGGCACAGGGACGCATCCACACTTCGGCCTGCACGGTCGCCGTGCTGGCCGAAGCCGACGAAATCGACATCGATATCAACCCGGCCGATCTACGGGTCGATACCTATCGCGCCTCGGGCGCCGGCGGCCAGCACGTCAACCGGACCGATTCAGCGGTCCGCATCACCCATATTCCCACCGGCATTGTCGTGGAATGCCAGGACGAGCGGTCTCAACACAAGAACCGCGCTCGCGCCATGTCCCTGCTGAAATCTCGCATTTTATCCGCCGAACAGGAAAAGCAGACCGCCGAGATTGCGGCTTCGCGAAAACTGCAAGTCGGCAGCGGCGACCGTTCGGAACGCATTCGCACGTACAATTTTCCGCAGGGACGGCTCACCGACCACCGCATCAACCTGACCCTCTATCGGCTCGAAGCCATCATGGAGGGCGATCTCGATCCGGTCATCGATCCTTTGATCAACGAACATCAGGCCGAATTGCTGGCGCAGCTGGCCCAGGACTAATGTGATGAGCACCCGCCCTGCTTCCTCGCGGTACCAATGCACAACCATCGCGACCGCGCTCCAGGAAGCTAGAAACCTCCTCGAAGGCCTGAGCGAAACCCCGAAACTCGACGCCGAAGTCTTGCTGGCCCGTGTCCTGAACCGTGATCGGTCGCACCTTCGCGCATGGCCTGAACGAACGCTTTCGCCGGACGAATTCGACCGTTTTCACGAACTCATGCTGCAACGACAGTCCGGGACTCCGGTCGCTTACCTTTTCGGGGAGAAGGAATTCTGGTCGCGGACGTTTAAGGTTCGACCGGACGTACTCATCCCGCGTCCGGAAACCGAGTTGCTGGTCGATTTGGCGCTGACAGCCATGACGGCATCCCAGACAGCCGATATTCTGGACTTGGGTACCGGCAGCGGCGCCATTGCCATTACCATCGCCGCGGAGTGCCCGTTCGCTCGCATCACCGCAACGGACCTCAGCCCCGAAGCTTTGAAAGTCGCACAGGAAAACGCAGATCGACTGGGAGTTCGCAATGTTCGCTTTCAGCCGGGCAATTGGTTCGATGCGGTGGCTAGCGACGGACGGTTCGATTTAATAGTGAGCAATCCCCCTTATGTCGCCGATGACGATCCGCATCTAAGCCGGGGCGATGTACGTTTCGAACCGAGCTTGGCGCTAAAGGGCGGTTTGCATGGATTGGACGCCCTTCGGATCATCGCCAGGGATGCACGCGACCATCTGAATCCGCACGGCCAATTGATTCTGGAACACGGTTTTGATCAGGCTAACGCCGTAGCCGATCTCCTGGAAGTTTTCGGCTACACCGAAATCCGCCATCATCAGGATCTTCAAGGCCACTTCCGCGTCACTACGGCACGGCGGTAAGCGAGCACCCGGTCCTTTACAGAATAGAACCATGCACGATAAAGAAATCCATATCCCGAGGACCTTGGTTAACCAACTGCTGCGCTATGCCCAGACTTTTCCGGATGTCGAAATCTGCGGCCTGGTCGGAGCGAAAGGTGGCATTCCAAGCCACTGCTACCCGGTCACGAATGCGGCCCCTACGCCCGACTGCCGGTTCCAGATGGAACCCCGGGAGCAAATCGAGGCCATGCGTCAGATGCGAGAGCGCGGGGAAGAGCTGTTCGCGATCTTTCATTCGCATCCGGCCGCTCCCGCCGAACTTTCGGCGATTGATCTCGAGCAAGCCGCTTACCCGGACGCTCTATATTTGATTATCTCCCTCAACACTAAAGGCGTTCTTGAAATGCGAGGGTTCCGGATCAATCGAGCGCGCCAGACCGAAGAAATCACATTACTCCTCTAACGCCGACAACGAAGGGCATCTAGCGGGGCAGTCCCAGAGCTTCTTGGGATTTTGGAAAATCGGATCCCACGCTCACGACGAAACTCGTCACCTCGGAAATGTCGAGGTCGGACTTGACCACCTTCGATTCGTGCACGATGACCGTGAATCCATTCGTTGGGTTCGGTGAAGTAGGCACGTACAGGACGTAACGATCGCCCTCCCGATTCGTGACGTAGGCCGGCAGCCACATCCCATCCTTGGGGTATTCCACGTATACGATTTCCCGTTTCTGTGCGTCCGGCTTGCTGCGAAACATATCGACGATCTTTTTCGTTACCCGATAAACCGTGCTTAAGAACGGCACTCTCGCTATTGCGAGGTCAACCAGGGAAAGAACCAGGGAATGGCGCCGTTTATTGACGGTATGGCCGATATACGTGAGTAGGCCGAAAACGCCTGCGAAAGCAAGAAACGTTAGACCGTAATTGCCGACCGCCTCTTGCACGCCGAATACCGTGCTCAGAATCAGATGGGCGAGGAATATGACGATCTGCGCCACAACAATGATCGGCAGCACCGCCAGAGTGCCGATCAAGAAATTGTTCAAGGCGACCCTCGTGAGGTGCTTGGCTTCTGCAAAATTACTCGGCGCCATGAGTGCTCTCCCTAGATGTCCGATTTGCCGACTGTTAGACCACCCCTCTCGCGAGATTGATCACCCGCGTCGCGCACGGCCGAAGGCGACAAGCTTTTCACCGACGCAGTCCGCCTTCGTGGCTGCCGAACCAGCCGCGCCGAATCATCCATTTGGCTGCTTCCAAAATCGGGACTATGGTGGCCGACGCTCCCAGCACTACCGCCCATTCGATTCCGGACAGCCCGCGTGTACCGAATGCGCCCTGAAAGAACGGCACATAAACTATGCCAAGGAGCAACATCGCCTCCCAAACGATAGCCAAATTCAGCCATTTGTTCGCGAACGGCCGACGAAACACGGAAAAATGGTCCGACCGAAAATTATAGGCCTTGAAGAACTCGATCGAGACCAGCGTCGCGAACGTCACCGTCATCGCCTTGGAAAGCTCTTCGCCGTTGCGCAACGCCCATACGAAGACGCCAAGATTGACCAGAGTCGACCACATGCCCCCGATCAACATCAGCGAAACCACCCGCAAGCTGAAAATCCCCTGCCTCGGATCGCGGGGCTTTTGCCTCATCAAAGCCTCGTCCATCGGATCGACTGCCAAGGCCAAAGCCGGAAGCCCGTCGGTTGCCAGATTCACGTAAAGAATTTGCACGGCGCTTAAAGGCAGCGGCAACCCTGCCAGGGTAGCGCCAGCCATGAGCCCGATTTCCCCGATATTCGAAGACAATAAATACATCAAGTATTTCTTGATGTTACTGAAAATCCCCCGTCCTTCCTCCACGGCGGCGACGATGGAAGCGAAATTGTCGTCGGTGAGCATCATCGCCGCAGCCTCCTTGGACACGTCGGTGCCGGTGATACCCATGGCGACGCCGATATCGGCCTGTTTGAGAGCCGGCGCGTCGTTTACGCCGTCGCCGGTCATGGCGACAATGTGGCCTTGGTCCTGCAGAACTTGAACGATGCGAATCTTGTGCTCGGGAGCCACACGAGCGAACACTTCGATTTGCCTGACCGTCCGCGCGAGTTCTTCATCGCTCATCGCATCCAGCTCGACTCCGGTAGCCACTCGCCCGCTTTTCAAAATGCCCAGCTCACGGGCGACCGAACGGGCAGTGGCCGGATGATCCCCGGTGATCATAACGACCTTGATGCCCGCCTTTTCGCAAGTGGCGATCGCGGATTTCGACTCGGGACGCGGCGGATCGATCATTCCGACCAGCCCCAGGAAACACATGTCATGCTCGGCGGTTTCGAGCGAAGCCTGATCCTTTCGCGCCACCGCCAGCACACGGAGTGCCTCGCCCGCCATCCGTTCGGCCTCGGCCAAGATGGCTTTGCGCGTCGCATCATCCAGCGGTACTTCACCCTCTGCGCTCGTCCAGCGGTCGCAGGCGTTTAGGATGACTTCCAGAGCGCCTTTGGCATAGGCGATCCGTCCGCCGTCGCCATTCTCATGGAGCGTGGTCATCCGCTTGGATTCCGAGGTAAAAGGTATTTCGCCCACCCGCGGAAACCGGCGATCCAGCTCGGATGGCTTCAACCCGGCTTTTGCGGCAGCGACGACCAACGCACCTTCCGTTGGGTCGCCTTGAATCCCCCAACGCCCGTCTACGGTTCGAACCACGCCCGCATCACTCGCCAGTGCAGCTGCTTGAAGCAGCGCCTTTACCGGAGGGGGCGGAGCGACTTCGCGCGCTTTCTCAAGAAACCGTCCGACCGGTTCATAACCTGCCCCGGTAACGCTCAACAAGTCTCCCGCAGCCCAAATCTTGCGTACCGTCATTTCGTCCTTGGTCAAGGTTCCGGTCTTGTCCGAACAAATGACGGACGTACTGCCCAAGGTCTCCACCGCGGGCAAACGACGTATGAGCGCATGACGCCTGACCATCCGACGGGCACCGATGGCCAGAGAAATCGTCACCACGGCGGGCAGAGCTTCAGGCACGACAGCGACCGCCAGCGCAATGCCGAAAATCAGCATCTGTTCGAAAGGCTCGCCCCGCAAAATACCCAGAGAAACGATGACGGCGACGATGAAAACGGCGGCGACAGCCAGGACATTCCCAACCTTGTCGAGACTCTTCTGCAGCGGCGTCTCGCGCTGTTCCGCCCCGCGCAGGAGACCCACGATACGCCCGAACTCGGTTTTCATTCCGGTGGCGACAACCACCCCCTGGCCGCGCCCATAGGTCACCGCCGTGCCGGCAAATCCCATGTTCAGTCGATCGCCGATGGCCAACTCGGGATCATCGAGCGGCACCGTGCGTTTTTCCACAGGCGTCGACTCGCCCGTCAAAGGCGCCTCATCGACCTGGAGATTCACGGACTCGATCAGGCGCAAATCGGCCGGAATGCGATTGCCGGTCTGGAGTCGGACGATATCGCCCGGAACCAGATAGCGTGCCGGTATTTCGACGAATTTGCCGCCGCGCAGCACGCTCGCCGTTGGCGCCGCCATCTGCTGCAAGGCCTCCATCGCACGCTCGGCGCGGTATTCCTGAAAAAACCCCAGCAACACGGCGAACAAAATGATCACTGCAATGACGATGGATTCGACGGTATGCCCCAAATAGGCCGAAAAACCGATAGCGACCAGCAGGATAATGACCAGAACGCTCTTGAACTGCGACAGAAAAAGCCAGAACGCCGAAACGCTCCTGCCCTGCTCGATTTCGTTGAATCCGTGCTCGGCGAGGCGATGGCCCGCCTCCTCTTCGGTCAATCCTTCCGAACCCGACCGAACCGCCTCATAAGTTTGTTCGATCGTCTTGGAATGCCATGCCGACAGCGGTTCCGGTTCCTTCGCCGACACTGCGCCTGCATCGGCACGATCCAAACAATTCCTCACAAAGCGCCAATGGAATCCGATTCCGGCCAGCACAGCGATGTGGAACAACTCATGCGGCCCCAACACCCCGCCGACAAGCACCGGCCACCGAAAAAAGTCCAGAACGGCACCCGAGGTATAGGCCAGTGCGCTGAAAAGCATCGGTCTGAAGAACGAAAAACCGAATCGGCGCCAGACGGCGATGCCCGACACCAGCCCCAGCCAGCCCAGCCCCAAATACAATGTCAGACCGAGCGATTCCGGGATGTCTTCAAAGAAAATGACCTTGAGCGTGAGACCGGTAATCGCCAAGCCCCAAACCAGGAGCAAAACGCCCCAACGCCAAAAACCGGTGAAAAGAATGGAATGTACCGGGGTAAAGCTTCCCGCGATCAACAAAAAGATTGCGGCATGGTCCAATCGCTGCAATACCGCGCGTCCTGCCCCGCCAACGGACAACAGATGGAACACTCCGCTCATGGACAGGAGAAAGATGCAGGTAAAGACGAATACCGAAACACCCAGTACGTGGCTGAGCTTGCCCTTGGCCCGGCGAATCAGAAAGAATCCCAGAACGGTGAATACACCCGCGGCCAACAAGTGCATGAGAGAACTTACGGGATCGGCAAAACCTGGAATCGAATAAGTCTCCATAGCGGGTCGGCCGTTAATAAAGCTAGGAAAAAACGCCGGCGTCCGTGCGACGGGTTTGTGGAGCGGATAAAACGCTGCGCCGGACCGGCGAACGCATCAGCAGTCCCATCGTCACCGAGAAATCCGGCCTCGGACGACGCTCAGATTCGAAATATGATCGATGGGACCGTAGCGGCTTGCGGATTGCCGCTGCCCGAACCAAGATTACTGTAATTTTTTCTTGAGCAGTTCGTTCAACTGCTGCGGATTGGCCTTGCCTTGGGTCGCCTTCATGGCTTGCCCGACAAAAAATCCGAACAGCTTATCCTTTCCCGCCCGGTACTGCGCCAGCTGCTCCGGATTCGCGGCGATGATTTCGTCGATAATTTTCTCGATGGCTCCGGTATCGGTGATTTGTTTCAGACCTTGCTTCTCGATAATGGCATCGGCGGTGTCGCCCGACTCCCACAGCGCTTCGAAGACTTGCTTGGCCAGTTTTCCGGAGATCGTATTATCGGCGATGCGTCGAATGAGCCCCGCGAGGCGAGACGCTTCGACCGGACTCTTCTCGATTTCCAGGCCAGCCTTGTTAAGTGCACCGGACAAATCGCCCATGACCCAGTTCGCGCACAATTTGGGATCGCTCCCCGCCGACTCCGCAACCACGGCTTCGTAATAATCGGCAAGCTCTCGGGTTGCGGTCAGCACGATCGCGTCGTAATCGTTCAACCCGTACTGGGACTTGAAACGGTCGCGCTTTTCATCCGGCAACTCCGGCAAATCCTTGCGTACGTCCTCGATGAAATCGCTCGAGATCTCCAGAGGCAGCAGGTCGGGATCGGGGAAATAGCGGTAATCGTTCGCCTCTTCCTTGGTGCGCATAGAGCGGGTTTCATCCTTGTTGGCATCGTACAGGCGAGTTTCCTGCACCACTTGCCCACCGCCCTCGAGAAGTTCGATCTGCCGTTCGATTTCGTAATTGATCGCGCGCTCCACGAAGCGGAACGAGTTCAGGTTCTTGATTTCGGCGCGCGTACCGAACTTTTCCTGGCCCCTGGGACGCACCGAAACATTCGCGTCACAACGAAACGATCCTTCCTGCATGTTGCCGTCACAAATTTCCAGATATCGGACCAGGGCATGGAGCTTTTTCATGTAAGCCACCGCCTCCTTGGCCGAGCGAAGATCCGGCTCGGACACGATTTCCAAAAGCGGCGTACCGGCGCGATTCAAATCGATTCCCGTGAAGCCGTGAAAATCCTCGTGCAAGGACTTGCCGGCATCCTCTTCGAGGTGAGCGCGAGTGATTCCGACGGTTTTCTCGACGCCGTCAAACGAAATGTTCAAGTGTCCCGTGCTCACTACCGGAAGATCGTACTGGCTGATTTGATAGCCTTTGGGCAAATCCGGATAGAAGTAATTTTTGCGTGCGAAGACCGAAAACGATGCCACGCGCGCTCCGATGGCGAGGCCGAATTTGACCGCCATTCGCACCGCTTCTCGGTTCAACACCGGCAACACTCCCGGAAGCCCCAAATCCACCGCGCAGGCCTGGGTATTCGGCTCGGCGCCGTAAGCCGTCGCCGCACCCGAAAAAATCTTGGATTTAGTAGCGAGTTGGGCGTGAATTTCCAACCCGATGACCGTTTCCCATTCCATACAAACCTCTTATACGAAATCTTTCGGAGCCCGCCGGTGCCAATCGGTCGCGCGTTGATACCGGTGCGCGACGTTGAGCAAACGCGCCTCGGAAAAATAGTTCCCGATAATCTGCATGCCGACCGGCAAATTTTTGGAAAAACCGATGGGGATCGACATACCGGGGAGACCGGCCAGATTTACCGCAATCGTATAAATGTCCGATAGGTACATGGCGATGGGGTCGGCGGTTTTTTCTCCCAAGCGGAACGCAACCGACGGAGAAGTCGGCCCCATGATGACGTCGACTTCCTCGAACGCCCGCTTGAAATCGTCGCTGATCAAGCGCCGTATCTTTTGTGCCTTGAGGTAATAGGCATCGTAGTAACCGGCGGATAGCGCATAAGTGCCGACGAGAATGCGCCGTTTGACCTCCTCCCCGAAACCTTCGCCGCGAGAGCGCATGTAGAGATCATGCAAGTCCTTCGGATCCTTGCAACGATATCCGAAGCGGACCCCGTCGTACCGGGCCAGATTGGATGAACACTCGGCCGGCGCCACGATGTAATAAGCAGGCACCGACAGCTTCATATTGGGCAACGAAACCGGTTTAACGGTCGCACCCAGCTTTCGATATTCGCCGATAGCTTCGTCGATCAGGCGCGCGATATCCGAGTCCAAACCCTCGTCGAAAAACTCTTTGGGCAAGCCTATCCTGAGACCTTCCAAATTTTCGTCGAGCGAGGCGGAATAGTTCGGTACCGGCCGATCCACGCTGGTGGAATCCTTTTCGTCGAATCCGGCCATGACCTGCAACATCAGCGCGCAATCTTCCGCCGTTCGCGCCATGGGACCGCCCTGATCGAGGCTGGATGCGAAAGCGATCATCCCCCAGCGGGAAACCAGACCATAGGTTGGCTTCAAACCGGTGATGCCGCAAAAGGACGCCGGCTGGCGGATCGATCCGCCGGTATCGGTTCCGGTGGCACCCGGCGTCAGCCGCGCCGCGACCGAGGCCGCCGAGCCACCCGACGAACCGCCGGGAACGGTGTCGGTATCCCAGGGATTCCTGACCGGTCCGAAATAGCTCGTCTCGTTGGATGACCCCATGGCAAACTCATCCATATTGAGCTTGCCCAGCATGACGCTTCCCGCCTGCTTGAATCGCTCGACCACCGTGGCATCGTACGGGGCGATAAAATTGTCCAGCATCTTCGAGCCGCAGCTCGTCTTCACGCCCTTGGTACAGAAAATGTCTTTCTGAGCGATAGGAACGCCGGTCAAGGCGCCGGCCGAACCGCGCGCAATCGCCTCGTCGGCCGCTTTGGCCTGCTGCAGCGCCGGCTCTTCGGTAACGGTGACAAAGGAATTGAGTTGTGGATCGTAATGCCGGATACGTGAGAGAAAAGACTGCGTCAACTCGATGCTGCTGAATTCTTTCTTCTTGAGTCCGTCAGCTAATTCGGCAATGGTTTTGTCATGCATGAGATAGATCCGAAATCCAGAATATGCTCGAAACGGCCGACAGCCCACCGGCCTCGGCCGCTTCCATCGATCACTCGATAACCTTGGGCACCAGATATAGCCCTGCTTCCACCAGGGGCGCACGGGCCTGGAACAACTCCCGCTGGTCGCTCTCGCTGACCGCGTCCGGCCTCAAGCGCTGGGCCTGATCCAGAGGGTGGGCCATCGGCGTGACCGCCGAGGTGTCAACGGCATTCATCTGTTCGACAAAATCCAGAATGCCTGTAAGATCTCGAGCGTAAGCGGCCGCTTTTTCCGAATCGATGGAAAGCCGTGCAAGCCAGGCGATCTTGTAGACTTGATCAATGTTTAGGGACATGATTGCATCCGATGTTTCTTTCGGTCATATAATACCCCATATATCGCCTTTGTCGCCCCGGCACTCCCGTTGTAAACTTACGGCATTTACAAGGACTCTATGCCTATGTTCTTCAGACACCTCCGAGGATTCTTCTCGAACGACTTGTCCATTGACCTCGGCACCGCAAACACCTTGATCTACATCCGTGGCCAGGGCATTGTGGTCAACGAGCCATCGGTGGTGGCGATCCGCGAAGACCGCACCCGCGGCCAGAAATCCATCGCGGCTGTCGGATCGGCCGCGAAATCCATGCTGGGGCGAACCCCCGGCAACATCACCGCCATCAGGCCTCTCAAAGACGGGGTGATCGCCGACTTTACCGTCACGGAAAAGATGCTCCAGTACTTCATCCACAAGGTACACAAGAACAAGCTTTTTCGACCGAGCCCCAGGGTTTTGATCTGCGTGCCGTGCGGTTCCACTCAGGTAGAACGTCGAGCCATCAAGGAATCCGCGGCAGGCGCCGGGGCGCGCGAAGTCTATCTCATCGAAGAGCCCATGGCGGCGGCCATTGGTGCCGGATTGCCGGTGCACGAGGCGCGCGGATCGATGGTGCTGGATATCGGCGGCGGAACGTCCGAAGTGGCCGTAATCTCGCTTAACGGCATCGTTTACTCGGCTTCCGTGCGTATCGGCGGCGACCGTATGGACGAAGCCATCATGAATTACGTGCGCCGCAACTACGGGACTCTGATCGGAGAGTCCACCGCCGAACGCATCAAGTACGAAATCGGCACCGCCTACCCGGGCAGCGAAATCAAGGAAATCGAAGTCAAGGGGCGCAATTTGGCGGAAGGCGTGCCGCGCAGCTTCGTCCTGAACAGCAACGAGATCCTCGAAGCACTGCAGGAGCCTTTGCAGGGAATTATAGGTGCGGTCAAGGTCGCACTGGAACAAACACCGCCCGAATTGGGGGCCGATGTCGCGGATCGCGGCATCGTTTTGACCGGCGGGGGCGCGTTGCTCAAAGACATGGACCGCCTGATCGCCGAAGAAACCGGACTTCCCGTTTTCATCGCCGAAGACCCTATGACCTGCGTCGCTCGCGGAGGCGGGCGAGTATTGGAACTGCTGGACGAAATTGGCGCGGCCGCATTCTCGCTGGAATGAAGTCGGCAATCCGCCGACGCGCGTCGTTTTAAGAGGATTGGGATATCAAACGGCTGTTCTCGCGAGGCTATTCACTCAACGTCCGCCTGCTGTTGTGCCTGGCGGCCGCATTTGTCTTGCTCGCCACGGAACAGCACGGACTCGTCCAGGCTGCGCGAACACCTTTTGCGTCCGCGACTTACCCGTTACAGCAAATCGTTAGCACCCCCGTACGTCTGGGACAGCAAGTCATAGAATCCGTTTCCTCGTACACCAATCTGGTGACGGAAAACCAGAAGTTAAGAGAGGAACAGCTTCTCCTCAAAACAAAGCTGCTGAAATTCGCCGCCCTCGAACAAGAAAACATCCGGTTGCGCGGACTTTTGGACACCTCTTTCAAGGTGGGCGAACAGGTATCGATCGCCGAACTGCTGTCGGTCAACCTGGTTCCTTACGAGCATGTGGTCGTAGTCAACAAGGGATCCCGCTTGGGCGTCCATGCCGGCCAGCCCGTGTTCGATGCAAATGGCGTCGTGGGCCAGGTATTGCGAGTCGGACCTTACAGCGCTGAAGTCATGTTGATTACCGATCCGAATCACGCCATCCCGGTACAGGTAAACCGGAACGGTCTCCGTACGCTGGCTCTGGGTACCGGCCGGACCGACCGCCTTGCGCTGCCTTATCTTTCCAGCAACGCCGATATTCAGGTCGGCGATCTCCTGGTCACTTCAGGGCTAGGCGGCGTTTTTCCTTACGGCTACCCGGTCGCCACCGTAACGGATGTAGCGCCGCAGAAAACGGCGTTCGCAAAAGTGTCGGCCGCACCGGTGGCTCAACTCGACCGAAACCGAGAATTGCTGTTGGTATGGAGCGACTCTCGTTCCATCCCGCGCATTGCTCCCGAACAAGAACAGCATCCGAACACTTTGCCTGCCAATGGCGACCGCTAAATTGTCCTCCGCCGGACTGCTGGTAGTACCGTTGAGCCTGGTATTCGCCATGGCTCTACGCATTCTGCCCTTGCCTCATGAGCTATTCGTCTTCAACCCGGACTGGACCCTTTTGTTCCTGATTTACTGGATCATCGCAATACCCGACCGGGTCGGGGTCGGCACGGCCTGGCTCACGGGACTCTTCGTCGACACTTTAACCGGCCGCATGTTGGGCCAGCACGCACTGGCTTATTCCATTATTGCCTATGCCAGCCTCCGATTGTATCGTCGCCTCCGCCTTTATCCGCTCCCTCAACAATCTCTCTGGATACTTCTATTCCTGCTGATCAGCCAATTTTTGGTCCTCTGGAGCCAAAATATAAAAAACATGCATGTCTTGAACTGGGTGTATTGGCTGCCATCATTTACCGGCGCATTCGCATGGCCGGCGGTATTGGTCACGCTCCGGCGGATCAGGCGCCATTTCGGCATCTTCTGAGTTTTCGGGCATGCGGTAACTGATCGCCATGAGCCGCCCCTTCGACCTTAAAGACAAGTTTTACGAGAACCGCCTGTTTCTGAACCGCATCGTAGCCAGTGTATTGTTCATACTGGTGGCGACCGCAGGTCTGGTAATCCGCCTGATCTATCTGCAGGTCATGGGACACGAGCACTACACGACCTTATCGCGGGACAATCAGGTCAAGATTTCCCCTCTAGCGCCGTCCCGCGGTTTGATCTTCGACAGGAACGGCGAAGTACTGGCGGACAACACGGTCACCTATAGCTTGGAAGTCATTCCAGAGCAGGTTCCGGACCTGAACACCACCTTAGCCGAACTGAAAGATCTGCTCAATCTGAGCGATGACGATATCAGCCGGTTCAAGACCCAGAAAAGCCAACGAAAAAGCTTCGAAAGCGTACCCCTACGGCTGCAGCTGACGGAAGAAGAAGTCGCCCGCTTCGCCGTCAAAATGCCTTATTTTCCCGGCGTCGAGATTCGAACCCGATTCATGCGCAGCTATCCTTACGGGCACTTGACGTCGCACGTTGTAGGCTATGTGGCACGCATCAACGAAGCCGAACTCCGCTCGCTGGACCCTGCCCAATATCGCGGAACCTACCACATCGGCAAGAGCGGCATCGAAAAGGCCTATGAATCCGTCCTGCACGGCAAGACCGGCTACGAGGAATATGAAACCAATGTTCAGGGGCGTGCCATTCAGGTGCTGAATACCATTGACCCCGTGGCCGGAGCCGACCTTTACCTTTCCCTGGATATCCGATTGCAAAAAACGGCTTTCGACGCCCTGGGAGAATTCAACGGGAGCGTTGCCGCGATTGATCCCTCTACCGGCAAGGTCTTGGTATTGGTCAGCAAACCGGGCTTCGATCCTAATCCGTTTATCCACGGCATCCGCAAGCAAGATTACGACATTCTTCAGAACTCTCCGGACCGGCCGTTGTACGACCGCACGCTGCGGGGCGTATATCCTCCAGGCTCGACAGTGAAACCGTTCATGGGTCTAGCCGGTTTGAAAATCTTGAACCTGAGTCCGGGAAGGCGGGTTCTTTGCCCCGGCTATTACCGCCTGCCCAACGCCGACCACAAATACCGGGATTGGCGTAAACAGGGCCACGGTTCTGTGGATCTCAAATCGGCCATCACCCAGTCCTGCGACGTCTTTTTCTACGATCTCGCCCACCATATCGGGATCGACGATCTACACGATTTCATGCAAATCTTCGGATTTGGAGAAAAGACCGGTATCGATCTGGCCGGCGAAAAATCCGGTCTGTTTCCGTCACGGGAATGGAAGAGAAAAAAGCGCAAACAAGTGTGGTATCCCGGCGAAACCGTCATCGCGGGCATCGGACAAGGCTATGTCCAGGTTACCCCTATCCAGCTGGCCAGAGCCACGGCGATACTCGCCGCCCGAGGACGAAATGTCGAGCCGAGGGTGGTGGACACCATTAAGGCGTCGTACGAAATCCAGCCCCCTTATCCGAAATCCGGCGAGGAATTTGTCGCCGACCTCAAGCCGGAATTCTGGCGTACAGTCATCGACGCCATGGTCGATGTCGTTCATAGCCAACGGGGTACGGCCAAGGCGATAGCTCCGGGACTTGCATACAGCGTTGCCGGCAAAACCGGAACCGCCCAGGTATTCACGGTGCGGCAAGATCAGGAATACAAAAAGTTAAAGATCAGCAAATCCCTGCGTGACCATGCCTGGTTCATAGCTTTTGCGCCCGCGGAAGCCCCGCGCATCGCCATTACCGTACTGGCCGAGAACGGTGGGCACGGCGGATCGGTCGCTGCCCCGATTGCTCGCGCCATAATGGATCAATACCTGCTCGAAAACCCATGAATATAGATCCTGTTCTCGCTCAACTCCGGATCATGCCGCCTCAGCGCGCGTCGCTGCTGCAAAAGTTCCATATCGACTTGCCCCTGATGGCAGGCCTCGGAGGCTTGTGCACTCTCGCCTTCATCATCCTTTACAGTTCCGGCGGCCAGGATGTGAACGTGCTCCTGCGTCAGGCGGCGCGCCTTGCGCTGGCCATGGTCATCATGATAGCCATAGCGCAAGTTCACCCGCGTCGGCTCAAGTATTACAGTCCGGCACTCTATCTGCTCGGGGTACTGCTTCTGACGGCCGTCCTGATAGCCGGAAAGATAAGCATGGGAGCCCAGCGCTGGCTGGACCTCGGAATCATCCGTTTCCAACCCTCGGAGCTGACCAAGCTTTCCACTCCCATGATGATTGCCTGGTTCTTGTCGGCCAGTACACCGCCACTGCGCCTGAAGCAATTGGCTCTTGCAGGAGTCTTGATGCTGATTCCCACGGCGCTGATTGCCAAGCAACCGGACCTCGGCACCGCCGTTTTGGTTGCCAGCGGGGGTTCCGCCGTAGTGTTCCTGGCCGGAATCCCGTGGCGCTATATTCTGGTCCTGGCAGTTTTGGGCGGGAGCCTGCTACCCGTGGGCTGGCACTTCATGCACGGCTATCAGCGGGACCGGGTGCTGACATTCCTGAACCCGGAAGCGGACCCTTTGGGACGCGGCTACCACATAATCCAATCCAAGATCGCCATCGGTTCCGGAGGCATTTACGGAAAAGGATGGCTGCACGGTACACAGGCGCACCTGGAATTTCTTCCGGAGCGCTCCACCGATTTCATTTTCGCGGTATTTGCCGAGGAGTTCGGATTGGTCGGCTGTATGAGCCTATTGGGACTTTACCTTTTCGTCCTCGGCCGCTGCTTTTATATCGTGGTCCAGGCACAGGATAAATACAGTCGGCTCCTCGCCGGGGCGCTGACGGTGACCTTTTTCGTCTACGTCTTCGTCAATGTCGGCATGGTCATCGGCATTCTTCCCGTGGTCGGGGTGCCTCTACCCTTGATCAGTTACGGCGGCACATCGATGGTGACCCTGCTGACAGGGTTCGGTATGCTTATGTCCGTTCAGACTCATCGTAAACTGCTGCCGAACGGATGATCATGAGAGTCTTAAATCTCGCCCTGCTTATCGCTTCTCTCTGCTGCTCTTCCTTACCGGGAAAGGCCGCGGAAAACCTTACCCAACGACCGGATGTCCGATCTTTCATCCGCGACATGAGTCGCAAGCATCACTTCAGCACACCGGAACTCGAACGGATTTTCCAGGAGGCCACGATCCAGGAAAAGATTCTCGAAGCGATGGCCAAGCCATACGAAGCCAAGCCCTGGCACGTCTACCGAAAGCTCTTTCTCACCGAGGCACGAATCCAGAACGGGGTCGATTTCTGGAATCGAAACGCCGGCACCCTCAAAACCGTGGCCAAACAATACGGCGTTCCCGCCGAGATGATCATCGCCATCATCGGCATCGAAACCAACTACGGCCAGTCGCCCGGCAAGTACCGGGTGATCGACGCATTATCCACCCTGGCCTTCGCCTATCCCAAGCGGGCGAAATTTTTTCGGCGCGAACTGGAAGAGTTCCTGGTGTTGTGCAGGGAAGAAGGCATGAAGCCCGGCGACCCGATGGGATCCTACGCCGGTGCGATGGGTATGCCGCAGTTCATGCCGAGCAGCTTCCGTCAGTATGCCGCGGACGGTGACGGCGACCGGCGACGCGACATCTGGAACAACCCGGCTGACGCGATCGCCAGCGTCGCCCGTTATTTCGCGATTCATGGCTGGCAGTCCGACAAGCCGATAGCCTTTCCGGTTACAGTAAACGGCAGTGCGCACGAACGGCTGGCAAACGGTAGCTTGAAACCCGGCCGGAGCCTGCAGGAATGGCTTTCGCTCGGCGTGAATGCCGGCGTCTCCTTGCCCAAGAGCGTCAAAGCCGCATTGGTGCGCCTCGATGAAGAAAGGGGCCCTGCCTATTGGCTGGGGCTTCAGAATTTTTATGTCATCACCCGCTACAACCATAGTCCGCTGTATGCCATGGCCGCCTACGAACTGAGCCGTGCACTGGTTTTGCGCCGTAGCGCCGGCAGTTCGTCCTGAGCCTGCGTCTAAACTATCCCGGCGAGTCCGGGGACGCCACGTACCCGTGCTACAATACGGCGCCGAATTTCAACCTGACCGAAAGCAGAAAGCCGTGAAAATCAATTTACCCAGCTTGCTTTTTCTTTTCGCCTTGGCCGGACTCAGCCGCCTCAGCCTCGCCGATCAGGTTTTGATACCGGCTCCTCCCGAAATCGGAGCCAAAGCCTATATCCTGGAGGATTTCAACAGCGGACGCGTGCTTGCCGAGGGCAATGCCGATGAACGCCTCGAGCCTGCCAGCCTGACCAAGATCATGACCGCCTACATCGTATTCCGGGAATTGACTGAGGGGCATCTGAAATTGGATGACATGGTCAGGGTGAGTGAAAAAGCCTGGCGCACCGAGGGATCCCGTATGTTCGCCCAGGTGGGTGCGCAGATCCCGGTCGAAGCCTTGCTCAAGGGCATGATCATTCAGTCCGGAAACGATGCCAGCGTGGCCTTGGCCGAACACATCGCCGGCGACGAGGCCGTATTCGCCCAGATGATGAACCAGCAGGCCGAACGGCTCGGAATGAAAAACACCCATTTCAAGAACAGCATGGGTTTGCCGGACCCTGAACATTACTCGACTGCGCGCGATTTGGTCACGCTCACGCGCGCCATGATCGAAGAATTTCCCGAGTACTACAAATGGCATGCCATCAAGGAATACGAGTTCAACGGCATCAAGCAGCACAACCGGAACCGCTTGTTGTGGCGCGACCCGACCGTTGACGGCGTAAAAACCGGTCATACCTCGGGAGCGGGATTCTGTTTGGTGGCATCCGCGATGCGGGACGGCATGAGGTTGATCTCCGTAGTCCTAGGCGGCAAGAGCGACCGCGATCGCGCCAATGCCAACCAGGCCTTGCTCAATTACGGCTATCGCTTCTTCGAAACCCGCGCGCTTTACAAAGCCGGCGAAAAACTATCCGAAACCAGAGTATGGAAGGGTGAAGAAACCGAGTTGGCCCTGGGCCTCAGACACGACTTCCATGTCACTTTTCCGCGCGGTCAATACCAGAATCTCAAAGCGGGCATTGAAGTCGACAGCATGGTTATCGCCCCGATAAAACAAGGCGACAGGCTGGGTATGGTGAAAGTGACGTTCAATGACCAGACCGTCGGTCAACAGGATTTGGTAGCGTTGAAAACCGTCGATCAGGGCGGATTTTTCCGTCGGACCTTCGACCAAGCCCAATTGTTCTTCAAATAAACCATCCGAGGAAACGGCTTAAATGGCGCGAAATGACTGCCTCGTCTACTTGAACGGGGACTTTCTACCACTGGGCGAAGCCAAGGTATCCGTCTTGGATCGCGGTTTTCTGTTCGGTGACGGCGTATACGAGGTGATACCCGTCTATGGCGGACGCCCGTTTCGGCTGGACGAACATTTGCGCCGTCTGGACAACAGCCTGCGCGGCATCCGGATGACAAACCCGCTGCCGGACGCTCGATGGGCCGACATCTTCGGCCGCCTTATCGCCGGAGTCCATGATCAATATCTCTATCTGCAGGTCACCCGCGGGTTCGCACCGAAGCGGGACCACGCCATTCCGGCAGAGGTCAATCCAACCGTATTCGTCATGTGCTCGCCTATCGCGCCCATTCCCGTCAGCGGAGTTCGTGCCGTCACTTTGGACGACATTCGCTGGCAGTGGTGCCACATCAAGGCCATCACGCTGCTCGCCAACGTCCTGCTGCGGCAGGAAGCCGTAGACCGCGGTGCGGCGGAAGCCATTCTGGTACGTGACGGTTGGGTCACCGAAGGCGCGGCAAGCAATGTTTTCGCAGTCATAGACGGCGTGTTGACGACCCCGCCCAAGAGCAGCGATCTGTTGCCGGGAATCACCCGTGATCTGGTCTTGGAACTGGCGCTGGAAAACGGGGTACCTGCCGTCGAGCAGCGTATCCGTGTGGATGACCTGAAAAGCGCCGCGGAAATTTGGTTGACCAGTTCGACCCGAGAGATTCTCCCCGTCATCGAACTCGACGGAGTTCGGGTCGGCACCGCTGAACCCGGTCCGCTCTGGTCGCGCATGCAGGCCATTTACCAAGCTTATAAAGAGAGGCTACGTTCGGCATGAATACCGAAGCACCCGCGAGCTTGCTCCAGTTTCCCTGCGACTTTCCGATAAAGGCATTCGGCCACAGCCGGCCGGACTTCCACGGGCTGGTCGTCGACATCGTACGGCGCCATACTCCGAACCTGGCCGAAGGGGCGGTGACCTCCCGCCCCAGCCATGGAGGAAAGTTCATGGCGGTCACCGTGACGATCCGGGCCGAAAGCAAGGCGCAGCTGGACGCCATTTACCGGGACCTCACCGGTTGCAGCGAAATACTGATGGCGCTGTGAGAACCCGCTCCGAATGACGACTTGCCCGTACCGACAACCGCAAGGAGCCTGCTTGATGAGATAACCGATACGGTCGACTTTGCCCACCCCGCCTCCTCTGTCCGAACCCGCTGAGCAGCACCGACCGAGCGTTTCATGGCCGATCCGAACCCCCCCCCTCCCGAGGAAACACTCAAGCATCATCTGGAAGAGGTCATCACGCTCCTGAACAAGCAGAAGCTCGAAGAGACCGTTCTTCAACAGCGTGCGATGCCGCGCCAAGAGTTGGTCGAAACCCTGCTGCACAAACGCCATCAGGCGGCACTGAAACAAAAGCTCGACCAACTCCATGCGGCGGACATCGCATATATCCTGGAAGCGCTGCCCCTGGAGCAGCGCCTCCAGGTCTGGAACCTGGTCAAGTCCGAACTGGACGGACAGATCCTGCTCGACGTCTCCGACGCCGTGCGCGAAACGCTCATTTCCGATATGGATACGGAAGAGCTTTTGTCCGCCACCGGATTGCTCGATACCGACGAAATTGCCGATCTTGCGCCCGACCTGCCGGAAGAAGTCCTGCAGGAACTTCTCGAGAAACTGAATGATCAGAATCGAAAGCGCCTGCAGTCGGTACTGTCATATGAAGAAGACACCGTGGCCGCCCTGATGGATTTCGGCATGGTCACGATCCGGGAAGATATCAGCCTGGGCGTGGTATTGCGTTATCTCAGACGTCGCGGCGACCTGCCGGAACATACCGACAAACTGTTCGTGGTCGATGAGCACAACGTATTGAAAGGCGCCCTGCCTCTAAAGCGCCTGCTCACCAATCCGCCTGAAAAACCGGTCTCGGAAATCATGAGCAAGGAGGTGGTCTCCTTCCATCTCGACGACGATGCCGAAGAAGCCGCGCGGGCATTCGAGCGCTACGATCTTCTATCGGCGCCGGTGGTGGATCGCGAAAGCAAGCTCCAGGGTCGCATCGGCGTAGACGCCATCGTCGATTACATTCGCCGCAAGTCCGACGAAGAGATGTTGTCGCAGGCGGGTCTACTGGAAGAAGAGGACATATTCTCGGGCGTTTGGAAAAGCGCGCAAAACCGGTGGTTCTGGCTGGCCATCAATCTGGTTACGGCGTTTCTCAGCACCCGGGTTATCGGTCTCTTCGAGGACACCATCGTCAAGGTGGTCGCGCTGGCCTCGCTGATGCCCATCGTCGCCGGAATCGGCGGCAATACCGGCAATCAGACCAGCATGATGATCGTACGCTCCATTGCCCTCGGGGTTATCAATCCGTCGAATATAAAGCGGCTATTTTTCAAAGAACTGGCCATCGGTTTTCTCAACGGTACCGTCTGGGGGTCGGTGCTGGGACTGATCGCCTATTTGCTGTATCAGGACGTCGAACTCGGGCTGGTCATGATGGGTGCGACCTTGCTCAATCTGCTGGTTGCGGCGATGATGGGCATCACCGTGCCGCTGGTGCGCGACCGATTGGGACTCGATCCCGCCATCGGCACCAGCGTGCTGCTGACCGCCATGACCGACGGCATGGGGTTTTTCATCTTTCTCGGCCTCGCCACACTGATTCTTCTCTGACACCCGGCCATGAACGACAGCGCTGAAGCCTTGCGTCTTTACAATCTGGGGCTGACCGATTACCAGGCCACCTGGCGTGCCATGCAGCAGTTCACCGAACAGCGGGACGAGGATACGCCGGATGAACTCTGGCTGCTGGAACATCATCCGGTCTATACCTTGGGGTTGAACGGCGATATCCGGCACATGATCCGAACCACCGACATTCCGGTGGTCAAAACAGACCGCGGTGGACAGATCACCTACCACGGCCCGGGCCAGCTGGTCGCGTATGTACTGGTCGATCTCCGCCGGAAAAATCTGGGCGTGAAGCGCCTGGTCGGCGCCCTGGAAAATGCGGTGATCGGCTTGCTCGGGCAATACGGCCTCAGGGCCCGGACGCGACAGGGCGCTCCGGGCGTCTACGTGGACGGACGCAAGATCGCCTCGCTCGGGCTGCGAGTGCGCAAAGGCTGCAGCTATCATGGTCTGAGCCTCAACGTAAGCGCGGACTTGTCGCCGTTTTCGGCGATCAATCCATGTGGCCATGCAGGACTGGAAGTCACCAGCCTGACCGCACTGGACGTGGCGGTTCATCCCCACGAGGTGGCCGCACCCCTGACCGTGGAAATCATGCAAACCTTGAACTATGAACGAGTGATCCCTTCCCGTGACTGACAAAAACTCCTACCAGGCCCCTTCCAGGCTGAGCCCGGACACACACCAGCGCAAGGCCGACAAGCTGAAGCGCATCCCGGTCAAGGTCGTTCCGGCGGAATCGCCTTTGCGCAAGCCTGCCTGGATACGCGTCAAGGCAGCGCACGGCGAAAGCGTGAACCGGATCAAGCAAGTCTTGCGCGAACAGAATCTCCATACCGTATGCGAAGAAGCCGCGTGCCCGAATCTGTCCGAATGCTTCGGCCACGGCACGGCGACATTCATGGTGCTGGGCGATATCTGCACCCGCCGCTGTCCTTTCTGCGACGTGGCTCACGGCCGCCCTTCAAAACCGGACCCGAACGAGCCCGAACACCTCGCCGAAGTCGTTCAGCAGCTGAAACTTCGCTATGTCGTCATCACATCGGTCGATCGCGACGACCTGCGCGACGGTGGTGCCGGCCATTTCGCCGCCTGCATCCGGGCGGTCCGCCGTCGAAACCGGAACATCAAGATCGAAATTCTGGTCCCCGACTTTCGCGGCCGCATCGACGCGGCGCTGGAACAACTCGCCGAGACGCCTCCCGATGTCTTCAACCACAATCTCGAAACCGTGCCGCGCCTGTACCGGCAAGCGCGACCCGGCGCGGATTACCGCGTGTCCCTCGATCTCCTGGCCCGCTTCAAGCAACTGCATCCCGAAATCCCCACCAAATCGGGACTGATGCTGGGCTTGGGCGAAACGCTGGACGAAGTGAAAGAAGTGATGGCGGACTTGCGCCAACACGGCTGCGACATGTTGACCATAGGCCAATATCTGCAGCCGAGCCGCGACCATTTACCGGTAGTCCGCTACGCGACGCCCGAGGAATTCGAAGACCTTGCCGAAGCCGGCCGAAGTCTCGGCTTCTCCGCGGTCGCCAGCGCTCCGATGGTGCGCTCGTCGTATCATGCCGATCTTCAGGCATCTGCCGTGCTTGACGATAAGTAAATTGCTGTGCGTAAGGAAAGTCCTATTCGAATCGCCCTCACCCCAACCCAATCACTCCGCACATTCCCTGTGCGGAGCCGCAAGCGGCGCTTACGCGTGCACCCGTTCGCCGGGAGCGAACGGGAACGTGCGAAGCACGGCCCGAAAGGGCGAGCCTCAGGGATGAGGCGAGTAAATCGGCCTCGCCACGCGACGCTGTCCCGCTTCGCTCGCAAGTCCGGTGGCCTGCCCGCTCGTCGCGTTGCGCCTCGCCCTGCCGATTTGTCCCAGAGGGAGAGGGGGTTCTTGTGCCTTTACTTTCTTGATCGTTGGTAAGTCAGGGCACTCTCGTTTTCACGGCACCCTTGGATACCGAGCGCCTTAAAGAACGCCTGGCGGAGACCCCGGCTTTCGTTTACGACGAAACCCGGATCATTCATGCCCTCGATCGACTGGCCGAAGTCCGCAAAGTCTCCGGCCTAAGAATCCTGTACTCGGTCAAGGCCTTTCCGTTCGTCGAAGCGTTACGCCTGATTCTGTCCCGAGCCGACGGTTTTTCGGTCAGTTCGCTGTTCGAAGCCCGGTTGGCCTCCGAAATCGTCGAAGCGGCCGCCCGGCGATTCTCCCGGAAAGCTTCGTTGCACATTACCACGCCGGGTCTCAGAGTGAACGAAATCGAGGAGATCGCCGCACATTGCGACTTCGTCAGCTTCAATTCCCTGGAACAATTCGAACGGCTCGGACCGCGCGTAGCCGGACGGACGAGTATCGGGCTGCGGGTCAATCCGCAGCTTTCGTTCCTGGGCGATGGCCGTTACGATCCGTGCCGATTGCATTCGAAACTGGGCATCCCCGTCGACGATCTCGCCCGCGCTTTGGACCGGGCTCCGCTACTGGACAAACGCATCGCCGGCCTCCATTTCCATACCTCGTTCGAATCCCGCTCCTTCGCCCCGCTGAAGGCAACCCTCGATCGGATCGAAACCGCACTCGGCGGGTTTATGGACGGACTCGAATGGATCAATCTGGGCGGCGGCTATCTCTTCGAAAATAGTCAGGATCTGGACGATTTATCGGAACTGGTCGCGGGATTGAAAATGCGGCGCGGCACGGACGTTTACTTCGAACCGGGCAAAGCCATCGTCGGAAGCGCCGGCTGCCTCGTCGCGAGCGTCATCGATCTATTCGGGCGGGACGGCAAAACCGTCGCCGTTCTGGATACAGGCGTAAACCATCTGCCCGAGGTGTTCGAATACCAGAAAGTTCCGCCGCTTGCGGAACACCGGCCGGACGGAGCATTCGAATACCTGCTGGTCGGCTCCACCTGCCTGGCCGGCGATGTCTTCGGGGACTATCGATTTCGGGAGCCCCTCAACATCGGCGACCGCCTGGTATTTCCGAATGTCGGCGCCTACAGCCTGATCAAGGCGACCCGCTTCAACGGTTACGATTTACCTCTAATCTTTGCCTCCGATCAACACGGCGAAATTCAGGCAATGAAGCGTTTCGGCTACGATGACTACCGAAAGCAGTGGTCGGCCTCCGAACCCGAGCTTGCCGCAAACCGCAACCGCGATTAAATTTACGACAGCATCGACGGTTCGAATCAATCCCCGGAGCCAATACATGGAGTCGGCCATCTATCACACAGTCAGCAAACGCCTCACTTCGCAGCTTCTCCTCCTGGCGACTGTTTCAGCCTTGCTCGCCGGATGCGCCGGGACACGGGAAGTCAAGCGGACGGTCCATTCTCCCGATTCAAGTGCGGTCGTCGGATACGCTCTCAGTCTGCAGGGAGCACGCTATCGCTACGGTGCGGGGTCTCCGCGAGAGGGGTTCGATTGCAGCGGCTTCGTCAAGCACGTCTATGAAAAATACGGCGTCCGCCTGCCGCGTACCGCTCATCAAATAGCCGCCGCAACCCCGCGTGTCGACAGCCGGAACCGACGCCCCGGCGACTTGGTCTTTTTCAATACGACCGGACAACCATTTTCTCATGTCGGGATCTATATCGGTAATGATACATTCGTGCATTCCAGCAGCGCAAAAGGGAAAGTGATCGTCTCCAGCCTTGAACGCCCCTACTGGCTGGAACGCTTTTTGGGCATGCGCCGGCCGAACCTTCCCGGTCGTGCCTCCGTCGCCGCCAGTACCGAGAAACACGAACTCAATCATCCCAGGGTAGGAAAGCCATGAAAGCGATCTTGATGACGCAACCGGGACTACCGGATTTACTCGAACTGCGGGAAATCGAAGAACCGACCATCACCGAGCCCAGCCAGATCAAAGTCCGGCTCAGGGCGGCCGGTGTCAATCCCGTCGACACCAAAATACGGCGGAATGGTCTTTTCTACCCGAATCCGCTACCGGCGGTGCTCGGCTGCGACGGTGCCGGAGAAGTGGTCGAAATCGGCGGAGCCGTGAGCCGATTCAACATCGGCGACTCGGTATGGTTTTGCCATGGCGGCCTAGGCGGCGACCAGGGCAATTACGCCGAATACACCGTACTCGACGAGCGCTGGGCCGCTCCCATACCGCAATCGCTCGATTTCGAACACGCCGCCGCGGCCCCTTTGGTCTTGATTACCGCTTGGGGCGCCCTTTACGACCGCGGACGGCTGCAAGCCGGCCAAACCGTTCTGATTCACGCCGCCGCGGGCGGTGTCGGCCATGTGGCGGTTCAACTGGCAAAACTTCGCGATGCGCGCGTGCTCGCCACTATCGGTTCGGCGGAAAAAGCCGAGCTCGCCAGAAATTGGGGCGCGGATACGGCGATCGATTACCGACAGGAAGACTTCGCACAGCGCGTAAACGAGCTGACCGACGGCCAGGGCGCGGATCTGGTGATCGACACGGTCGGACCCGATGTGTTCAGACATAGCATCGACTGCACCGCCCATTTCGGCGATCTGGTCACGCTACTGGACCCGGGCAACATCTCTTTGCAAGAAGCGCGGATGCGCAATCTCCGGATAGGCTTCGAGCTGATGCTGGCCCCAATGCTGCGCAACCTGCACGAAGCCCGCGATCACCACGTGGAAATCCTGCAGCAATGCGGCGAATGGATCGACCAAGGCGTGTTGAACATTCATGTCAGCCAGGTATTGCCGCTGGAAAAAGCCGCCGCCGCGCACGCCCTGATCGAAACCGGGCATACCACCGGGAAAATTGTTTTGAAGATATCATAGGGCGGGTTAGCCCTGAGCGTAGCAGTAGCGAAGGCGAAGGGCGTAACCCGCCGAACAGAAACGCTAGTCCAGCTTTCTAACGCCGCTCTCGTTGCCGAGAAGAACGATGTCCGCGCCGCGCAGGGCAAAAAGGCCGACGGTTACGACACCGGGAATGTTGTTGATCTCCCGCTCCATCTCCACCGGATTCAGGATGTTCAGATTGTGCACGTCGAGAATCTGGTTGCCGTTATCGGTGATATAGTTCTCGCGCCACTTTGGCTGCCCGCCCAACTGCACGAGCTGTCGGGCCACGTAGCTCCGGGCCATGGGGATGACTTCCACGGGCAGCGGAAACTTGCCCAGGACATCCACATATTTGCTCTCGTCCACGATACAGACGAATTTGCGGCTGGCCGCCGCAATGATTTTTTCGCGGGTCAGGGCTCCGCCGCCGCCCTTGAGCATCTGCTTGTAAGCATTGACCTCATCGGCTCCATCGACGTAAACCTCCAACGAGCCCACTGCATTTAAATCCAGAACCGGTATGCCGATTTTCTTGAGCTTGGCGGTGCTCGTCTCGGAACTCGATACGGCACCTTCGATATCCTGTTTGAAATCGGCCAACAAATCGATGAAGTGATTGACCGTCGATCCTGTGCCGATGCCTAGCACCGACACGCCCTTTATATAGTCCAGGGCGGATTCCGCCACTTTCTTCTTAAGCTCGTCTTGCGTCATTTCCGTGGCTCCATCATGTGGTTACTCGAAAATTGCGGGATAATAGCGCGTTCCGGCCGACGCTGTCATGTTCCGCAGCGATAGCGGCCTTTTTCGCCACTCGCCTCTTTTAGATGAAAAATGATTCATAAGTATATCGAGCGCATTTTGCGCGCCCGGGTTTACGACGTTGCCTCGGAAACCCCCCTAGACCGCGCTCCCGGACTTACGCGCCGCTTCGACAACCGGGTCTATATCAAGCGCGAAGACCTTCAGCCGGTCTTTTCCTTCAAGCTTCGAGGCGCTTACAACAAGATCGTTTCACTCGACGATGCGGCAAAACGGGCCGGCGTGATCGCGGCCTCGGCCGGCAACCATGCCCAGGGCCTCGCACTCTCTGCGCAGCAGCTGGGGATCCGGGCCGTCATCGTGATGCCCTGCACCACGCCGGCCATCAAAGTGCGGGCAGTTCAGAATTTCGGGGCGGAAACCGTATTGTTCGGCGATTCCTACGACGAGGCTTACGAGCATGCTTTGAGCCTCGCCGAAGAGCAAAAGCTGACTTTCGTCCACCCTTACGACGATCCCGAAGTCATAGCCGGCCAAGGCACCATCGGCATGGAGATCCTCAGGCAGCACACCGGCGATATACATGCCATCTTCATTCCGGTGGGCGGTGGGGGACTGATCGCAGGCGTCGCGGCTTACGTGAAGTTCGTACGCCCGGACATCAAGATCATCGGTGTCGAGCCGGACGATGCGGATTGCCTGAATCGGGCGCTAAAGGCGAAGCGCCGGGTCATTCTGAAACAGGTCGGACTGTTCGCGGATGGCGTTGCGGTCCGGCAAATCGGCAAGGAACCGTTCCATATCGCACATCAATACGTGGATGACGTTGTCACCGTCGACACCGATGAAATCTGTGCCGCAATCAAGGACATCTTCGACGATACCCGCTCGGTCGCGGAACCCGCGGGCGCCCTAGGGGTGGCGGGCCTGAAGAAGTACGTGGCATCGACCGGCGTGCGGGATCAGTGCCTGATCGCCATCGAAAGCGGGGCCAACATCAATTTCGACCGTTTACGCCACGTGGCGGAGCGTGCCCAAGTCGGCGAACACCGGGAAATGCTCCTGGCGGTGACGATCCCGGAAAAGCCGGGCAGCTTTCTCGATTTCTGCCGCGTTCTGGGTCGCCGCAGCATTACCGAATTCAACTATCGCTATTTCGACGACCATGCCGCGCATATCTTCGCCGGCATCGCGATTGCCGACGGCAGCCGGGACAGCGAGGAAATCATCGCCCAGCTGCGCGAACACGGCTTCGCGGTCACCAACATGACCGGTAATGAATTAGCGGTGGAGCATATCCGCTACATGGTGGGAGGCCATGCGCCGCGCCTGCTGGACGAAACCGTGTACAGCTTCGAGTTCCCCGAGCGCCCCGGCGCGCTTTTGAAATTTCTGTCCTTTATGGGCGGGCGCTGGAACATCAGCCTGTTCCATTACCGCAACCACGGGGCTGCATTCGGGCGGGTGCTGATGGGAATTCAGGTACCCAAGGCGGAAAAGCGCGCCTTCAGGGAATTTCTCGACACCATCGGCTTCGCCTACCGGGAGGAGACGGACAATCCCGCGTATCGGCTGTTCGCGGGCGGCAATGCGAGCTCATGAACTCCCCCGAGCCCTGCCGACGGGCTGTAGAAGGACGAGACGCCATACCCTCCGCGACGAGTAGGGTAACCTGCGGAGGTTGGCGGATGTCCGGCCGAAACGAATACTCCCCTGCCCTATCTAGCCGACCTTACGGCATGCGCGCTGCGGCATCGATTTTCACGCATTGACCTCCCCAGGCGCGGTTATTCGAGCGACAAAATAAACCTCCACTGCTCTTCGGAAACCGGCATAACGGACAGCCTATTGCCGCGCCGGATGAGGGCCAAACCTTCGAGCTCCGGCCGGTCCTTCAGTTCGCTCAAGGCAATCGTCCGCTTGAGCTTGCGGACAAACTGTACATCGACCATGAACCAGCGGGGGTCGTCCGGTTTGCTACCGGGATCGTAATGCTTGTTGTCGATGTCGAAGGCGGTGAAATCGGGATAGGCTTCACGCGAAACTTTGGCGATGCCGACGATACCGGGCACATCGCAATTGGAATGGTAAAAAAAGATCTGATCGCCCATTTTCATTTCGTCGCGCATCATGTTTCGCGCCTGATAATTACGCACACCGTCCCAAGGCTCGGTCTGGTCAGGCCGCTTCTCCAGGTCTTCGATGCTGAACTCCGAAGGTTCGGATTTCATCAACCAGTAACGCATCTATCTTCCCCCCTAAAAATGCTTTCTCAAGAACGCCATTAACTACAGCATGTTAGCTGAAGTGGCCGTCTTGAAACATCCTGCAATGCGGCGAGAATCCATGCCCCATGCTTATTCGAGGAAAAAATTGCGGATTCTCGAAACCTACGCTTTAACGGATGGGCAGTGGACCGTAACCGGCTTGTATCAGGATCAGGAAGACGTTTCCGCCGCACCCTTCGAGGCCGTCACGATCGTCCTCAACGACCTTTGGACCAACTCTTGATTGCTACCGTGTTGCACGGCACCGCCGTCCCCGTCATATTTTTCTCTAAGCTGCGATCGCGGGCAGATTCATCAAATAAAAGGAAATGTTGCGCGACAAGGAGACTTTTCTCCCGAGCCCGTGCTAACGGCATCTGTTGCCGAAGAGCTCGGCTCTGGCGCCGAATTTCAGCCGGAAGATTCTTTCAGATCATGTACCGAAGCTGGCGAACGGATGTTCGCAGGTCCACGGGAGGGATTTTTTAGGAAACGAAAGATAAGAAGTATTCCCCGCCTGCGCCGTAAACCGCTTTCGCCCTTGAACCGGAAGGTCCAGGTGGGAGCGTATGAACGGCGAATTAGGCTTTCCGCTCGGAGCGGACTTGCGCACATCGCTCGCTCGATGGCTCCCGGGGTTTTAGATTAGGCTCAAGAAGTAACCCAGCTGCTTTCGAACGCCGCAGGGAATACGTAAGTCAAATTTTACTAGGTCGACGAATGGATGCAATACGTATCAGCACCGAAACAGGTCAGTCCGAATCCAAAGCCTCATCCAGCCGCTCGTGCAACGACGAGAAACGATCCCGCAAATCCTGGGAAAGCAATTTGTTCTGCTGTTGGGCCTGTAACAGCTCATGCGCGATATTCAGGGCCGCCATCACGGCGATGCGTTCGGTGCCGATAACTCGGCCGGTTCCGCGTATCTGACGCATTTTCTCGTCTAAATAACGCGCCGCAAGGAGAAGATCGTGCTGTTGGTCTTCCGGGCAGGAAATAGGGTATTCCTTGCCAAGAATCTGAACTTTTATCGGCGGATTCATTTCGCTCATCATTCGTGTCCCATGGATTTCAGGCGGGAAATCATCGCTTCGACGCGGCTTTTCGCCATCTCGGTTTTATCGGACAGTTGCACCCGCTCTTGCATCCATTCCTCAATTGTGGACTTCAGCACCCGATTCTCGCCTCGCAGCCGTTCGCACGTGGCAACCAGTATGTCGATTCTATTTTCCAAACGTGCTAACTCGGCATCCAAATCAAACATATCGGCTATCATGATTTTGGAGCCTTGAGAATAGGAGTTAAACTTCAGTGCTGGCTTTTGATCCGGTTGCCGGGGATGTTAGCATAAAGAATTAAGACAGGGTCGACAAGGCGCGAATGTACCAAGATCTAGCCTATCAGAAAGTTCAGGATATTATGCTGAACAGCGACTCCGTAGCCAGCGCAGCGGAAGCGCATGGCGTTCTGTCGGGACTATTGTGCTTGAACGGCCAGACCGATTGCGACCAGTGGCTGGAGGCGGTTTTCGGCGAAGCCCGAATTCATCTTGACTCCACCGACCATGCCTTGCTTTTTGCGCTGTGCGAGACGACTCGACATCAGCTGGACGATTTCGACTTTTCGTTCGAGTTGCTCCTGCCGGAAGATGTCCGTCCCTTGAGCGAACGCGCCAATGCCTTGGGAGAATGGTGCCAGGGCTTTTTGTACGGCCTTGGTTATCGGTCGGATGGTGCCGACTGGCCGGGCGATAGCACGGAGGTCCTGCATGACATTCTGGAAATCTCACGCCTCACTCCTGATTCCGGCGGAGAGTCGGACGAAGTGGCTTACGCGGAAATCACAGAATATGTCCGTGTCGGCGTACAACTGATACGTAGCGAACTACACCAACAACCGTCCTCACGGCTTCATTAACATTTCAAACCTCATGTCTCAGCCGAGCGAATTTAAACTACGCCGCAAACAGTTAACTCGCCGCATCAAAAAGAAAAGCGTGGCGTTGATAGCCAGCGCGGCCGCGAGCGTGCGCAACCGGGACGTGGAATTTCCGTATCGCCAGGATAGCGATTTTCATTATCTGACCGGGTTTGACGAACCCGAAGCGGTGGCAGTTTTCGCGCCCGGCAGAAAACAAGGGGAATATATTCTCTTCTGCCGCGAATTCGACCCCGAAAAGGCGATCTGGACCGGAAAGCACGCTGGACTCGAAGGCGCTCGCAACGTCTTCGGAGCGGACGAAGCATTCCCCATCGACGAACTGGACAGGGTACTGCCCAGCCTCCTGGAAAATCGCGAACGGGTTTTTTTCCCGGTCGGGCACAACCCTAAACTCGACCAAAAGGTGTTCGCCGCGGTGAACGACGTGCGGGCGAGAGTGCGCACCGGGGTGCGAGCGCCGTTCGCGTTCGTGTCTCTCGAGCATCTGCTGCACGAACAGCGACTGATCAAGACCCCTCACGAAATCCAGTTGATGAGGCAAGCCGCCGAGGTTTCCGTGCGGGCACATAAACGTGCGATGCGGGCGTGTAAGCCGGGCGTGCACGAATATGAAATCGAAGCCGAATTGCTTTACGAATTCACCCGGCACGGCATGCGAGCACCAGCCTATCCTTCTATCGTTGCGGGAGGACAGAATGCTTGCGTGCTTCATTACACCGAAAACAAGGACGTTTTGAGGGAAGGCGACCTGTTGCTGATCGACGCCGGGGCGGAGCACGAAAATTATGCCGCCGACATTACTCGCACTTTTCCGATCAGCGGTACGTTCAGCGAAAGCCAGCGCCTGCTTTACGAATTGGTCCTGGAAGCTCAACTCGACGCCATCGATCAGGTGCGTCCCGGCAAGCGCTGGAATGAGCCGCACGACACTGCCGTTCACACCCTGACCAGAGGTCTGGTCAAGCTGGGTCTATTGGAGGGACGGGTTTCCAAGCTGATCAAGGAAGAAGCCTACAAGAAATTCTACATGCACAGGACCGGTCACTGGCTGGGCATGGATGTACACGATGCCGGAGACTACCGTAGCAACGACGAGTGGCGCACGCTGGAACCCGGCATGGTCCTGACGGTGGAACCCGGTCTCTATGTCGCGCCGGATTGCCTCGATGTGGATCCCAAGTGGCGCGGCATCGGCATCCGGATCGAAGACGACGTTCTGGTCACCAAGGACGGCCATGAAATCCTCACGACCGGCCTGCCCAAAACGGTCGAGGAAATCGAAGTATTCATGGCGAATCCCGAATGAGCCGCGATTTCGATCTGCTGATCGTGGGCGGCGGACTCGTCGGGGGCAGTCTCGCCCTCGCCTTGAGGGATACGCCGCTCCGTGTGGGAATCGTCGAAGCATTGACGGAGACCCAACGACTGGCCTTGGCGGCCGGCGACCGGGCCCTGGCACTGGCCCGCGGCACGGTTCAAATTCTCGACCGGCTCGGAATATGGCAAGACGTGGCGGGCAAAGCCATGCCCATCCGCCACATCCATGTGTCCGACCGCGGACGTTTCGGAAAAACCCGCCTGCACGCCGGTGAAAAAGGGATCGATGCATTGGGTCAAGTCATCGTAGCCCGAACACTGGAAGATCGCATTGCCCAGGAACTGCAAGGACTCGACGCGGAACTCGTATGCCCGGCCCGGGTCATCGGTCTCAAAGCCGGCCCGGAAGCCGTATGCGTCACTGTCAAGAAAGGCGACGAATGCCTTAATCTGACGGCGTCCCTGGTAGTCGCCGCCGACGGAGGCAACTCCACGGTAAGAAAGCTTTTGGAGATAGAGCAGAAGGTCCGGGATTACCAGCAAACCGCGATCGTAACCGAGGTCGCCACTGAGGCCGACGTGAACTTCACGGCCTACGAGCGCTTCACCAGCGCGGGCCCATTGGCTCTGCTGCCCCTGGAGCGCAGGAAATGCTCCGTCGTCTGGACTATGGAAAATCAGGACGCGGACGAACTCTTGAGCGAATCAGACTCGAACTTTACCGCGAATCTGCAGACGGCATTCGGCTATTGGCTGGGGAAAATTCAACTAGCCTCGAAACGACAGGGCTTCCCGCTCAAGCTGATCCGGGCCGAGAAAATGGCGGACGACCGCGTCCTCTTGATCGGCAACGCAATGCACCAGATTCATCCGGTTGCCGGGCAAGGCTTCAACCTCGGACTTCGCGACGCGGCATTCCTGGCGGAGCAGTTGTCCACCAGGCTGGCATTCAACGAAGACATAGGCGAAAACGCGTTTCTTGCTCGATATGTCCGGGCCAGGCAGAGAGATCTCGCAAACACGATCCATTTTACCGACAGCCTGATTCGCGCTTTCTGCACCGATTTTCCGCCGCTCGCCCTGGCGCGCAACGCTGCCCTGGTCGCCCTGGATTGCTTCCCGCCGGCGAAGCGCTTGCTGGCCCGTCACGCGATGGGATACGGATTTAGGCTTTAAACGATCGAATCCGGCTATTCGAATTGCGGAAATGCGCTATCCAATCGCCAATGCTTCTGCTCGACGTCGAAATGCCATTTCTGCTCGTCGGTCAGACTTTTTTCCACGAGACGATCGTTATTGATGTAGCGGATCTCGACGGTTTGCAGCACGGTATTGCCTTCATCCTGCACCTTTCGGAATAGCGATTCATAGCCTGTAACCTTGACGTTCCTAAGCGCGTTGAAATCAGGCATCGGGTTCTCCTTGCCGGCCTGAAAATCCCAGGCCTTCTGGAAAGCCCCCCAACGAATCGCCGAACCATAGCGGTTCAGCGCTTCCTCCATTTTCATCACCTTCATGTCATTGGCGCACGCTGCAAGCGTCAAACTCAAGACAACCCATATTGTTCCGAAAACCCGATTTCGAGCCATAGAAGCACCCCAATAGCGAACGATTGACAACGCGTACGGCAGGATTTTGACTTCGGCCTGACGCTGCAAGCGCTTTTTACATTAATGTTGCAGCGAGATTATATAATGCTCGCCACGAATAACTTCGGAGATAAACAGTGAAAATACTAGCCGGTCTTTTCTTGGCACTCCTTGCCGTCATCTACTTTCTGCCCGCCTTTATGTCACGCGCCGACGCCATCCACGGCAACTCGCGGGAAGCGGTTTATAAATCGGCAGTCAAAGTCAAGCGCCACCTCAATACGGACGACCGTGTTTTGTTCGATACGGCATTAGGAATTTTAGACAAAATAAAATCGGAGGAAGGCCCGGATGCATTCGTCGATACCGTGGACGGCAAATCACCCGACGAAGTCATTGAAACCGCGAAATCGGAGGTCAATATTCAGATCGCCGCCGGCCACCCGGATTTCAAGCAGTATAGTTCGTGGGACGACATGATACACAAGCTGACCAGCGGCAACGGAAGAAGGCCGTCCGCACGCCCCAATGCGTCGTCCGACCATCCGCTGCGCAATTCCGAACGGCCGGACCGCCCCCAATAACCCGGGCACAAAATAGCGACGTACTCTTACGATTTCGGCAGACATGGCTAGTCATCGCTTCTAACCCGCTCTTGATTCAGCCGGAGCGCAGTTCGATAAACCGTTTCGCGACGCGCTCCGGTAATTTTCACGGTCAAGGCCACCGCCGTCTTTACGGAACAATCCTCGAGCAGAATCCGCAAGATACGCTCCTCCTCCGCAGCGAGTCCTTCTGCTCTCCCGAATTCGGGCGCGCCTTCCAACACCAGAACGAACTCCCCTTTCAGCATATTCGGATCGCTTTCGAGGAAAGAAATCGCCTCGCCGACTTTTGTATCCACTATCGTTTCGAACAGCTTCGTCAGCTCTCGCGCTATGACTAATCGCCGCTCCGACGGGAAAATCGCCGCAATGTCCGCTACACTTTCGAGGACACGGTGACTCGATTCGTAAAAAATGAGCGTTCTCGCATCGTTCGACAGGTTCTCCAGGCTCGCCTTTCGTGCCGCCGGTCTTCTTGGCAGAAATCCCTCGAAAGCGAAGCGGTCGGTCGGCAGACCGGATGCGGACAGAGCGGCTACGAGAGCACATGCACCCGGAACCGGAACGACCCGGATTCCCGCGGACCGGGCCGAACGCACCAGGGGGAACCCCGGATCGCTGATCAGCGGTGTTCCGGCGTCCGAGATCAGCGCGATGGATTCGCCTCTTAGCAAGCGATCGACCAGCCGGGGCGAGGCCGAGTCCTCGTTGTGTTCATGAAATGGTACTGCAGACGTGGAAATTCCGTAGTGATCCAGAAGCGGCCGGCTATGCCGGGTATCTTCACAAGCGATGAGATCGACCTGCTGCAATACATCGACGGCGCGGAACGTAAAGTCTCTCAGATTGCCGATCGGTGTCGCCACTAGGTATAGTATGCCGGGTTCTGTTTGCGTCACTTTAAACATCCTCGCGTTCTCGAACTGAATCCCGCCTATGGCTTTAATAATCCGCCTCGGTCTCGTCCTTCTCGTTTTGACGGCAGCCGGCTGCGTCCGCGACACGGCCAGGCGCGGCAGTATGGATCCGCGCGCGATGCAGGCCGAAAGCCTGGTCCAGAGTGGGGACTATGCCGGCGCGATGAGATTATTTCAGCAGCTCGCGGCGGCTTCGCGCGATCCCGACTATTACCGCTTGCGAGCAGCCGATTCGGCGCTTCGTGCGGGCGACGGCAGAACCGCGAAGCAGCTGGCCGATGCCGTCGATCCCGGCGAACTGGAGACCGCAGACCGGCACGATTACACGCTCCTGCAAAGCAGGCTCGATCTCAACGTCGGCCGGGCGCGGGAGGCCCTGGCCAAACTCGATAGCCTGTCCATGGGAAGACTCGGCCCGCCCCAAAAGGCGCATTATCACACACTGCGCGCCTCGGCCTACAACCAGCTGGGCAACATGCTCGAAAGCGCCCAGGAACGGATCAAGCTCGGCTACCTTCTCACTCATCCCGACGCCGTAAAGAAAAATAATGAAGCCATTTATGACGAGCTTGCGCGGATTCCGGAAAAAGTCCTGGCTACCATGCAAGCTTCCGCGCCCGATGTATTGGGCGGCTGGATGAATCTGACCCAGATCATGAAGACCACGCCACCGGCCGGATTGTCGACGGAATTGGCCAAGTGGCAAGCTCGCTATTCCGGACATCCTGCCAGCGGGCAATTCCTGCGGAGCCTATTGAGCCAGCGTCAAGGCACGCTCCCCGGCCAGGCTCATACCGGTACCGCTCCGCCCGCCGCAACCGCCCCCGGCACAACCGCCTTCGTCGGAGTGATGCTGCCCTTGTCGGGTCCCTATGCGTCCGCTGCCCAGGCCCTGCGTACCGGATTGCTTGCCGCTTATTACGCAGACCCCAATCCGGCGAAACCGCCTTTACGGTTCGTCGACACCGGAACCGGAAACATCCATCAACTCTACCGGAAATTGGCCGATGAGGGCGCGAAAACGATCATCGGTCCCTTGCTCAAAGAAAACCTGGCCACCCTGTCCGGTGCGGGAGAGTTAGCGGTTCCCGTCTTGGCACTCAATCAAACGCCGGAGGTCAGCAACGATAGGATCTATCAGTTCGGCCTCACTCCGGAACACGAGGTCGAGCAAGCGGCGGGGAGCGCCTGGTTCGACGGCTACCAAAGCGCGCTGGTCTTGGCTCCCGCCACCTCGTTCGGGCAGCGCATGGTCAAACACTTCGAAGCCTATTGGAATCAGCTCGGCGGGACCGTTAGAACCATCAAGACCTACCCCTATCACGGCGAGGACTTCACCGCCTCGGTGAGGTCGCTTCTTTCCGCAGCGCCTCTCGCCACCCAAGCGCAAATCACCCTACCGCCGATTCAAGCCGGAAGACAGGGCGCGGATTTCATCTTTCTCATCAGCGACGCCCGCGACGCTCATCTCATAATGCCTCAGCTCACTTTTCACCAGGGCGAACCTATTGCGGTCTACGCAACTTCACACGTCTATAGCGGTCGAACCGACGCAGGTGCCGACAGAGATTTGAATGGCCTAATTTTCTGTGATATTCCATGGCTACTCGATCCGTCGGATAGCGGTCCGCTATCGCAGCAATCACTGAGCAGCCAGATTCAACAAACGCCGTCCGACTACCTGAGACTTATCGCTCTGGGAATCGATGCTTACCGATTGCTTCCGAAACTCGAAAGATTCGGCGCTGAACCCCGGTCGCGGTACTCCGGCGCAACCGGTACGCTCTCGCTAAATTCAGGCAACCGCATCCAACGGCAACTTCACTGCGCCCAATTCGAAGACGGCATTCCGCAGCCGCGCGGGATCGCGCCCCTGCTGCGGCCGCGCGAAAACACACCGGCGCTTCGGTGAAAACGCCAAGATCTACGCTTGGCCACACCAAAGGCCGTATCGCGGAAGACCAGGCGCTGTTCTTTTTACAGTCCAACGGCCTGCGGCTGATCGAGCGCAATTACCGCTGCCGATACGGCGAAATCGATCTGATCATGGAAGACGGCCGAGCCATAGTCTTTGTCGAAGTCCGCTATCGGGGAAGTATCCGGTTCGGCGGCGCTCTGGAAAGCGTGGACCGGCGCAAACAGGCCAAACTGCTGGCGAGCGCCGCCAATTTTCTCCGCGAGAAGCGCATGGATCGGCCGGCGCGATTCGATGTCGCGGCGCTCGCCCCAGAAGACGGCGGGCTTGCTGTAAAATGGGTCAAAGACGCTTTTCAAGCGGCTTAACCGATTACAGCATTCGCTTCGCGACTTTGATAGTAACGCATGAATTTACAGGAACGAGTCTTTCGTCAGTTCGAGACCAGTATCGAAACAAGCCACGAGTCACTTGCCAGACTCGGCGAGATCATCGAGATTGCCGGAGTCCGTCTGGCTCAGTGCTTGCTCAGCGACGGCAAGATTCTGTGCTGCGGAAACGGCGGATCGGCAGCACAAGCGCAGCATTTTTCCTCAGAGATGCTGAACCGCTACGACCGGGAACGTCCCGGCTTGCCCGCGGTCGCACTGACCTGCGACACCTCGACCTTGACCTCGATTGCCAACGATTATCGGTTCGATGACGTTTTCGCAAAGCAAATCAGGGCTTTAGGCCATATCAACGATCTTCTCGTGGTCTACACCACCAGCGGCAACTCCGCCAGTATCTTGAGCGCGGTTACCGCCGCCCATGACCGGGACATGTCCGTTCTGGCGCTGACCGGCCGCGATGGGGGTGCGCTGTCGCCCTTGCTGCTGGAAACCGACATCGAAATCCGCATACCCTCGGAAACCACGGCCCGGATACAGGAAGTTCATCTGCTGATCACGCACTGCCTGTGCGATTTGATCGATCACCAATTATTCGGGGACTAATACCTTGGCTTTATCCGACGCGTTTTTGAGCCGGCTGGCACAAATCTTTCCACCGGGCTCGCTTTTCACCGCCCCCGCCGACTGCTGGACCTACGGTTACGACAATAGCCGCCGCCAGTCCCTGCCGGACGCGGTCGTATTCCCCTCCAACCATGTCCAGACCGTGGAACTGGCCCATTTGTGCAATGAACATCGAGTGGCTCTGACGGCCCGCGGCCGCGGCACCGGCACAACCGGCGCGACCGTGCCTCTACGAGGCGGCGTGGTAGCTTCGTTCGAACGCATGAACCGGATCGTGGAGTTCTCGCCGGGCAACCGTTACATCGTCGTCGAGCCCGGTCTAACCAATCAGGCGCTACAGGACTTTCTCAAGCCGCACGGCTTCTTCTGGCCACCCGACCCGACCAGCGCGGCGTTTTGCAGCATAGGCGGCAATCTGGCCTATAACTCGGCCGGTCCGCGCGCGGTGAAATACGGCACGCCGCGAGAAAACACCCTGGCGTTAAGGGCGGTAACCGGTCAGGGAACGGAGATCCGCACCGGGGTATTGACCACCAAGGGCGTTGTCGGCTACGACCTGACCCGTTTGCTATTGGGTTCCGAGGGAACCCTCGCGCTGATAACCGAGGCGACGCTCAAGCTGACGCCGTTGCCGCAAGCCAAGCGTACCATGCGTGCGGTCTATGCGGATTTGAGCAACGCAACCGAAGCCATTACCCGGATCATGGCCCAACCCGCGGTGCCTTGCGCCCTCGAATTCATCGACGGAAATGCGATCGAACTGATCCGCCGCTATTCTCGCGCCGATCTGCCCGAGCGCGCCGGCGCCTTGCTCATGATCGAAGTGGACGGCTTCGCCGAGGGCATGGCCGTTCAGATAGAGAGCGTGCGGCAAGCCGCTCGAAACGAAGGCCTTCTGGAGTTTCGCGTCGCGGAAACCGCCGATGAAGTCGAGGCCTTGTGGCAAACTCGCAAAGCCTTATCGCCGGCTCTGCGGAAAGTCGCGCCGAAAAAAATCAACGAAGACGTCGTGGTGCCCGTCACCGAACTGCCTAAGCTGATTGCGGGCCTGAACCAGCTGTCGCAACGCTTCGATCTCGCGATCGTCAACTTCGGCCATGCGGGAAATGGAAATATCCACGTCAACCTGCTATTCGACCCTGCCAAACCCGGCGAGACCGAAAAAGCCCATGAGTGCCTGGGAGAGATGTTTTCGCTGGTGCTGAGACTTCGCGGAACCTTGTCGGGCGAGCACGGCGTCGGTCTCGAAAAGCGCGATTACGTCGATCAAGAAATCGACGTCGGCGCCCTGGAATTGATGCGAGCCCTCAAACGCCAGTTCGATCCGAACGGCATTCTGAATCCGGACAAAACGCTGCCCCTGCCCGGTTGACCTCCATCGCGCGGTTGTCGTGAATAAATCTTCTCCTCGGCGCCAGCATCCATTAGCGCCGAAATGAACCGCTCGCTGTGTTTTTCACAAGCTCAGCCGTCAATCACGATCCGCATCGACAAATCGACCGCCCGAACGTTCTTGGTCAAGGCGCCGACCGAAATGTAATCCACCCCGGTTTCGGCGATCTGCCGGATGCCATCCAAGGTCACGTTGCCGGAGACCTCGAGCTTTGCGCGGCCTGCGGTCAGGCTCACCGCCTCCCGCATCATGGGAAGCGTGAAATTGTCCAGAAGAATCCGTTCGGCACCGGCCGCCAGGGCTTGGCGCAGTTCGTCGAGATTTTCCACTTCCACCTCGATCGGCACGTTCGCGTTCAGCGATTTCGCCGCATGCACGGCCTTCTCGATGGAACCGCACGCCAGGATATGGTTTTCCTTGACGAGGATGCCATCATAAAGCCCCATCCGATGGTTATTACAGCCACCGCAGCGTACGGCATATTTCTGCGCTTTGCGAAGACCGGGAATCGTCTTACGAGTATCCAGCACTTTCGCCCGGGTGCCTTCCACGGCTTTAGCATAACCCTGCGCCAAGGTCGCGGTTCCCGACAGAGTCTGCAGCAGATTGAGTCCCGTGCGTTCCCCCGTGAGAAGCGCCCGCGCCGGGCCCCGCACGACGCACAGTTCGGTACCCGGATCGACTCGAGCGCCTTCGGCCGCCAGCCATTCGATTCGGACCGAATCGTCAATCCGGGTGAACACGGCTGAAAACCAAGCTTGCCCACACAGCACCATGGCCTCGCGGGTAACCACTTTTGCTATCGCCGTTGCGTTCTCCGAAATGATGGAAGCGGTCAAATCGCCTGCACCGATGTCTTCTTCCAGAAACCGCTCGACTTCGCCTAAATCCAAGGAATTCATCGTATTTTCCCGATCACGCCTAGCGCCCCAAACCTTCACGCTTAAGAACCTCGCGTAAACGCTCGATACGCCGGCGATTTACGCCCAAATCCCAATAGCCGACGCGCGAAGCCGAGCGGACATGCATGAGCCTCTGCTCCGGAACAAGCTGAAATTCGACGTCGTCCACGAATCGGAATAAGCGGCTCGTGGCTTCGGCGCGAAGATACCAGCGCTCCCTATCCTCCTCGACGACTCGAACTCGAGGTTCCGACTCCAAGGCACGCTTGAGAATAGTCCATGCTTCCTCCGCCGCGACGCCGACGGGAAACGGGTCCACGTAATGATCCTGGTCGCTAGAACCGCTGGAAACACAATTGGGACTGGCGGGACAGTCCGATATTCTGGACGAAGCCATCGAATCTCCTTGACTGAGTGCCAAAGCTGCACAGACGAGCAACGCGACTTTACCGGGCCGCCCGCATCGCATCCGGCGAGCCTCGGCGCTCGGTAATCGTATCGGAGGGTACCGGCATGGGCCTATGATTCTTCACAGCCGCCGCATAAAGCTTACGTTCCTCGGCGGACATCGGGATGAGCCCCAGGGAGGCGAGATAGCCTTTCTCACCCCACGCCTTCTCGCTGGTAAATTCGGCGAGATATTGTTGTAGACCTTTCACCTTGGCAAGGTGATCCGCCTTGAAATAGAGGAATAAAGGCCTGGCGACGGGATAACGGTTTGCCGCAATGCTCTCGACGCTCGGAGCAACCCCGTCGATTCGAACGGCATCAAGCCGGGCTTTATGGGCCGTGTACTGGTGATAAGGCATAAACCCGACGACTCCCGGCATCTTCGCCAATCTACCCGCAACGGCGTCGCCTCGTTCTTCGATGTAGGCTCCGTCGGTTCGGAGGGTGGAGCAGGTTTGCCTATAGCTGGCCTTCTTTGTGTCTTTCCACGCCGCGATGAACGGAAAATTTTCACACCCGGCCCTCGCAACGGCCTCTTCGAACAGTTCCCGTACGCCGGAACCGAACGCCGGAGCGATGACCTCGATCTTGGTGTCGGGCAGCGAAGGATTGATCTCCTTCCAGGTTTTATAGGGGTTCGGCACCAGCGCGTCGCAACTCCTGTTCTTGCACTTGGGATCGGGCACATTCTTCCCCAAGGCCAGGAACAGCTCCTTGCGAGTGAGATCCAGCGCAGGCCCCTTCTTGGCTTGGGCGAGCACCAGACCGCCGTAGCCGACCTTTACCTCGACGATATTCCTAATGCCCGACGCCTGACAGGCTTCGAACTCGGATTTCTTCATCGGCCTCGATGCATTGACGATATCGGGCGATTCGCCGGTTTCGGGCGCGCAGAACAACTGAAATCCGGCGCTGGTACTGTTCGATTCGACCCATGGCCGCTTGATTCTTCGGGATTTGCTGACTCGGTCGGCCACCGCGTCGGCGAACGGCCTTAAGGTATTCGAGCCATTAATATGCACGAAGCCGCGCATTTCCGCGGCCAATATCGGCTTCGTCATCAGAAGCGCTGCCAACAGCAAAGCAGAGAAAACAAAACGCTTGTTCACGATTTACCTGCGAACCAGTTGCACGAGGAAGTCGCCGGCACGGCAGGCCGGTGCTTCGACATTTTAGTCAAAACGAACAAAAAAAACCCGCTCTCGGGAGCGGGTCTTTCGTCTAGCCCGGCTGCCCTCGGGCAACCGGGCCGTTCGAGGTTGCGGTGAACTTATTCGCCCATGAAAACCAGCTGAACGCGGCGGTTTTGCTCCCGTCCGGCTTCCGTGCTGTTGTCGGCAATCGGATAATCCTCGCCGTAGCCTTTGGGATAGAGCCTGTTTCTCAAGCCCCTGGACCTCAGATAATCCGCCACCGCCTGAGCGCGATGCTCAGAAAGCCTCAGATTGTAGTTGGAACTTCCTTCGCTGCTGGCGTGCCCCTGGACCTCGATGTCGCGCATTTCATTGGAAGCAACGAGCTGCTCCACGACTCCGTCCAGAATGCTTTTCGCGTTTTCGGTGAGCTCGTCCGAGTCATATTTGAAATTGACGCCTCTAAGCTCGATTTTGATCGGACACCCCTGGTCATCGACTTGCGCGCCGGCCATGGTGCCGGGACATTTATCGTCACAATCGTTCACGCCGTCGCCGTCCGAATCGCGGGTAGAACAGTCATCCACGGGAGCTGGTGCCGGTGTCACCTCGGCCACAGGCTGAGGCTTCGGGCCGAAAGGAACGACAAAACCGAGGTTGACGACCATATCATGGAAGTCGTCTTCGTTCCGGTAAACGCCGCCGTTTCCTTCGTAGACATAGCGGTAACGGACGTCGCCGCGAAGCAGGAAATTATCGTGCAACTCGTAAGTCGCGCCGACACCGGCCTCGCCGATGACCGACGCCCCGCTCCTGCCGCCTGCGCTGGTATTCATGCCGCCGGCGCCGATGACCGCGTACGGCGAGAAGACGTCGCGCATGAAATAGTACTGCAAATCGATAGTGCCGCCGGTCAGATCGCCGTTGTAGCCATTACCGTTCAGATGCTGCCAAAATCCCCGGACTTCGGCATTGAAATGTTCGTTGATGATTTTGCCGATCCCCAGTCCGGCGCCCCAATCGTCTTTCGCATTGCGATCCCCGCCCGGATTAAAGTAGGTGCCGAACGGTGCCACATACCACCTATCGTCAAGATACCGGTCTTCGGCCTGCACCGCCGAGGCAGTGATGCCTACAATACCCAAAGCAATTAGTATTTTTCTCAACATATCTGTCTCCCTGTAGCCGGAATGCCAACAATATTTGAAAACTTACAACAGACCCAATCTTAGTCGCGGATCTGCCGCAACGCAACTGAATTCCGGGAAAACTATAAATTCGACAAAGTCGTCAAATTCAAGGCTGATCCGCAAAAATCAAGGATTGTTCCATTCTTGCAACATCTCGGGAAACCGGGATAAACCCGTTGCGTCCGAGTATCGCCTGCCCTCCGGGGGACAGCACAAACCGTACGAAATCAGCCTGCCGGCCGGTCAGCGGCCGATCCGGGCGTTTCTGGACATAGATATGGAGAAACCGCGTCAGCGGATAGGCCCCGTCGACCACAGGGCGTTCACTCGGCGCGACAAAAGGCATATTCGTGTCGACGGCCAGCGACAGGGCCTTCATGGAAGAGATCGTCGAAACGCTGCGTCCGAAGCCGATCGCATTCAGCGATTCGCTCACGGCACGGGCTACCGCAGCCGAATTAGGGTGCATCCGGACGAATTCACCCAGCCCGCCCCCACACAAGACCTGCTGCCTGAAATAATCATGCAAATCGTCTGCGGGGCCTATGGCGAACACCTGCAACGGCCGGGCTTGCCACACTCCAGCCAAGCCCAGCGCGCCCCAAGTCGCCGCATGCTGCGCGCCGCGGCACCGCGATTCGCCCGAAAACACAGCTCCGATTTGAGCCAGCGTCATGCCCCGAATGGGATTTTCCCGGTGTACGAAAATCGCTACGGTATCGAGAGCAACGCGGATTGCAGTCGGCTTATAACCGTACCGTCGCGCAAAGTCATCGACTGCCTGGGGCGGCAGCCTGTAGCCCACGTAAATGACGGCGTTTTGCATCTCCTCGAAGGCCGCCTTCGAAGCGAACGAGCGGGTGGGTCTCAAGCTGACGGCATCTCCGGCATGATCTTGCCGAAATGCACCGAGCCAATGCCGAGCTAGCTTGCCGAGATCACTTGCCCCGAACTCGCCGGTGCCGGAATCACTCACGGCTTCGGGTTCTTCGGATGAACCGGATACGGCACCGGCAATCGCGGCCATGAGCATGGCGGTTAGAAAGAGATGGAGCCTGCGCCGCATTGAATACGAACTCCGAAACGCCGAAAAACGCCGAGCACTCACTGTGCGCACAGAAAGTAAAGCCCTATTCGAATCGCCCTCACCCCAACCCAATCACTCCGCACAGTCCCTGTGCGGAGCCGCAAGCGGCGCTCACGCGTGCACCCGTTCGCCGGGAGCGAACGGGAACGTGCGAAGCACGGCCCGAAGGGCGAGCCTCAGGGATGAGGCGAGTAAATCGGCCTCGCGAGCGACTCCGTCCCGCTTCGCTCGCGAGGCCGGGGCAACCCATCCCTAGGCTGCCCGCTCGTCGCGTCGCACCTCGCCCTGCCGATTTATCCCAGAGAGAGAGGGGCTCCCGTGGCTTTACTTTCTTGACCATTAATATCATGCACTCCTTGTAAATTCCGGGTTCCGTGGTGCTGGGCGCCTCGTGCTCGGTGCGCTCCCGATGCAGGCCATAACCCTCTCAGAGTCTCTGAGCGATCTTGGCATCGGTACGGAAATCGCCTCGCAGGACCCTTTCCTCGGGGAAGCAACAACTGAAACAACTACCGCGTCCGAGTGTGCTCGCGATCTTGAGCTCCGCACCGTGCCGGGTCAGCGCGTGCTTGACGATGGCCAATCCCAGCCCGGATCCACCCTTGTTCTTGCACCCTTCCACCGAAACCCGGTAAAATCGCTCGGTAAGCCGCGGCAAGTGGTGTTGCGCAATGCCCGGTCCGGTATCCTCGACGTCCAGCCTCGCGCCCTTTCCCTCATCGCGCCATCGCACGGTAACCCGGCCCGCGGGCGGCGTATACTTCATTGCGTTGACGATCAGGTTCGAAAACGCACCGCGCAATTCCTGCTCCGCTCCCAGCAAGCCGGCCCCGGTTTCGACGACCAGTTCGATGGAAGGATGATCGTCGGCCAAGAGTTTGACCTCGTCGCAAATGCTTTGCAGCATCAGCGGCACATCTACCCTCTTCTGCATCAACTGGTTGGTCGAAGACTCCAAGCGTGTCAGCGAGAGCAGGCCATCGACCAGACTTTCCATCCGGGCGGTCTGCTCTTCCATGCGCCGAAAGACTTTCAGGGTTGACTCCGGCACCGTGCCATTCGCATTGTTGAGGGTTTCGAGGTAGCCTTTCAGGACCGTCAACGGGGTGCGCAATTCGTGGGAAACATTCGCCACGAAGTCGCTGCGCACGCGCTCCATGAAGCGCAATTGAGTCACGTCCTGGGCGACCAGAAGCCGCAGATCATCCCCGTACGGGACGATGCGAATTTCCAGTTGGATATTTTCATTCAACGGGGAAGGAATGCTTACGGTGGAGCGGTAATCGGCATTCTGCAGATACTGACTGAACTTCGGATACCGCAGCAGATTGCCGATCTGCTGGCCGATGTCATTGCGGCGCAGTCCCAGCATGCGCTCGGCGGCCTCGTTGAACCAATCGATTTCATCCCGCGCCCCCAGCACCACGGTTGCGTCCGGTAATGCCGCCGTAGCCGTACGGAAACGTTCGAGCATCCGGATAAGCTGCTTCTTGCGTCGTTTGCTGCGGCGTCTCAGCCGATAGATCAGATAATAGATTTCCTCCCATACGCCATCGCCCTGCGGCGGTTGGCCGGATTTGCCGCCGCGCAGCCAGGTCAGCAGGCGATTCGCATAAAAAAGGTGTCTCGCGAGGTAGACCAGCAGTACAAACCAGAACGCAACGACGAAACCGTCGAAGACCTTGCTGAGAAAAGCGCCTACCAGCAGCGCTAGAAAGAGGAAAGGAAATTCCGATCGCCAGGGACTCGACATGAATCAGACTTGCTCAGGGTTGGCATCAAACCTAGAAACGGCAGTTGACCGTTTGGATGGCGTAGAAACGGTTCATGGATTCCGACTGTCCTCCCTTCTACCGATTTCACCGCTTAGGCGACACCGCTACGCACCCGATTGCACGGCGGGCGGGCCACCGACAGCGTCGCGCGCCTTCGACCGAGCTAGGGAAGGAGATTCGAAGAAGCAATCGCGGAACGCTTGTTTAGCCCGGCTCGGTTCAGTATCCGGGATGTGGAATCGAATCGCCTAATCGATTCTTCACAAGCTCTCCGAAAAACGATATCCAAAGCCGCGTACCGTTTGGATGACCTCCTCGCGATCGTACTCGGCCAAAATCTTCCGCAAACGCCTGATGTGGACATCGACGGTACGCTCCTCTATGAATGAACTCCGCCCCCAAACCTGGTCGAGCAGCTGACTCCGGCTGTAGACCTTATCGGGATGGGTGAGGAAAAATTCCAATAATCGGTACTCGGTGGGACTGAGGAGAACGTGGCTGTCGGCAATGCTTACCCTATGTTCGTCGATATCCAACACGATTCCCCCGATTTCGATTCTTCCGCCTTTCCCGTGCTTGTTGCTGCGCCGGAGCACGGCCTTGATCCTGGCCATCAATTCGCGCGGCGAGAATGGCTTGGTCACATAGTCGTCGGCCCCAACGTCCAGACCCCGTATTTTATCTTCTTCCTCGCCGCGAGCGGTGATCATGATGATCGGAATTTCGCCGTATTGCTTATCCTTCTTTAGGCGGCGCGCCCATTCGACCCCGCTCAATCCCGGCAACATCCAGTCCAGCAGGATCAGATCGGGAATCAACTCATGCAAGGCCAACTGCGCCTGGTGACCGTCCGCAACCGCTCGGACGGAAAAATCGGCCTGTTCCAGAACCAAGCTGAGCATTTCACGAATGGCGTCTTCATCTTCGACGACAAGCACATTGATTGCAGACATTCTCGATACTCACTCCTTCGGATAATCGACCAATGTACGGCGCCAATGTGACTTTTCTGTGACAACCGAGCCGGGACGTTGATAGCGGCCCCCTTTTCGCCAGCAATTTCAAGCTTCTACCCACGCTTGACCAGGCCGGGTTCAACGCAAGGGAAGTCGGCTCTTGCCGGAAAAATAGCCTCGCTCGTCGCGCAGGTCAGTACCGTTCCAGAATTGGATCAGGCTGAGCAGCGCCAGCACGGCAAAGCAGATCAAGACCCACGCCGGCATACTGAGTCCGAGCAGCGTCCAATCCACTTCGGCACAGTCCCCGGTGCCGTTTAGCATCGCCTTGAGGGTTTCGGTCAAGGGAAAATACTGGAACATGTATTCCAGTCCCGGGCCGCAGGCCGGCACCTCCTCCGGCGGCAGGTGCTGCAGCCAGACGTGCCGGACCGAAACCGCTCCGCCCAGCACCGCCACGACGAATCCCAGAATGGCATAAACCTTGACGCCGGTCCTTTTCGGGTTGTGCAGCACCGCTATCAGCATCACCAGAGCGACGGCGAACATCATGATGCGCTGAGACACGCATAGCGGGCACGGCTCCAGCCCGCCGGAAAATTGAAAATAAAGAGCCGCCGCGAGCAGCCCCATGCAAAACAGAAAACCGGCGAGAAAATAAAATCTGGGCTTGAAAACCATGTAAATGTCCGAGATTTAGAAAGCCTTCGGCCAGGAAAGGCGACTAAGCATATTCATACCGGCAGATGACCGATTCAGTCTTCCAGCCGAAACCCGACCTTCAAGACCACCTGGTAATGGGCAATCTTCCCGTCGGAAATGTGTCCCCGCGTTTCGACAACCTGGAACCAGTCCATGTTCTTGACCGTTTTCGACGCTTTTTCAATAGCGTTCCGAATTGCCTCGTCGGTTCCGTTGGGCGACGTGCCGACAATTTCTATCAGTTTATAGACACGATTCGGCATGGTGTTCACTCCTTAGCTTTGGAAACACAAGACACTTCAGGAGGCGGCGCGGCGGATCTCGGGAATCGGCGGCTTGTCCGAAACCGAAGAACCGGACCCATCCGCGGCGAGATGCTCACTCCATGAATCATGATGCTGAATCGCCCAGCTCTTGTCGACTCTTCCGCTCACTATTCCTTCGAGCGCGCCTTCCATCCCGATCGTACCAATATACTAATAGTCAAGAAAGTAAAGCCGCAGGAGCCCCCTCTCCCTTTGGGAGCAATAGTGTTCGGCACGAATTTTGTCTGGATGTGGGCGGGCATGCCATGGTCGAAGTCATGGGTAGAGTTGGGTTTCCATCGGAGGTTTCGATGAGCATTCCATGGGGTCCTTCTGGAGAGGACCGAGTTCAAGGCGTCAAATACCTGGAACTGTTGGGACCGTTGTTGACCGACTTGCATGCGGCCGGTACGGTTCGCGACCGGGCGGGAATCGGAATCTGTTTTACGACCCGTATGCCTTGTTGCTGCTGTTGTACTTTTTCAATCCCACGATGACCAGCTTGCGCGGGCTGCAACGCACGACGGACTTGGCCAAAGTCCGGCGCCTCGGGATTCACCGCATCGCGCTGGGCTCGCTCAGCGAAGCCCAACAGGTGTTTGATGCCGCCTTGCTGGAACAGGTCATTGCCGCTCTCGCCGGCCGGGTGCCGGCCCCAACGTCTCGCGCCGGACCGGAAGCGCTGCCGCCGTTGGTGGCCATGCGTGCAGTTTTGTCGGCCGGGGCCAGGAGAACGTCGCGTACGAGGTGCGCCGGGAGCGCCCCCTCACCGACACCGATCGGGCGGCAGGCGTCATCCGCGATGTGGACCTGCGCCGTCTGGGCACACCGCATCACACGCGACTCTTGCCGCAGCCGTTCCGGCTGGTCTGGGTCAGCACCGGCCACCGCCGCGTTGACGGCACGGTCGAGCCCCTCATTCTGGTGACCAACCGCCTGGACCTGGATGCCGAGTTGATTGCCGTGGCCTATCGCTGCCGCTGGACCGTGGAATTGTTCTTTCGTTGGTTGAAGTGCGTGTTGAGCTGTCGGCATCTGCTCAGCCAGACCGCCAACAGCGTTACGTTCCAGGTGTATGCCGCCATCATCGCCAGTTTGCTGCTGAGTCTCTGGATCGGCCACGCCCCGACCAAGGCCACCTATGAAATGGTGTGCCATTACCTGAGCGGTTGGGCGACCGAGAAGGAACTCATCACCTATCTGGAACGAATACGCCACAAAGCCACCTTAAGCAAAAAATGAGCCGAACACTATTGACCAAAGCCGTCCTTTTCCGGATGAAACTTCAGCGCGCTTCGGGCGCGGGACTAGCGTTCGAACCACTCACGTAAAAACTTAGAGGAAAGCCGTAAACGTGTGCCAATTAAACAATCCGCGGCAAACCAGGTCACATTCCGAGCGTGTTTGTAAAGTATTTTCCGATTCGCGAAAAATTAAGGCTGATATGTTTTGACCTGTCAAGTGTTCGGTTTGCCTTTGAGGGCTTATCCACGCTTTGTCCACGGGCGAAGAGCTCTCCGTTCGAGCTCCCAGCCGGTGGGCAAAGGGTGGATAAGCCCGGTGCTTGATTGTCCCCTGTTTGGGGAAAGCGCGTTGGGTCAGGGCACGGCCAGACAGATTGCGGCGGTGGATCATGCTGATATGCGTGGGTTGGTTCACCGGACTTCACTGCGTCGCGGAGCTGGCCTTTCTCTAGTAGCAGGGATCATCGACTGGGATGCCCGTTTGGGATTCTCCCGTTGGCGATGCCGGTATAGCCCGAACAAGGGTTCTCCACACCGGCCCGGTCATGCCCCGACTCAACGCACCTGTTTACCGCCTCTTCTGTTCAACAATAAGGCTTCCGTATCGCCGCGGCTTAGCTCGCTGCCTGCCGAGCCACCTTCGGCATCTCCCGGCAGGCGATGTCCCAGATAAAGCCCGCCAGTTCCCGCGCAATCGCCACGGTCGTCCTGTTTAGTGTTCTTGCCCGCCTGCAACAGCGTGCGATAACGCCCGCATAATCGCTTCTGTGCCCGCCAGGCAATGGCCTTGGTCCGTCGGAGGCATTGGCTGCCTTGCGCTTGAGGTGCGCTGTCTGCCGGGCCGGAAAGCGGTAACCCCAGGCTGACTCTACCAGCATTCGCCGTGCATGCCGGTTACCGGTCAGCGTGATCCCGCCCTGCCGTCGTCGCGACCCGCTGCTGTGCTCGCTCGGAACCAGTCCGAGATAGGCCATCAGCTGCCGGGGCGAATCGGAGCGACTCCAACCAGTTGTAGTGGGTCCGCGTCCAGCGACTCTTGTTCGACGGCCAAGCGTGACCATGACGCAGCACATAGGCGTCGAGTTGCTGACGCGCCTTGCGCTCCTGTGCCTTCAAGTCGTCCCGCGCCCGGTAAGATCGCGCATCGCCTCCTACTTCTCATCCGGCACCCACACCGCGGTCAGATCCCCATTGCGCAACGTTTGCGCCAATTTAAACGCATCCCGCCGGTCCGTCTTGATGCGCTCGCCGGGCTCCTTCGGGATCAGCGACGGGGCGACCACCTGACAGTCGTGGCCCATCTTCAGTAGCTGACGATACAGCCCGTAGCCACAGGGTCCCGCCTCATAGCAGAACAACAACACTTCCCCGTCAAATTCTCTACTCAAACGTTCGATCAACTTTGCCACCGTCTTCGGCTTGTTCGCGATTTCACCCCGGATTCCGGGCTTTCTCGTCCCGCCCGTGCCACTGCCAACGCAATCGTCTCCTTGTGTACATCCAGGCCAACATAGGCCGGATAGCTGCCGATCGCCCGGGTTTGTCTGACTGAACCCAGCGCCGTTGCCGATTCGTTCTGGACCGCTTCTGCATTAGAGTTGTACCTGATGCTAATGCATGGTATTGATAGCCCAATTGTTTCTTAAACAAATCCAAATATAAAAACCTTCCGTGATCTACGACAAATTTAGCAAAATAACCGATGACCGCATCGTGGCATCGTTGATTGGAATGCCCAAGGCGAAGTTCACAGCCCTCGTCAAAGTATTCGAGTCGGCCGCTCAAGCCATCGATCGAGAGCGTGTCGAAAAAGGCGAAATAAAACACGTCAAACAGGGCGGCCCTAACAGGCTGTTGAAATTCGCCTCCATGCCTTCGGCTTTACCCCTTATCGGCGGCTTAATTTTTAGTGCTGAAGGTCCTTTTAGCTCTGAAATCCCGGTTCTAGCCGGTTTTCATCCCCCCGCTTGGGGGTTCTTGCCGCCTTTCGGCGAATTTTGGGCAGACGCCCGCCTAGGCCGTCGACCATCGCCAGCCGAACAGCCCACCCAACCGGGTCAGGTTGTAGGCGGCGAAAGTGAACACGGTCTGGGCCGCCACCTTCTTCAAACCCCGGAACCGGGTCTGGCGTAACCCGCCCACGGTCTTCGACCACCCGAAGATTTCTTCCACCCGCTTGCGCCTCTTCAGGCTGGTCCGGTAGCCGGCGTGTCGGGTGGTGCGGCCATCGATGGCGGAGCCTTTTTCCTTCCGGGCGACATGCGGCGTGACCCGCTGCTCCCGGAGAGCTTGCACGAACTCCGGCACGTCGTAAGCCTTGTCCGCCCCGACCGTCGCGCCGGGCTTCGTGACGGTGCGACCGATCATGATCTTGGCCGCGTCCCGTTCCGCCGTGCCGGTGGCGTGAGTCACCTCGACATCCACGACCAGGCCGGTCCGGTTTTCCATCAGGGCATGGCCCATGAAGCACAGTTGAGCTTTATCCCCTTCGCTTTTCTTGTAAAGGCGAGCCTCCGGATCAGTGGTCGAGGCGTGGGTCGCGTTGGAGCGCTTTTCGCCCTTGAAATCGACGGACGGATTCCGGCCGCCGTCCTCCGGCGGAGGCGAGCTGCCATCCTTTTTCACAAAGCTCTTCATGGAGGCCCACGCCTGGATCAGCGTGCCGTCCACCGAGAAATGCTCGTCCGACAAAAGGTCCTGCCATTCCGCCAGCAACACGACCCGCTCGAAAAACAGCCGGGAAATCCGCTCGTTCAGCAACCGATCCCGGTTGGCGCTGAAGGTGGAGTGGTCCCAGACCTCGGCATCCAGGGTCAGCCCGACAAACCAGCGGTACAAAAGATTGAATTCGATCTGCTGGACCAACTGCCGCTCGGAGCGGACAGAGAACAAGACTTGGATGAGACTGGCGCGCAGCAGCCGCTCCGGCGGAATCGATTCCCGGCCGGTCCGGGCATAGAGGGCATCAAATTCCGAGTCCAGCGTGGTCAGCAGAATGTCGACCACGGCCCGGAGCTTCCGAAGGGGATGATCCTTGGGAATCCGGTCTTCCAAGGTTCGGTAGCTGAAGAGTTCTTGCTGGGTGATGTCGGCGCCGCGCATGAAAGAGTCCAAAGTATCTTGAAATGATATCATTTTGCCATGACAAACAATCGGTTATGCCTATTTTATGCGATCCATCCAACGAATTCATGCGGCTTCCGGGGCCGAGAAAATCAACAGCCTGCTAAAGGTTATCTTGATTCTTACGAGAAAAAGCTGTTTTTCGTTTTGTACTATCTGAAAACCTATCCCACTTTTGACGTTCTGGGCTTTCATTTCGGTTTCAGTGGCGGACATGCCCATGCCCATATCGACCGGTTGCTGCCGGTTTTAGTGCGAGCGTTGACAAGCCTCAACGTCATGCCGGAGCGCACGCTAACAACCCCAGAAGAATTTTCTCAACTCATTGATCAATATAAGAACATAGCGATCGATGGCGTGGAGGTCGCTTGCGTTCGACCCCAAGATGAAACTGAACAGGAAAAGCATTACAGCGGAAAAAAAAAAGACATACGCTCAAATCCCTCGTAATCTCCGACTTTAATCGAAGGATATTGTTTTTGTGCTGCATTGTGGCAGGCAGCGTACATGACTACACACTCATGAAAGACGTCTTCACACCGGGTTCAGCGTGGTTCGAGAAGGTCAATTTATGGCTTGACTTAGGATTTCTGGGCGCGGACAAAGATTATCAAAGTACCCAAATATATCTACCCCACAAGAAACCCAGAAAATCCAAGAAAAACCCTAATCCGACATTGACGCCTGAGCAGAAGAAACAAAACAGAAAACAAGCCGCCACGCGGGTCATCGTTGAGCATGCCATCGGCGGCATGAAGTTCTTCCACTGCTTGATGCATCGGATTAGAAATCATCTGGGTCACTTCGTGGATTATTTTTTCTCACTTTCCGCCGGGCTTTGGAACTACAAAATCTGTTGATTTACAATTGTTTAGCATCTGAAACAACTCTATTAAACATTTTCATGACCTGCCCTCTCAATTGTGGCTCTGTGTTGTGAATTTCCCATTTCAACATAACCCACGTTTGTTGAGATGGGCAGGTCAAAACATCATGTCTAGTTCAGACAGCGGCTAAATGTGTTTATTAAACGCCTCAGTCAAATATACCTATTTTGTCTAAAATCATGAGTAGAATCATAGTTGAAACAGATGCAGTAGAAACCCCCCAAAACACCCTGGCTAATATACGGTCAAAAAGAGAGGTATTTTCATATAAAGTCTGATAATCAGCGGCCAGGAATGACAATGTAGAGCGGCTAGCTCTTTCTCTAAACCATTTAGGAGCGGATAATGCGCTAGCCACATTAAAAATGTCATAGCCACTTACGAACTCGACACCAAGCCGCCCTTTTGTATTCGGATTCTTTCTTAGTTTTCGAACTGTCACTTGACCAAACACTACCAATAAAATGCAGGAGAAGAAAATCCCCACCAGAGCAAAAGTAAAAAGCTGCAAAAACATACTCACCTTATACCCAACGATGACATTATTAAATCATACGCGTCACCGCCATGTTCTTTAACGATATAATTCATTCCCGGGCACCTCGAAAAACCTCCTTGGTCTGCGCGCGCCCGGTAAAATAGGACCTGTAGCCAATCAGTGTGTTGAGTCCCAGACATGACCAAACCGAAGATGCCAAAGTCTCCGAAGAGCGCGATCAAACCCGATCTGTTTGCGGCCGATTTGCGCAAGCAGAAGATCGACCGGATGGGCGATCCGCTGGTGGCCTTCGAGACCCACATCGACTTTGCGGCGCTTGCCGCGGACGTGGATCAGGCGGCGCCCCGACCGGTCAGCCCGCAAGGCGGTCGTCCGCCGTTTCCCACCGAAACGATGGTGCGCATCCTGTTTCTCAAGCGGGTCAACAATCTCTCGGACGAGCAGATGGAATACCAGTTGCTTGATCGGATGAGTTACCAGCGCTTCTGCGGGCTGATGGACTCGGCCAGCATCCCGGACCGCACCACGATGTGGACCTTCGAGAACCGCATCGGCGAGGTCGGCGCCCAGGCGCTGTTCGACGGCATCGAGCGGCAGTTGCTCAAGCATGGCTACATCGCCCGCGGGGGGCATATCATCGACGCCACCCTGGTGCCTGCGCCAAAGCAGCACTTCAGCAAGGACGATAAGGAGATGCTGAAGGAAGGCGCGATGCCGGCGGACTGGAGCCCGGCCAAGCGGCGGCAAAAAGACCTGGACGCCACCTGGACCAAGAAGCACGGCAAGAGCCACCACGGCTACAAGCTCTCCATCAACGTGGACAAGCGCTACAAGGTTATCCGCAAGATCGAGACCGGCACCGCCGCTACTCATGACAGCCAGCACTTTGAGGCGGTGTTGAACACTAGCAACACCAGCCGGGACGTCTATGCCGACAAGGGCTATCCGAGTGCGGAACGGGAAGCCCAGCTCCAGGAAGCGGGTTATCGCAACCACATCCAGCGCAAGGGCCAGCGCAACCATCCGCTGTCCGAACGGCAGAAACAACGTAATCAACGCATCGCCCGGGTCCGAGCACGGGTCGAGCATCCCTTCGCCGCCATCGCACAAATGGGCGGCAAGTTTATTCGCACCATCGGCCAGGCGAGGGCGAACTTTGCCATGACGATGATGGCGGCCAGCTATAACCTGAAGCGGCTGGTTTACCTGAAACAGGCGGGTGTCGTGGCCTTTTGAGGCCCACCCTCGCCCGAAAGGCCCCCAACGCGGGCGATTCGGGGAAAATGAAAAGTGAAATGGCGACAAGAGCGTGAGGGAGTCGGCTCGTGTGCCCGCCCGGTCAAAAAATTAGAGCCGGGTTTTCATCAAAATTCAGGGTTTTTCGAGGTGCCCGGTTATCGAACGGTTGTATAAAGATCGATCCCGAATGCAAGCGGCTGTTGCACTCCGCCCTTCGGAAACAGGGATTGACGCTCAAGGATAGGTTCGTGAAAACTGCCCTTTCTTCCAATTGTCGCTTAAACGCATAATCGCAGGTGACGATCTCTGTATCGTAATCCGGGACGCGTATCCCGTTTCCGCCGGCCACACGCTAATAACAGCGCGGCGTCGTGTGGGCTCATTCTTCGAAACCCCGGTCGACGAGCGCGCGAGCCTGTTGCAGCCGTGGTAGGTCGGCAATCCTTTGCCGACGCGTCACTTACATCGAGAAGAGTCGCTTACCGGGTACACCAGATCGGTGGTTATGGACCATAATTGAATTGGATGGGTACGGCACCAGCCGTCTTGGGATTCATGGAATACGAAATGCCTCCGAACAATAATCACGCTCATGCCTCGATCCAATAGGGCATACGCTAAATCTCACAGGTTCTCATCGGTTTAGCTCAGAAGTGCAGCTGTCAGATCTTTCATTCCGATTGTCCTATCGCGCCGGCCGAGACGATCTCGTGCAGGACTTCTTCAACCCATGCTTGGGGGCTTCCGTGTTGTACCGCCGAGCGGCGGGATATTTCACCAGTGCCGGCCTGGCGCTCGCTGCTCGCCGCCACTTTCGGCAATCCCGCAGGAAAATGTACGTTGCTACGGAGCTTTCCTTTCTACTCGGGGTGGTGCTGAGTAGGTAACGAAAAATGAATTGGCTGGCCAAACTGTCAAAACTCAGGGTCGACAGAGCCTCAAGAACTCCGGCCCCCCATAAACCACTATTGCTCCTGGCCATTATCGATCAAATCGAAGAAGGCACAATTCAATTTCCGGTGGTCCGTCTATCGCCTGAATTGGCGTTTCGATTTCTTACCTATTGGCAAGTAGTTGCCCATCGTGGACGCAATGTGGGGCAGATCGAGCTCCCATTCTTCTATCTTAAAAGCGACGGAATTCTCTCCCACTTCGCACGCCCCGGACTTGACGCAGCGCTGACGGTCATCCGTCCGCGCTCAGTAGCGGCATTGAACCGCGTAATTTCCCATGCAGAATTGGTCGGTGACTTTTATCAATTTTTGACCATTCGGGAGAACCGTGACGATGCCAGACAGGTATTAATAAACGGCAATTGGTTTTTTCCCGAGGAAAAATCCGCGCTTGCGGAAGCGCTTGGTATCAATTTCGAGGCGTGTCCAAAAGGGAACACTCTTGACGACGAGAAAGATTCCGCTTCCACCGGACGTGATGTGAAATTCCGGTTGCAGATCGTCCCCCTCTATAGATATGCCTGTGCCCTTTGCAAGCTCAAGGTATTGCTGCCCAATGGAACCACAATTGTCGAAGCCGCCCATATCCACGCATTTTCTAAAAGCCGGAACGACGATATCACCAATGGCATGGCACTAAGCAGCAACCATCACTGGGCATTTGACCAGGGAATTTGGACACTCGATCCTGCGTATCGTGTAATTGTGGCAGCCGGGCATTTTGATGAAACGGGGCCAGAACACTCCGGCCTTACTCACTTTCACGGAAAAACCATCGACTTCTCTTGGTTACAACCACCCTTTCGTCCAAGCATAAAAGCACTGGAATGGCATTACGACCGGTGTTTTCTTGGGCGAACTTCAGAACAGTAAGTCTCTTGTTACAGCGTTTTCAATTTCAAAAAAATACACTAAAAACAAAGTTTTTATTACTCCCTTCTCGCTCCAAAAAGGGCTATTCTTAGAGGAAAGAAGTTGACCAATTTGTGGAAGGGAGGCGGTCATGAACCGAAGAATCCGTATCCAACGGTTGGCCCCTCAAGACCGGGAGGAGTGGCAGAAGCAGTATTACCGGCACAAGGAGCAACGTCCCCGGCGTCGTCTCACGGCCTTGAAGGCCGTTTGGGACGGCCAGACTTTGGCGGACGTGTGCCGGACTCAGCACCTTCGCCGCAAGACGCTGGAGCATTGGCTGGATTTGTATCTTCATGGGGGCTTTAAGACGCTGCTGGCCCCGGAGCGGCGACGTGTTCCCCAAGCCCTGTCCTGCCGGCAACGGCGAGTCTTGCGTTACATCCTGCTGCATAAGACGCCGGCCGATTATGGCCTGGACAGCTATCAATGGACGGCCCGGCGGGCGCAGGCCCTCATCGCCGCCAAGTGGAATATTCATCTGGGGTTGGGGCGCCTGTACCCACTGTTTGATCAGTTCGGGCTTTCCCACCAGCGGGTGCATCGGGACTATGGGCCGCCTCGACCGCGGCTACAGGCGGCCTTCGTGGACGCCTTGGAAAAAAAGGTGGAGGAAGCCAGGCCTTCGGACCGCGCTCGGGTGGCGCTGGATGAGTTTGCCCTGCGCTCCGTTCCGGATACGCATTACGCTTGGGCCGAGCGGAATACCGCGCCCAGGGTGCCCAGCGACGAACGCCAGCGGCCCCGGCTGAATGGTTTTCTGACCGTCGATTTGCACCGGGGGCTCACCGGGGTTCAATTCCGCTCCCAGGGCAAAACCGGCGATGTCGTCTTCGTCGTGGTGCTGACGGTGCTGCGCTACGTACAGCAAGGGTGCCATTGGATCACCCTGATTCTGGACAATGCCCGCACCCATCGGCACGCCCTGGAAGTGGCCGCAAGGGAGTTGCTGTCGGAGATCGCCGAACTCGCCCACTGGCCGGACTTGAAAGCCACCACGGTGGAGTTTCTGCATACCCCCCCGTACTCGCCCGCTCTCAACCCGGCCGAGTATCTGATCCATTGGGTTCGCCAAGAGACTCTTTATCATCTACCCTGCACCTTCACGCTCCAGGAAAAGGCGGATCGCGTTCGTCACCATCTCGCCCAGGCGCCGCCCTTCACTCCCGAACAAATGCAAAAGCTCCTGCGCCATATTTACAAGTTGCCAAAGGATAAAACAGTAAAATGGCCCAAATTGGAATGAGAAGGGAGTAAAAATCATTAACTTATAGAAGTTTATCTGTATTTTTATGGCCATAAAAACGCTGTAATTCCTCAGAAATGCCGGCTTTATTCGGATTGAGTTCCGGTGAGCACGGTGGCAGGTGACATAACGGACGTGATGGCGGTCCAGGAACGCCCGAATGGCGCGCGCCCGGTGGACCGGATGGCGGTCGAAAATCAGGGTCTTGCCCGTGACCAAGAGCGGCGGCACATAGACTTCGAGATACGCCACGAAACGTTCTGCGGTCAGCGCGTCTTGATTGCACCACTGGCATCCAGGCCTTTCTCGGTCAGCACCGCGACACCGGCTGTTCGTCGATCACGCGTTCGCCGAGTGGAGCGCGACCATAGGGCAAGGTCATGTTCAAACGGGCACCGGTTTCATCAAGGTAGACGTGTTGGTCGAAGGGAATGGCGTCGACGACGTGGTGATGGTCACCCTTCAACCGCAAGTAATCGCAGAAACGTAGATTTGCTGTAAAAATTCGGGGGAAGCAAGTACGGCGGTGTGGAAATGAACAGCAGATTGATCATTTTTTTAGCAACCATTTTTCTTGCTTCGTGCACAAGTAAACATATTCAGATAGATAAAATCACAGACAACGTCGTCGGAAACGCGCTCGATCGCGCCGGCGATGCGGCAGCCCGTGCGCTGGACCGCGCGGGGGATCTCGGCGCGAACGTGGCACAGCGCATCGGCGATGGCGTATCGCGCCTGCTCGACCGGGGCGGCGACACGCTGTCCTGGCTCGGCGACCGCATCGGCGGTGGATTGAAGGCACTCGGCGTCGCTGGAAGCCTGACCTCGCCCATCGGAGCAACGGCCACGGCAGCCGGCGTCACGCATGCCGGAATCGTGGCTGCGCGTGACCCCGTGCTCGGCGATGCCGTCGAGAGCATCGGCGAGATGACCTACAGGCATGGCGGCGACGTGGTCGACAATGGCATGGCGCACATCGTCGGCGAACAGGAAGCGGCACTGGAGGCACGCCTGGGGCGCTGAGTGATCGCGCTCGGTTGGCAAGACGCACCTCGGCGGTGATACTCGCAGCATGATGCCTCGCACGACGTATCGGCTGCGCATGATGGCGTTCGTCGCGACGGCGGCACTTGCCGCATGCGAGGCGCAGGAGTCTCCTTTCGCGCCGATGCGCGCAGCCAATCCCATGCCGATGACCAAGAACATCCGCGTCGAAGACCACTTCAGCGGTGCCGATCTCGAACTCGCTCGCGCTGCGGCGCGCGGCGATGCGGCCGAAGTCGCGCGCCTCGTCCGCGAGAAGAACGCCAATCCGAACGCGATCTCGCGCGAAGGCATGCCGTTGCTGCTGTGGCCGGTGCAGGCCGGCAACCGCGAAGGTACACGCGCCCTTCTCGAAAACGGCGCCGACCCCAACCTGCCGCTGCCGCGATTCGGCTCTCCTATGGTTCTGGTCGCGATGCTGGACGATCCGGAATGGCTGCGCCTTCTGCTCGATCATGGCGGTGACCCGAACCTGCAGAACCGGGACGGCGAACCGCTCGCGCGCGTGGCGATGCTCCATCGCAACTGGGAATCGGTGAAGCTGCTCGTCGAACGCGGTGCCGACATCAACGCCGGCGTTCACGGCTTCAAATCACGCTCGATGCTCGCCTACTACGCGGCCACGGGACAGTTCGACAAGGTCCACTGGCTGTTGACGCACGGCGCCGATCCCACCGTGCGCCTCGAGGCGGCAGCCGACGGCGCGAACGTCGGCGCACCGATCGTGCTCGAAGCGATCTACTGGTATCCGATCGACGAGACCCGGTTTCCGGAACTTGCCGACTGGCAGCGCAAGTCGCAGCAATGGCTGCGCGACAACGGCATCGGCGAGGTGCCGGCGGAACCTGACTACCGGCGGCGCCAGCGCGAGGAAGCCGGACTGCCCAAGCCGATCCATTGACCGCTGCGCAGTCCGGCGGCGTCGGCTCTCCGGAACGGAATGCGGTCAGCGACCTTCGCGTGCGCGACGCATGCCCTCGGCCCAGCGCAGCACTTCCGCCACCGCCTGGAAGAACTCGGGCGTGATGTAGTCGTCGAGCCCGACCTTCTCGTTGAGGCCGCGCGCCAGCGCCACGTCCTGCATGATCGGCACGCCGGCATCCTCGGCAGCCTTGCGGATCATCGCCGCTTCGTGGTCCTCGCCCTTGGCGACCACCACCGGGATGTCCGTCTCGCCTTCCTCGTACAGCAATGCGACCGCCACGTGCGTCGGATTGGTCACCACGACGCTGGCCTTGCGCACGGAATGCAGCATGTTCTGCTGCGCCCACTCCTGGTGGAGCTGGCGACGACGTCCCTTGATGTGCGGGTCGCCCTCGTTCTCCTTCGATTCCTGGCGGATGTCGCGACGACTCATCTGCAGCCGCTTGATGTACGAGTGCCGCTGCCAGAACGCATCGAGCGCGGATACGAAGAAGAACACGAACACGGTCCAGGCGCACATGCGCAGCATACCCTGCCAGTGCGCGATCCCGATGTCGCCGATCTGCCCGAGCGGCAACGCGATGTACTGCGGCAGAAGCCCCCACAGCACCACCACGAAGATCGCGGCGAGCCCGGCGGTCTTGAGGATCGACTTGATGACCTCGACGAGGTTGTCCTTCGAGAACATGTTCTTGACGCCCTCGCTCGGATTGAGCCGCGAGAGGTCGGGCTTGACGCGCTTGGGAGCGAACACGGGGCCGATCTGGACGAAGTCAGCGAAAAGACCGATCAGCGCCACGGCGAACATCACGGGAACCGTCAGCAGGACGAACGCGATGCCCGATTTCTCCAGTGCCATGGCCAGCGTTTCCGGGCCGGGATTCCGTATCGCCTCGAAGGCGACCGCGAACAGCCCGTCCAGCTGTCGCAGATAGGAGGGAAGAAGGAGCCAGATCGCGGCCAGCCAGATCAGCACGATCACGGTGCTGGTGAGCTCGCGGCTCTTGTGGACGTCGCCTTCCTTGCGTGCGTCCTTCAATCGCTTCGCGGTCGGCTTCTCGGTACGGTCGCCGCTGTCGTTCTTCTTGCCGGCCATCGCTCCGCCTCGACTCCGAGCCGGCATCGGATCGACCGCTGCCGGCGGACGCGACATGGTATTCCGGATCGGTACCCGGGGCCGACCGTGGGTAAACCCTAGGTGCCCGGATCGGGCGGCTGCGCTACCCTTCATGCCAGCGTGGCGCGCATCCCGCATGCCACGGAGTTGCGATCGAAGATGAAGATCCCGACCGAAAACGTGACGCCGCTGCTCAAGCCGCTCGATGCGGAGACGGCAGCGGCTGCGCTGGACGCAGGTCGGCTCGGACTCGACTCCCGCCCGGCCGCCTCGCCGCCCGCGGAGGCCGAAGCACGGCGCATCGAGCATGTAGCGGACGCGCCGCGCGAACGCGATGCGGGCGAGATCCTGCTCGCCGAGGACGTGTGGAACGGGTCCGAGGGCAGCGCGCGCCTGCTCCCGCTGGCGGACGTCGCGGCGATTTCGGCGGACGACTCCATGGCACTCGACCAGGCCGTCGAGGCGATCCTGTCCGGCCTGCGCTGACCGGCCCGTTTGCCATGGCGGCCCATCCGCAGCAGCACCCGATCGTGGTCACCGCTGGCCGCCTCGTCAGCGCGCTGCTTTTCAACCGGGACGACGATTTCCGGCTCGCCCTGCTCAAGCGTGTCGCGCGCAAGCTCGGCGAAAACGAGGGCTACCCCGCTTTCATCAAGCTGCTGGCAACGGTCGGCGAAAGCGCCGACGAACCGGGCAAGCGCGTCCTTGCGGCGACGCTGGCCGTGGGCCTGCGTCGCAACGACCTGCCGACCGGCACGCTGACGGCGTGGGGAGCAAGCCGGCTCTGGCAGGCAGGCAGCGCGACCGGCGGCCAGATCGGCAGCCAGTTGTTCGGCTCCGCGCCACTGCGATCCTTCGGTCCGATCGAATACCTGACCGCCTGGTTCGGACAGGGCACGCAGCGCATCCGGCTGGGGTCCGAGGTATTCGCCGATTCGCTGCGCAAGCTGATCGATCTCGTCAATGCGGACGCCGACGCCCGCGCACTCTATCCGCGCAAGCTCGCGGCGGACACGCAGACCGAACTGGAAGGCATCTACATGCGCGGGACGCGCGAGCGCCTCGCGACGATCGCCTCGGGCTGGATGCAAGGACTGCCGGCATCCGGGATCGCCGCGGCGGCGGCGATGATCGAAAGCGAACCCGCGCGTGCGGTGCCACGAGGCTGGGTGTTGCGCGACCTTTGATCCCCGACGCGCGAGGACGCGCATGTCGATTCGCGCCGGCAGGACGTATCAGGCGCGGCGCATGCCCTGCGCCCCCAGGCGTGTCTTGCGCAGGTTGATGCCCTGTCGCTGCAGCATGTTGCGCTGCGCCGACTCCGCCATCTGCGCGAGCTCCTTGCGGTCGTCGCGTGCCTGCGCGTCCTCGCGTGCTTCCAGCGAGAGCACGCTCTCGCACAGGAGCGCCTCGCCGATCAGCTGACGCTGCTCCGCATTCCGCGCCTCCGGCCGGCCGCGAAGCAGGGTTTCGAACTGCGTGCGGACGCCCTCGGCGACGACGCGATCCGGAAGCGACTGCTGGTGCACGATGCTCCACATCGCCAGCAGATGTGCCGCGAACACGTCCGGCAAGCGATGCGGGGACAGGCCCATGGCTCCGAAGAACCGCTCGAACGTCGCCGCGAAGTCCCGGCTGGCGATCTCCCGTTCCGCATCCGCGGCCGAGACGCCGCCATTGGCGACCAACGTGTCGATCATCTCGCGTCGTACCCGTTGCGATAGCGTCGGATCCGTTCCGATGACGAATGCGTCATCCATGGATGCCGTTGCGGATCGTGCGTTCATGTCAGAGATTCTCCGTTCGATGCCGGTTGCGTTCGCTCCAGTCGTGTCGGTCGAGCCGGAACGCGAGTGCGCGATGTGCGTGATGCGTCGTTTCCCCCATCGCCGTGAAGCCGAGGCGGCGGAAAAGCAGAGGCACCACGGTGTTTTCCGGGTGGCAGTATCCGTGCAGACAGGGAAGCCCCAGCCGCTCGAATGCCATGTCGCGCAGGGCACGCGAACCCTCCAGCGAATAAAGGCGTCCGCCGGCGGAAGGCAGCAGTCGCGCACCGAGTTCGACAGCCGAGCCGCCGGCGAGCGGAACCAGCGAGAACAGGCCGACGAAGCGATCCTCAGCATCCGCTGCATGCCAGATGCCGAGTCCCGGATGTTCCTCGTAGAGGCGGTTCGCCTGGATGATGAGTCCCGCGTTCTCGAGCGCGGACGCCGGGGCGGGCTCCAGCAGGAGCGCGCGCACCGACGGCTCCCGATGCAGGGCCGACAATGCGGAAAGGTCGCGGAATCGCAATCCACGCAGCACCAGCCTGCGCGTGCGCAGCAGCTCCGTGCCGGGATAGTCGTGGCGACGGCGCGCGGCATCGGCCATCGAGGCCGGCGAACGCGACGCCGCGAATGGCCCGGTGTCGATCGTGTCCATCAGCGGGGACGGAAACCGGCGTCGGTGAGCGCGAGGGCACGCAGATCCACGCCCTGCCGCGCCATCGCGTCCTGCGCGGAATCGGCCAACTGCGCCAGGAAATCCCGGTTTCCCGCAGCCTGCGCCGTCTCGCGGACGCGGATCAGCGTGACCGTCTGATACATCAGGCTCTCGGCCACGCGCTGACGGCGCACCGCATCGTCGGGCACGCGGCCACGATCCGCCAGCGCCGCGTGCGTCTGCATGCGCAGCCCGCTCACCTCGTCGACGCCGGGAAGCGGCGCATCGTTTGCCGTCATCCACATCACCGCGAAGTATGCTGTCGTCACGTCGCCGAAATCATCGATGCGAAGGCCGTACGGGGAAACCGCCTTGCGCAGCAGCGCATGCACGTCGTTGCTTGCGTAGTAGCGCCCCAGACTGCGGGCCGCTCGGGTACCGCTCGATCGCTCGATCGACGCGATGTACTCGTCGCGGACCTCGCGCGAAATCGCGGGATCGAAGCGAACCGGAATCGAGCCGGCGGTCGTCGCCCGGCCGGCATCGCGCGGCAGGTTGCGTGACCGTGCCGTTCCCCTTCCCTTCTTCTCGAGATACGACTTGCTGAAAAGACTGCCGTGGATCAACGGCTGGACGTTGTCCGTGATCGGCGAAAAGTACGCGCCACCGTCGATCGTCTGGGCCGCGACCGGAGACGTGCCCACGATGAATGCGAACAGAAACGCAACCAGAAAGCGATTCATCGAATGGTCCTCCTCTGTGTATGTGACGGATTTTGGCTCAGAAGAGCCGGATAGATGTCGACCATCAGATGTTGACTTAAGCCACCACGAAGCCAGAAAATTTTTCCTGCGTGCGCGACAGGTCGACCACAAAGTTATCCACGATTATTACGATTATGCCCCTTGTTATATAGTGGGCACATTGAAATATAAATCGAAAATATGCGAATGGGAAATTCGGGCTGGCGCTACAGGACATATCAAATGTAACAGGGATACCCTCTACTATGTTTGTGATACCTGTGATGACCTATTTCAATCCGAATGAAGATGCACTCAAAACAGCGCCACGAATCCACCATTTCGTCAACCAAAAACCCTCGGCACCCTTCTCCTTCCAACCACTCTCATCTCGTACGCTTCCCCTGTTGGATGTTCGGAATAGCTGACGTGCACCGGCTTGTCGGAGCCGTAGTAGTACAACCGGTCGTAGGGAAGGTTCGCCATGATCCAGCGGGCGACTTCTGCCATGTCCTCATCCCGCACCAAGAAATCCGCAGCCGCACCGAGCCGGGGGCAGATCGACTTGCCTTTCCGGTTCAGTTCGTGGGCGGCGCGTTGGTCGAGTTCCGGGGCGATGCGGGCGGGAATTTGTTTACCGAGCTCCGGCGAGCAGAAGCCGTAGGTGAGTTCGATCATCCCGAAGTAGTCGATCACCGGGTCGAGAATGTTGATGGCGAGGTCGTACAGCGCGGAATAGCTGTCGGGTTCCTTGGGACGATTGGGTAAGCCGGTGCGGGCCTGAGTTTCGCCGCATTCGATCAATTGGCGGTAGGTGAAATAACGCCCGCAAGGGTCGTCCAAATCGGGAATGCTGCGGCTGCGGACGAGGCGGAAACCGTCGATGGTCCAGCGGGCGGCTTCGAGGCGAGCATGAAATTCCGCGGGGCTGGGGCCGTAGCCGCTGAAATCGAACACGCCCAGGTTTTCCAGCATCTCGTCGAAAGCCAGTTGCTCGGCGTAGTTCGGAAACTCTTCGTTGATGAAGCGGGATTTCCGGTAGAGATAAGGCGGTTCGTACGGCTCGCCGTAATCGAAGATGTCGAGTCCCTGGGTTCGAAGGTTGATCTTCACCCGTTGCAGCAGTCGCGGCAGCGGTTTGCCGGAAAAATCGTCGAAACTCATCAGGGAGAGCTTGCCGGAACGAATATGAATCTTGATGAGATCGGCGCTGCTCACGTCGCCGTAGAGAAGAAGGCCGCAGCCGACATAGACGCGCAGGACGGCGGGCAGTTGCACGACTAGCCGCGTGGGAAGCTGCAGCGATTCGCCTTCCTCCAGCCGGCCGATACCTTGCTCGGCGGCTTCCCGGCAGGCTTGTTCTATGGTCTCCGGGCTGGCGGCGGCGAACAGGAGTTCCCGACCGGATTCGAGGGCCGCCCGGTAGTTGCCGAAGAAGGCTTTGATGTCCTTTTGCAGGCGGGCTTCAAGATGGCGATACGGTTTGCGCTTTTCGAACTGCCACAAGGCAAAGTAGACACGAAGGTCGTCGATGCGGGATCGCCGGGCCTGTTCAAGAATGGCCTCGGCGTTTTCCTTGCGGGACTTGACGAAGCGCACAGCCGCCGGGAGCGAGCCGAAATGGGCGGCAACGGCGTCCGAATCTGGAAACTCGCTGCGATCAGGGTCGCGACCGAGCTTCAGGCAGTTTTCCCACAGCGAATCCAGGAGCTCACGATGTAGTTCATACTTGGCTTCCGCCTTGCCGATTCTTGCGGGCTTTGCCGGGCGGGAGAGATGGGAGAGCCGCAGGATGTTCCGCCGATTCTCCAGCCGCCCGACCATGAAACGCTGCTCGGCATCCTTGTCCTTGAAGACGTAGAAAATGCCCGGGCCGACCGACAAGGGCTCTTCATCCAATACCTCGGCGATGAAGGCACGGAGCTCGCCCTGGGTATAGTATTTCTGAAAGGTATTGCGCGACGTAAGAATGCCGTCGCCGTAAGGCGTGCCGCGCACGGCGTCCGGGTTGGCCAGCATGGCCGAAACCACCAGCAGTTCCTCCGCCAGCCGAAAGGCGCCTTGCAGGGCTTCAACGCGCTCCTCCATGTCCTCGATGACGTTGATCACAAATCCCAGGTTGACGATCTGGGCGTTTCTCCGGGTTTCTTCGGGCGCGTAATAGGGGTCCCAGCCGGCGGCCTCGATGCCGTTTTCCCTGAGCCCGCGCACGTCGTCCCCCCGTCCGCAGCCGTAGTCGAACACGGTTTTCGAACCGTCCAGAAATCCGAACCGGGCGAGCGTTTGGATCGGCGCGGAAAATCCGTAGCGGGTGAGCGCGGTGAGGTGGCGGGCGATGCCGAAAGAGTCCGTAGGCAAGCCGAATCCGCCGATGTCGGACTCGTCATTGCCGATGGGCACCAGTTCATGCCCGGCCACCTTGAATCCACGCGGTGCCAGCAGGATGTCCCAGGCTTGCTTGAACCCGATACGGCAAGGGTCGTCGAACAGGCCGATTTGCTCAGCGGACGAGGTCAAAGCCTCGAACATTTCCCTTTGTGGATGGCTTGCGGGCAACAGCAGTTCTTTGCGGTGCAGTATCGGCGGGTTGAGGGAGTTTTCGTAGGTGCGGAAGCGGACGGTGTGATTTTCGAGGTCGACCGTCCAATAGCGGCGGAGAACCGGAAAACCTTCCTCGAAAAATCCCGGATAATCGAGCAGCGAAACGCCGTTTTTGTCCCGGTTCAGCTTGACGACGTTGTAGTCTTCGCCGGGGCGCACCTGAGCGATGCAGCCCGCAGCGTGAACCGCGTCGCGCGATTCCGGCTCTAGCGTGTCCAGCAGGCTTACGTGGAAATAAACGTTCCGGGCGACGGACTTGCCGAACGGCGGCATGAAGCGAACTCCTACGAAACGATGCAGCCCGGTACGGTCGGGCTGGAAAACGACCCATTCGGAACCGCGGCTACGGTGGTAATGTTCACGGTTCCGGCTTCTTGCGCCCGCCGCAAGGAACAGAAACGTCGCTCCATGGCCGATCGTGGAAACCGAATTAACCCCAGTTGCCGAAATGCAGAAACACGATTCTTTCTTCAAGCGTTGGGCTGAAACCAAACGCGAAAAAGAATAACGATACGGCCGAGTTGCCGAAAGTCACGCGCAACGGGCTGGCCGAGGACGAGGAGAACACGTCGTTCATCCTGTCGCCTTGCGCGAGCCGTTTCGACAGCGGGAATTTGCCATGCGTGACGGACTGGACGACTACGATGGCGACTACACTGTTTTCAAGCCCCGCGGCGAACTCGTGACCTCGAGCATGCGATGGGCCTTGAAACGCGCTCAGGCGGCTTCCTCCGATGCTGCCGGCTCGCCGGAGTCGTCAAGCGCGCCGGTCATGGCGGACAATACTCTGAACTGGGAACGGCTTTTCTAAACATCGAACAACAGTATTTGGAAATGGCACCGCCCAAAAACGAATATGGCACGACTCGTCCTTAGCCTGATTTTGACCACCGGTTTGGTAATGCCCGTCTTCGCCCGCGAGGCGCCTGAAGTCCGATGCCCTTCCGCCGATGCCATCCGGCGTGAAATCATCAAGGAACTGAAAGCCGTGCGTGCAGAACCGAGATACTGCGGCCGGAAGCAGTTCGGACCGGCCCGGCCGCTGGGGTGGAATCCGAAATTATTCGAAGCCGCGGAAAAACACGCCAGAGAGATGAGCCGCAACGAGCGTCTCTCGCATCGAGGCCGGGACGGCCAAAAGGCGGGGGGCCGAATTACCCGGGCCGGCTATGACTGGGAGGTTTATGGCGAGAACATCGCCCAGGGGCAGCGCACGGTCGGGGAAGTCATGCGGAGCTGGCTCGAGAGTCCCGAGCACTGTTCCGCCATTATGGAAAAGGATTTCGAGGAAGTCGCCGTTGCTTGTGCGGCAGGCGGACGAGGCTCGCCTTATTGGGTCATGGTTCTGGCCGCCCCGTTAACGCAGTTCAGACGCTAGGGACATTTGTTTCGGCCAGGGCTGCTGGCCTTCGCACCATGTTTTTGGCTCGGGCCCGCCTGGATGTACCGGGGGAAGGAGACATATTCTACGGCCCTGACCGCTACCGCTGTTCAATCACCGTTGACCTCGGGGGCAAAGCGTCTATTCTTTCCGAAATTACCATCGCGAAGAGCAAGGAGATATGGCTGAAACGCGGACCAAACCCCATTTTTCGATCGTCGAGAGGCCCGTCATGGCGGTAGACCACGCCCGTGAGGTCTACCACAACCCGGATTCGGCCAACCTGGCCTGGTTCTTCCAGCTCAACGAGATCACGGAGGACACCGTCCTGAAACCGGGAACCATGTTGGTCGTACCGACCGGTCAGGCCTGCACGGCCGCCGAGGTCCAGCTTGCCGCCAACCTGCGCGACCCTCGGTTCTGGCCGCGCGGCATCCGCGGACCGATCGAACACCCGGAGATCACCAACCGGCTTTACGAACTGCTGGAATATACGCAGACACTGCAGACACCCGGCGGGCTCGGGGCTTATGCCTACGCCGGGCAGCGTCAGATCGAAGATATCACCAAGATTCTCAACGAGCTTCAGAAACTCTACCAGGACACCTATTCGGCCTCGGGCAAGTTGAGCGGCGCGGCCTTCCAGCACCGCCGCCGGGAACTGCTGAACCGGCTCGACGGTTCGCTGCGCGGCTGGCTGCGCCGCGGCCTGGTCGGTCCCGACGAACCGCTCATCCGCCGCAGGCTGGGCCTCTCCAGCAAGCGCATCGTTCACCGCTGGCGGCAGGCGGGCTCCGCTGCCGGCGGGATACCGGAGCTGCGTCAACGGATCGCCGGGCTGAACCGGGCAGCCGGACAGGCCAAGGCGCTCGGCCATATCGGCATCGCCCTGGATACCGCCTGGTCGGCGGCCGAAATCAAGCGTCACATCGAGGAAAACCGCCAGGACCGGAACCGGCGCATCGCCGGTGAAGCCGGGCGATTAGTCGGCAGTGTCGGTGGCGGCTATCTGGGCGGCATCGGCGCTTACGGGCTTTGCAGCTTTGCCCTGGCCTTACCTACGAGTGGATCCAGCCCGCTCTGGTGTGCCATCGTCGGGGGCATCGGCAGTTTTGGTGTAGGATATGCGGGCAGCATAGCTGGTCCGAAGGGCGGCGAGTTAATTTACGACGTAACGGAAAGGGTGGCCGACTGGTGAGCACCGGCGACGTGATTATTGCGATAGTAGCCCTAATTTGGGGCGTAAGTGGCTTGGTCCTGTTTTTTTGCGTTCCCTTCATCGAGCTGATCCTCATGCCCTGGCATCGCCGCCGGACCGGGCGCGAGCTGATCGAGCCGACCCTGCCCTTGCCCGGGCAATCCGCCTTGGCTCTCGGACTTTGCATGACCTGGCCGCGCTTTCATAGAGCGACCGGTCACGTGATTACGATCGATCAGGCACCGCGCTGGTGGCGCTGGATTGTCCTTGTGACCACCTGGGCCGGATGGGCCTTTCTCCCGACTCTTATCGTCCTCTTGTTTCTGTGACCCGATATCCTCTTCTGAAAGAGCCTGTTGTGTCCTTTGCACTCCATGCCGCCAGCTACGACTCGCCGAAAACCAGACATCCCGGCTGATCTCAATACCCGCTGGTATTCTTTTCCACCCAACGCTCGCCATGCTCCAGGGTTTCCTTTTTCCAAAACGGCGCGCGGCTTTTCAGCGCTTCCATGATGTAGCGACAGGCGTCGAAGGCTGCGCCGCGATGGGAAGACCACACGGCAACCAGCACGATGGGTTGATCGGGAAGAATTTCGCCCACTCGGTGAATGATCAGCGCATCCAAAAAGCACCAGCGGCTTCGGGCTTCCTCGGCGATTTTCTCGAGCTGCTTCTCGGTCATGCCCGGATAATGGTCGAGGAACATGCGGCGGACCGTTTCGTTTTCGTTGAAGTCGCGCATGGTGCCGACAAACGCGCAGGTCGCGCCGTATTTTCCGGCGTGGCCCGGTGTTTCCGTTTGATGGCGCTGTAGTTCCGCGTAAGGGTCGAATTCGGTCGGGCGCAGTTGAATCAACACCTCACCCCCCGGTAACCGGCGGGAAGAACGCCACTTCGTCGCCGTCCTTGACCGGCGCGTTCGGATCGGCATAGTCCATGTTCACCGCACAGAGGATGCGATCCGGCAGATATTGGCCTTCGCTCACCGCTTTCCACACGTCGCTGACCGTAACAATGTCTTCCGCGGCAAGGCTGTCGTCCACTCGCCCCATTTTTTCCCGCAGACTTCCGAAATAACGCACTCTAATCGACATGCGAATCAGTCTCTTTCGTCACCAAAAATCGTCCAAGAGTCGCCACTCTGTGGCTTAGCGTAAAGAAAGTAAATCGCCATCGGAACACATCGGTATTCGATAGCCTGGTTATAGTCCCGACGCGCCGGAGAACATCCGCCCCGCCGGCATTCATTTTCTACTTCGATCAAAAGCGGAACTTTTTTATCCGGCGGAGCGATCGACGCACGTGAAGACATGAGAGGGGTCCCGCAGACCTCCCCTCACCAACGGATAGTCTTGCCGGTGACAAAGCCAGCTTGAAAAAGCCGCGTCGGCGGCAAAGCGCTCGAAAGCGGCGTCGACCACACCTTGCGCGACAAGTCCGCCGTATGAAGTATCACGTACCGCGATCGCCGCCGATTTGATCAAGAGCAAATTCGCGGCATTCAAACGTCGAGCCAGCCAAGCCGCCAAACTATCCGACGTGATGTCCCACGACGCCGGAAGGCTCGGATCGCACGTCAAGGACAAGTCGGGCAGCCAAACCGTCGAACGGCCGGATGCCGCCGATTTCCGAAGCACGTCCACTTCGCTCGCGACTGCGAGCTTCGGGCACAATCCGCTCAACATTAAACCGTATTGCGCCATGGCGAGCAGCGCCATGGCGTGAGCCGGCTCGTCACTGAACCGCCAGCGCCGCTGCGCCAATCGAACCTGATCGGCGAAAGGTCCTCCTCCCGGCACGATGACGACGTTCGCATCGGCTAAAGCGTCCAGCCAGAACGGGAGGGTGTCCGAGCCGGCCAGGCTGCCGCCCAGCTTAACCACCCATGTGATCGACACCGGTTCTCGGGACCCGGAACTGTTCGAGCAGTTGCAACAGGGCCGAAGCCTTGTCGTAGCATTCCTGGTACTCCTGGTCCAGAACCGAATCGGCCACGATGCCGCCGCCGGCCCAGAAGCGGATCGTACCATCCGAGTGCACCAGGGTACGGATGGCGATATTGCTGTCCATATTGCCGTCGAAGCCGATATAGCCGATCGAGCCGCAATAGACGCCGCGACGATGAGGTTCGAGTTCTTCGATGATTTCCATGGAACGAATCTTCGGCGCTCCGGTAATGGAGCCGCCCGGGAAACAGCCGCGCAAGAGATCCACGGCGCCGTGGCCTTCGGCCAGCCGGCCGCGGATGGTGCTGACCAAATGATGCACAGTGGCGTAGCTCTCGACCTCGAAAAGCTTGGGCACGTGAACCGAACCCGGCGCGCAGTTCTTGCCTATATCGTTGCGCAACAGATCCACGATCATCAGGTTTTCGGCACGGTCCTTGACACTGTTCCGAAGTTCCTCCGCCCTGGCGGCGTCCGCCGCCGAGTCTTGAGACCGCGGGCGAGTCCCCTTGATGGGCTTGGTTTCCACGATACCGTTGCTCACTTTGAGGAAGCGCTCCGGCGAGGAGCTGAGTATCTGAACCTGCGGGAAATTGAGGTAAGCGCTGAATGGCGCGGGATTGTACGGCCGCAAAAGCTGGTAGGCCGCCCAGGGATTTCCGGTGCAATAGGCCGAAAAGCGCTGCGCCAGGTTGACCTGATAACAGTCGCCCTCGCGAATGTAATGCTGAACCCGTCCGAAAGCCCGAGCATAATAGGCACGGCTCATGTTGGAGACGACATCGCTGAGCAGATAGAAGCCCGCCTGCTGCCATCCTATGGTCTGAATTTGGCTGAAAGCCTGGACCAGGTGAGGCCAGCGCGACGCCAGAGAGGGATCGCGCCCCTGCGCGACCAGCCAGGTTCGGCGCGCCCAGTGATCCACCACGACCGCCCAGTCGTAAATGCCGACGATCATCTCCGGGATGTTCTCCGCATCCAGGGCCTTGTCGGGCAGCTTCTCCAGCCTTCGCGCCAGGTCATAGCCGAAATATCCGATCGCACCGCCGCAAAAAGGCAGTCCCGGAAACTGCGGTGCCGGCTCGCCGAGATATCGTTTTACCAGGGTAAAAGGATCTTCCGGCGACAGCGTGATGGCACCGCGCGATCGAATTTCGGTGAGCGGCCCTCGGCTGACGAGGGTCGCAACAGGGTCTGCCGCGATGATGTCGTACCGTCCCTGCCGACTGTGCGGAAATCCGCTGTCCAGAAAAACCGCCCAGCGCCGCTCCGCCCAAGGCAGAAACAAAGCGGCGCTGTCCTCGAAATAAGGCAGCTCTTCAATTCTCGGCGTCATGTCGGCCCCACCTCCCGCATCGCCAGGCAAGCCACGGCTGCGGCCGGAGCGCAATCCGAAGCGTAAAAATCGTTTTGCGGCGTAACCATTGAAAACAGTTCGCTGAAGTCTTTATAAGGAAATCCCAATCGGCCCGCCAATTCTCGCACCAGAAACCGCCCCACGCCAGCACCGATCAAGGGGGCGTCATCGTCCATCAAACCGCGCGAAAGCTGGCAATCCAATGCCGAATGAAGCTTTGCCAGCTGCCGCTCCCGAAAAAATCGGGCCGCCCGCCGCCATTGCTTCAACGAGGCCGACTCCGCATCGCGCCCGAACAAGCGGGCCAGACGCCGGGCGCTTCCCCGGACGGTCTTCTCACCGCCATCGGCCGCCGGCGCCTGGTCGGCGTAATCGGGTAACTCGCCGCAGAGCCGATAGACGTCGGCAGCGGTCGCGAAGTGTTCGGCCATGATGCCCACCCACTCGCCTTCGAAAGGCGCACGATCGGCCAGCGCCATTGCCGGGGTACGGACGACCCCGCAATAAATCAGCTCATCGTAGCGCATTCGTTCAAAATCGGTATAGCCCCGGGTTCTGACACGGTGCCCGCAAATCGGCGCGATATCGGTCGTCGTGCTGCCGATATCCACGAATAGGGCATCGCGTACGTTTGCCGCCACCCAGAGCGCGCTCGCCAGCCAATTGGCCGAAGCAATTTTGGGCGCGCTCTCCGCAGTTATGGCCATTGGATCTAGAAACCCGTCAGGTCCGGCAAAAACGCGCACCGAATTCTGTGAACAGCACTGGGTCGTCGCTTGGACCAGGGCGAGAACGCCTTGCTCCCGGTTTTCGAAAAAATCCACCAACTCGCCGGTCATGGTCAGCGCATGGCGACAGCCCGGTCCCGGCGCAAAGACGTTCAGAATTCGGTTCATGGCGTCATGCAATCGATCCAGGCCCAGCCACAAGGGACAGGGCTCTTGAAGGACGGCGACGATTTCACCGGCGCCATTCAACGCCACGGCCTTGAGATGGGCTCCGCCGATGTCCCAGCCGATCAGTTCAATGCTCATCCCGCGGCTCCAAGCGAATCTCGATGGGTCTTGCCGATTGGGCGTCGAAATCGGGCAAGGTTCCGCCGCGCCACAATTCCAGAACGAGTGCGGCAGGATTGATGCTTAAGGATTGCCGCAGGGCGGCGTAGGAAGTGGTCAGGCGCGGGTTGATCTCGAGCACTTTCGGCCCCTGTCCGCTCTGGATCAGATCGACCCCGGCGTAGCCCCAGAGCTCCGGCACGGCCTCTGCGATTCGATCGGCCAACGCGCGATAGGCGGCAAGCCCCGTGCGAATGGCGCCGACCTCGCAACCGCTCAGAGCAAAACCGCCCCGCGATCTGACGATCCGCTGCCGGTTACAGCTCAGCAGCAGCGCCTTTCCGTAAGCAAAGAGAACGGACAGGCTCAGCGGTTCACCTTCGATCAACGGTTGAATGACATATCGGGCGACGTCGTCGATTTCGGCTCTCCAAGATTTCCACTGGCCCTCGGTTTCAAAAATACGGGCACCTTCGCAGCCGACACCGTCGTCCGGTTTCACGACCCACGGAAATGGCCAAGGATTCGATTCGCTCGGAGCGTGGGTCGAAACGACAGGAACGCCTTTCTTTTCCAAGCGCTTTATGGTTGCCAGCTTGCTCGCGGCAAGGCCGACGCCATCGCCCGGACTGGTCAAAAGCGTCTTGCCGGCCGATTCGACCCGGCGGCAAAGGCGTTCTAGAATGCCGCCGGTTTCCGGAGCGATCGGCCATACCGCATCGCAACACGCGATCTGATCTTCAAATCGATGTTCCAGATCGTCTTGGCTAGCGACAAGAACCCAGACAACTCCGGATAGCGTCTGATCAGGAAGGGGAAGGCGCGCGTCCCGCAACACAACCGCCCGCCGGACCTCCGGCAACTCGGACAAGTCGCGGAGGAGCGCTGCAAGCATCAACTCCCCTTCTTGCGCCAACGCCGGCGGAATCTCTTCGCCGAGCATTCCGCCACCGGTAATATACTCAAAAACCAGTATCTTCATCCGACCACCCAATGGAAATCATCCCCGTCATCGATATCATGGGCGGCGTCGCCGTGCACGCCAAGGAAGGCCGGCGCGAGCATTATCGCCCACTGCAAAGCGTATTGTGCTCGACCTCCGAACCGGAGGCGGTCATCCGCGGCTTGCTCGGTTTGCATCCGTTCAAACGGATCTATATGGCCGATCTCGACGCGCTCATGGGCAAGGGCGCGCAAAATGATTTGACGATCGATCTTGAGCGCCGCTTTCCGGAGGTCGAATTTTGGATCGATCGAGGATTGCCGGGCGGAGGCGAACCGCCCCCGTTTCCGGCTGAAGCCAACGAGCGCGCTGTCGTCGGCAGCGAATCGCTTTCCGAGGATTCCTTGCCGATTCTCTCCCGCCTGGCCCCCAATGTCATCTTGTCTCTGGACTTTATCGGCGACCGCTTGTTAGGCGCGGCGAAATTGCTGAATAACCCGGAGCTTTGGCCGGAGAAGGTGATCTTGATGAGCCTTTCCCATGTGGGCAGCAAGGCGGGGCCGGATTTGGACCGTTTAGCCCGGTTTAGCCGCAAGTATCCCCAGCGACGCTTCACCGTAGCCGGCGGCGTGCGGGACGAGCAGGATCTGAAACGGCTAAAATCCATGGGAGCGGCCGGGGCGTTGCTCGCTAGCGCCTTGCACGCGGGCACTATCGACCCGAGGATGATCGAAGACTCGGAAGAAGGGGTAATCTGAGGCCGGCACGCAATTCCGGACGAAAAAAAACGTTGCCCCGGGGGTCCGGGGCAACGTTTTTCGGCAAGCGCGATTATTTGTGCGCTGCGAAGGGGTGCTCGATCTGACCCTTCTGAGCCACAACTTCAGCAGCCTTGGGCTCGCCGGCAACGGCGCGCTTGATAGCCAGCTTGGTAGCTTCGTAGTTGTAGTCCTGGATTTTCGCGTCGTCTTCAGCCAGCCAGTGGATGAATACGCCTACACAGACGAAGATGTCGTCGGCTTCGTCGGCAGGAATGGTGCCGTCTTCGACGCAATCGGCCACAGCCATGGCAACGCCGCGCTGTGCAGGTCCGAACATCTGGGTAGCCTGTTTGCCGTTCTTGATGGTGACCTTGTTGAACATGACGGTGTTCGGCTTAGCCATCAGGTTCGGTGCAACCACTGCCAACAGGCTGCTGAATCCGTCTTTGTTATTGGTGATGCAGTTGGCGAAGGCCGTCTCTGCAGCACTGCCGCGCGGACCCATGATCAAATCGATATGGGCGATTTCGTTGCCGCCGCCGCACAGAGCCTCACCCACCAACATCTTATTGATTTTCCCCATTGCAAACTCCTCTTTGATTAAAAAAGAACAAACGTTCGAAGTAACGACACAGCCATATCCTCCTCCCCAGGCGAAGCATCAAAAATCCATATTATTGTGCCGACGTGCCTCTGCGCTTCCAGAAAACGGGCCGTCTTTCCCTAGCGCTGGCTCAGAAGCGCTTCCAGCCGCACGGCCAGCAAACACGCTACTGTGAGATCGGCCGTCGTACCCGGATTTATTCCGCAGGACTTGAACTCGGCATCCACTTCTCGCAGGAGCGGCATGACTTGTTCGGGCCTGTCGGAAACGGATAACGCCTTATCGATCTGCGCCATTCGGCTGGCAACTATCCCTGTATAACGAGCGCCAAACTTACGCTCGATGTGGCTGTCGGGGATACGCATGAGCAATCCTGCGAACACTGCCACTGCCGACCATTCTTTATCGCCCCACCGGGACAAATTCCTATGATAACTTGGAATTGCGAATTCAAAAACATCTACAAAAGAATTAGTGTATTGATAAGCGATGCGATCTCGATGTTCGGCTAGGACCATGGCTTCCAGCAATGTCACCTCCGGCTCGTCGTGAACATCCTGTTCCGGGGACTCGCCCAAGCCCCCCGGCTGTGCCAGGCGTATGGCTTTATAAGCCCAGGCCGCATCGGTTTGCGTGGTGGTGCCGAGAACCCTCCGGAGCGCATCCCTGAGCGTTTCGCCTCCGCGAATTTCCTGAACCGCCTGGAATAGCGGGGCAGCCAGCAGAATGATGCCGAGATTGGTATTGCAACGAACGACCTCGCGGGTGGCACGGGTCGCCTGGAAAATCTTTTCGCCCAGGTTAAGTTCGGGATCGCATAAGAATGGTCCGCTGGCCGCGGCGCTCCTGCGGAAGTCCTCCACGGTCATATCGTGGGCTTCCGAATAAACGCTGACGTTACCCGGCTTGAAAGCGCGGAGTTCAGTCTCGCAGGCATCGAGGTATGCGGACAATAAGACGTCGCCTCGAATGAGTATCGCCACCGTCGTCACCAGGCCCGGATGTTCCCGCGGAGGGTATCGAAAAAGGCGAATCCGCCGCACACTCGAGCACGTCCGACTGCCGCTTCCAGGATTATCTTGAGCGTGCCGAATCCGCGTTCCTGCTCTGCCATGAGTCGCAGCCCAAGCAACGATTCGGGATTTGGAAGAAAGGCGGGGGATTTTTCGATCGATCCCGGAGACGCTACACTGCTCTGAATCGGAGGCGTTAAACCTGACTTGTTCGAGACTGCAGGCGCCCTCACCCCACTCCCTCTTCGAGCGGGAGAGGGGCTTTTACGATACCGCCCTCATCCGACCGTGGAACACAAAGAGACAGGAAATCGTCGACCAATAAATCCGCGATCGATACCTTGCTGACGCTCTGCAAGCCCTTCCACGCCGGAATGCTGTTGACCTCGAGCACGCTGTACCGGCCGTGGTGATCGCGGATGATGTCAACGCCCGCGTAGCCCATATCCAGAACCTTCACCGCATCCTCCGCCATTCGGCACAATAGAAGATCGTCGAGACGCGCCGGCTCGCAACGGGCTCCCTGAGCGACGTTGTTCAGCCAGGTAACCCCGCAACGCCGCATGGCGGCCACTGCCTTACCCCTAATGACGAATACGCGAAAATCATGGGGCTGCTCGCCGCAACTGACGAAACGCTGCAGATAAAAAACACCGTTGCTGTCGCTTAAGCCCGCCAGATCCTCCGGCTTTTCATACCGCTGCAAGCCTTGCCCCTGGGAACCGAACAAAGGTTTCGACACGAGTTGATGGCCCGCGCGCAGCTCACGCTCGGCCAACGCAAACGCCTCATCGCGGCTGCCCAGCACCCAGGTGGGCGGCGTCGGTATGCCGGCACGCTGCAGCAGAAAACTGGTCATGGCTTTGTCGACGGTGCGCTCGACCGCCCGGCCGTCGTTGTATACCGGAATCCCGAGCAGCTTCAGTGCGTGCAGCACATCCAGGTAAAACACCACTTGGTCCAGCGACCCGCCCGGCACGCCGCGCACGAAGACACCGTCGGGAAGGCCGTCTTCGAAACCCGGCAGGAGTACCGGCAAACTGCCGGACTCGAGATTCAGCCGGCAGGCAGTCAAGGACACATAAGAATAGCCATACCCTTTCGCGGCCAAGGCCTCGCGAAGCCGTGCGCCGTGCCAGCCCGGATCGTCGGTGATGATTGCGATGCGGCTCAAATTATTCTCCGAAGGAACGCTCCAGAAGCGCTTCGTCGAGCTTGCCCGCGTGGAAACTGCGGCCGGACTCGACCGCCGTGACGATGACACTGGCCGGGCTGAACAGCATCGGATCGACCTTGAAGAAGTCGTACTTGTAATCCTTGAAAACCTCGGCAAACGGCCTGCCGTAATCGCGCGAAACCGAACTCGGAAGCTCGTTGGCTAGCATTTCCGCCGCTTCGTCGCTGCCCTTCACGAACAAATGCACGGTGCCGCCGAACAGAATGGCATCGTTGGTCCGCCCCATGGCTTTGACGAAATTGGGATGAGGCGGCGGAACCGGGGCGGTGCCGGTACCGTCGATGATGTTGCCCAGCGGAAAATGCAGCGAATGGGCCTTGTGCAAGGCTACCTCCAGTACGCGGCCGACGACCTGCATGCCGCCGGCGAGGCTGGAGGTGGGCGTCAGGATGACATTGACGTCGCTGGCATCCACTTTACAAGCCTTGGCGATCTTCTCGATGACCTCGACCGGCGGAATTTTGTCCACTTCCATCACGATAGCCGTCTCGCTGCCGTAGTCGCGATAGCCCAATTCTTTATAAAGCTCTTCGACCGGTTCCTCGCTGCCGTCCTTCACCTTGGTCGCCATGGCCCGGGCAGGTCCCGATCCGAGCGCATAAAATGCGCTCTTGCCCTCGCCGTGCGACAGGCTCCATCCGGCATACTGGCTGCCCAGGCAGGAAATAACAGGATTGGTGGAATGAACGTTGACCGTGAGCGGCCAACGGCTAAAGGTCGAAGCGTGGGTAAGGGTCACGGTTCCGAGTCCACCCATGCAAATCTCAGCGATCAAGCGCCCTGCCTCCAGTCCGCCCACCGCATCGATCCCGGCGTCGATAATCGTACAGCCATTGTCCAGCTTGTCGATCTTGAGCCGGAGCTTGTCCGCGTTGGCGATCATATATTTGACGATGGGGAGCGCGTGCGCATTGACGCTGACAGTGTGTTGCATAGTTACCCTCCAGCCCGGTTCATTAAAGAAAAACGAGATTGTACTAGCCTAAGATCGGACTGCGTACAGTCGCTTGCGCAACTCGCTCAACCGCAGTTCGATCGAACGTTCGACCCCGGAACGGTCGTTTCCCTCGGCGCAAACGGTACATACCGGCTGACCGGCGCCGATGCGCGTGCCCGAAACCGGCCGATCGGTACACCAGTCGGGCCAGGCCATGTCCCCGGATATTTCGAGGTCCCGAGCCGCGAAAAAAACCTTGAAGGCTCGGACGACACCGCAAGTCTCCGCGGTTTCCGGAATTTCCGCACGGCACGCCCGAATATGTTCGGCCAATAAGCCGCGCGAAAAATCCCCGTCGTACAGGGCCATGGTGGCGCTCGGCCTGGGGTTGATTTCCAGGACCCGGCACATTTCGCCGTCGAGCATGAAATCCAGGCTGTTCAACCCTTTGAGCGGAAGCGCGCGGATCAGGCGCGTGATGTACGCCTTTACCTGCCGCCGCTGTTCCGGGAGGAGATCGGCTCGATTAATGGCGCCGGCAAACAGGAACGGCCGGCCCGCGCCATGATCGGCCGTCCATAGCGTGTTGAAGCCAATTATCCGGGCACTTTCGCCGTTTGCCAGAAACAATGCCGACATCGCTCGGCCGGGAAGCCGGCGTTGATAATAGTCGGTCGGCCCCGGTTCCGCTCGGCCGCAAAAACGCACGCCCTTGCCGCCTTCGCTACGGCCGGACTTGAGCAGCCAGTTTTCCGGATCCGGCGGGCGTGTACGGCTGGATTCCGGGTACGGAATATCGTGCTCCCCGAGCAGCTGGAAAAAAGCATCAGGCGATTTGAGTGAATAGAGAATTTCCGGCGGATTGCCATAGAGTATTCGCCCTCGCGCGAGCGCTTCCAGAATTTCCGGATCGGCGTCGACCCCGCTCCCGTAAACCAGCGCGTACCCCTGCCCCGCGGGAGCAAGCCGTTCGGCGGCTTGCAACACGCTTTCGCGCTCGAAACCGATTCCGGCAGCATTCACCGCCTCGCAACTTTCCGAGCAGGCGCGCGTTTCCCGATCGGCATAAAGATCGATCGAAACCGGCCGCATTTCGGCACGCACCGCCGACTGCGCCAACATTCTCGCCGAGCAGCCTATCAGCAGCAGGCGTTCGGGTGAATCGAACGGTTTTTCCAATGATCGATCAACGGAATCCGCAGCCGACGCACCGACAGACCGGAGCTAAGACCGAATCGCCCTTTCCCGCGAGACATCCGCCCTCTCCATGATGACCTCGGCACCTGTGTTGCGGGGACTGGCCAACAAGAACCGCAGGCCGGCCGCGCCGGCGAATTGTCGCCGCGCCGAGCTTATCAAGGTTTCCGCACGAGAAGCATCCTCAACCAAACAAAAACCGGTCGGCCCCCAAGAACTCTGACCGATACCGAAAGCGCCCCGCGTTTCAAGATAAGCCAAAGCCTCGGCGACATCGGCACTGGTGAAGCGTCCACCCTGAGCGGGGGCGAAATAATCGCCGACCGAGCGCTGCAACTCCGCGATCGCATCGCCGAAGCTTCGAATATCGCCCTCCACCAATGCCGGCAAGGCTTTCATCACCAGCAAATGGCATAGATGAGCGGCCTCCGCAGCGGGAAAAACCGGCAGGGACCGAAAAGCATCGATCTCTTCCTTTCCGTGCAAACCCAGATCCCGCTCGTCGAAAACCAGAATGAAACGCCACTCGACCGGAAACTCCAGGCGCGCGATGACTGGCGGATTCACCGAGTTTTCGCCCCGTCCTCCGTCGACCACCAGGCCGCCCTGCTCGAATACCGCGATGCCGATACCCGAGCGCGCTCCCCGCTCCACGATCGGAGCGAGATCGCGTATCGAGAGATCAAGGCCGTAGAGGCGCGACAAGGCCATGCCTACTGCCAGTTCGAGCTGTGTACCGGAGCCGAGTCCGACATGCCCCGGTATGGCTTCCCGGACATGAATCTCGACCCCGAAATCCCGCCCCAGGGCGGACACGAACTTGTTGACGGCGGCAACGGCTCTATCCGCTCCGGGTCCGTGCGCAACCAGCCGATCAGACGGCATTACCCACAGCCGGGTCGCGATTTCATTGACGCCGACACCGATACTGCCGAAACGCCGCCCCAAGGAACCGCCCAGATCGAGAAAGCCCATATGCAGACGTGCGGGAGCAACGACGTGGACACGAAACTTATGGTGTCTTGAGGAGTTGACTGACATTGGCTAAAACGACTTCCGGAGAGCCACGGAAAATTCCGCTCAAGAAGTAACTCGAAAGCGACATGCTATTGCATGGTCTCCGCTTTGTCGACCGCAAGCCCCGTTTAAACCGACCTCCGCCACCAGTGCCCATGTTGAAAAATCGTGCCGAAGCTCCTATGCTGCGTCGAACGCCTTCTTGACTATAGGCTTCCGGCCTTCGCGCCATTCGTTCCATTACCAATCATGATTAAGGGAAGGGCATGACCGAAAGCACCCAAACCCGCGTTTTCGAAAACGTTCCCAGTCCATTTTGCGGCATTGCCTCGGACGACTTGAAAATCGAGGTCGACGGCCAGCAGGTCAGAATCCTCGAAAACGGTGACGCCGTGACGACTCCCGGCTTCGAGCAGGCGGTCGGCGACACGGTTCCGCGCATCGCCGGAGAACCGGCGACGCTGGATCAGGCGACCGCACGCGCCGCGGAGATCTTGAAAAGCGCACGCCTTCCGGTATTCAGCGGCTTCGGCACCGATGTCCACGAAACCCGAGCGGCCCTGTCCCTGATCGACCGTTGCCGCGGTGTCTTCGATCAAATGCGTGCCGAGGGCGGTCTACGCAACCTTCTGGTGTTGGCCGATTCAGGCTGGATGGCGACCACCCTGGGCGAACTCAAGAACCGGGTGGACGTGCTGGTTTCGTTCGGTACCGATATCGAACTCAATTTTCCGCGCTTTTTCGAACGCTTTGTCTGGAACCGGGAAACCCTATTCGAGGGCGGTACCGCCAAGCGCGAAATCATTTTTATCGGCCGCGCGCCGGCCGGTCAGGCAGCCACCGCTCCCGACGGCCGCCAGCCGAAAGTCATTCCTTGCGCCCCCGAGCACCTGCCGGACGTGGCCGCGACGCTTTCGGCCCTGGCCAAGGGCGCACAACTCCAGGCCGAGCAGATCGCCGGCATTCCCGTGACGGAACTCCGGTCGCTTGTGGATCGCTTGCGTCAGGCGAAATATAGCGTCGTGACCTGGGCCGCGGGACAGCTTACATTTCCGAACGCCGATCTGACTGTACAGCAACTGTGCCAAATGGTGGCAACGCTCAACAAGGAGACCCGCGTAGCGGCGCTGCCCTTGGGCGGCCAGGACGGCGATCGAACTGCCAGTCAGGTGTGCGCCTGGATCAGCGGCTATCCGACGCGCGTCAGCTACGCGCGCGGCTATCCCGAATACGATCCGTATCACAATGGTACGGCACGACTCCTGGCAAGCGGCGAAGCCGACGCCCTGTTCTGGGTATCGAGCCTGAGCCCGACGCCACCTCCTGCGAGCAGCGTGCCCACGGTGGTCATCGGCCGCTCCGGAATGCGTTTCGAATCCGAACCCGAGGTATTCATTCCGGTGGGCGTGCCCGGCATCGACTTTGCCGGCCACATGTTCCGTTGCGACAATGTCGTTGCCATGCCGCTTTACCAACTCCGCGAATCCGGGCTATTCAAAGCATCCGACGTGCTGCGGGCGATTGAGCAGGCGCTCGCCTCGAACGCGTAGCACCGGCATCCAAAGCTGCCACCTCCGTTTCCGGTTTGTCCCGAGGGGTTCGGGCGCAGACCGGAAACGGGGGGTTAGGAAACCTGCCGGCAAACACAGATCAGGAACCGTTCCGTATGCTCCGCCCGACATCGAGGCAACTAAACTGTCCCGTCCGGGTCGATATTGGCGAGTTGAAAAGTTAAAAGGGGTTGCATATTCTTCGTCAGAATGTCTTCATAAAGACCATTTACATCCGTTCGATGCCAGTACCGCCTTTTCATCCCACCCTTCGATCTCCGGCGTCGTTGCAGAACGACCGCGGCGGCCAAACCGATCCGCTGAGATTGTATTTGACGGCGACCCCGAGGCGTGACTGCCCGGACCGGGCCGGATTTCGGATTTAGACCAGCGGTATCACCTTGCGGTAACGATCCACAGGAGAGCTAGTTTCATGCTGATTAAACTCACGGGCGGCACTGTCTACGATCCCGCGCACAATGTCGATGGCCGAGTGCAGGACATATACATCCGCGACGGCCGGATCGTAGCCGACTCCGACGTTCAAGGCACGGCGCCCGACCAGGAATACGATTGCCGCGGCAAGGTGATCATGGCCGGAGCCATCGACATGCACACGCATATCGGCGGCGGCAAGGTAACGATCGCCCGCAACCTCCTGCCGGAGGACCACCGCGCCGATCCGTCACCCCGTTCGGAACTGAAGCGCGCGGGTTGCGGACACGCCGCCCCTTCCACCCTGACCACCGGCTATCGTTACGCCGAAATGGGCTATACCACGGGCTTCGAACCGGCGGTGCTCCCCATCAATGCGCGCCAGGCCCATATGGAAATGGCCGACGTCCCGCTCATGGACGTGGGCGGCTACGCCATGCTCGGCAGCGATGACTTCTTTTTGCGTCTTCTGTCATCCGGTGCCGACCAGAAGATCATCAACGATTATGTAGCCTGGACTCTGCATTCCAGCCAGTGCATCGGCATTAAAGTGGTCAATCCCGGCGGGATCAGCGCGTTCAAATTCAACCAGCGCAAGCTGGATCTGGACGACCGGCACAGCTATTACGGCGTCACCCCGCGGCAGGTCCTTCAGAAACTGGCCAGGGCGGTGCATGAACTGGGCGTTCCCCACCCCCTGCACGTACACGGCTGCAACCTGGGAGTACCGGGCAACCTGGAAACCACGCTGAACACGATCAGCGGCATCGAAGGCCTGCCGATGCACCTGACCCACATCCAGTTCCACAGCTACGGCACCGAGGGCGACCGCAAGTTTTCCTCGGGCGCGGCGCAAATTGCCGAAGCAATCAACAAAAACCGCAATATTACGGTGGACGTGGGCCAAATTCTGTTCGGCCAGACCGTCACGGCCTCGGGCGACTCCATGCGCCAGTTCGCCAATGCCCACCATGCCCACCCGAACAAATGGGTGTGCATGGACATCGAGTGCGATGCCGGCTGCGGCGTTGTACCGTTCAAGTACAGGGACCAGAATTTCGTCAACGCGCTGCAATGGTGTATCGGCCTCGAAACCTTCCTGCTGGTGGACGATCCCTGGCGTATTTTCCTCACCACCGACCACCCCAACGGCGCGCCGTTCACCACTTATCCCCATTTGATCCGACTGCTGATGGACAAGAGCTTCCGTAACGACATGCTCTCGACCATCAACGCCGATGCCGCCGCGCTGAGCACGCTCGGCTCCATCGACCGCGAGTACAGCTTGTACGAGATCGCGATCATGACCCGAGCCGGCGCCGCCAAGCTCCTGGGCCTCAGCGATCGCGGCCATTTGGGCACCGGCGCCGCCGGGGATATTACCGTTTATAACGAGCAAGACGACAAGGAGGCGATGTTTACCAAACCGGCCTATGTATTCAAGGACGGCGAACTGGTCGTGCGCAACGGCGAAGTCGTGAAAGTCGTCTGGGGAAACGTGCACACGGTCAAGCCGGAATTCGACCGCGCCGGCATCGAAGGCAAGCTGCGGGATTATTTCGACCGTTACCACACCATGAAGTTGGACAATTTCATCATTCGCGACTGGGAAATCGAAGGCGACGGACGCAGCAAAATACTCGTCCACCCGTGCCAGGGAAATGCTTAATTTCGAGCGTGGATAGGGGAAGCCTTCAAAATGTTACTCGGGGATGCCCGGCGCGCGGTGATTGACTCGAAGCTCTCGAAGGAGGCACGGCCGTGAACTGGCAAGAAGTCTGCAACAACCCGATCCTGCGCGAACTGCCGTTCAAAATCGAGCTCAACGAATGGGGACAGGTGGTCATGAGTCCGGCATCCAATCGGCACGGCATCCTGCAGGGCCTTTTGATTCGGACCTTAAGCAAGGCACGTCAGGACGGCCTGGTGTTTCCGGAAAGTCCGGTCGAAACCGCCAAGGGCGTCAAGGTTCCGGATGTGGTTTGGATATCCGACCAATTTCTCCGCGAACACGGCGAACAAACACCATACCGCAAGGCACCCGAACTGTGCATCAAAGTTCTTTCTTCATCCAACGCCATGGACGAAATGAAGGAAAAGCGCGAACTCTATTTCGCCCGCGGCGCGCAAGAAGTCTGGCTATGCAACGAACAGGGCACGCTGACGTTCTACGACTGCGTTGGCCAAATTCTGCCTCTCGCCTGTTTCCAACCGTTAACGGCATAGAAACGGATTTCCTACACTAAAAACGAACGAGCCTCGAGGAGCTAAATGAACATCAACGGCGTCCAGATCGATGCGACTTTCGCCGAAGCCTTTCCGATGAGAGCCACACGGGTCATCATCACCGCTCAAAATCTGAAATGGGCCTATCATGCGGCCCAGGCCATGACGGGCTTCGCCACCTCTGTAATTGCCTGCGGTTGCGAAGCGGGTATCGAGCGCGAACTCGAGCCGAGCGAGACACCGGACGGACGGCCGGGTATCGCCGCGCTGATTTTCGCCATGGGCGGCAAAACCCTGGCCAAGCAGGTGGAAACCCGCGCCGGCCAGTGCGTGCTGACATCGCCCACCTCGGCGTTGTTCGCCGGCATCCGCGAAGGCGACAAAATCCCGCTGGGCAAGAACCTCCGCTTTTTCGGCGACGGATTCCAGATCGCCAAGCGTATCGGCGGCAAACGGTACTGGCGCGTCCCGGTCATGGACGGCGAGTTTCTCTGCGAAGACACCACCTGCACCGTTAAAGCCGTAGGCGGCGGCAACTTCCTGATCCTGGCGGAAAGCCAGCCGCAGGCCTTGGCCGCGTGCGAGGCCGCCATCGATGCCATGAAAAAAATCCCCAACGTCATCATGCCCTTTCCCGGCGGCGTCGTCCGATCCGGTTCGAAAGTCGGTTCGAAATACAAGGCCTTGTCGGCCTCGACCAACGACGCCTTCTGCCCCACGCTCAAGGGACAAACCAAGACGGATTTGAGCCCGGAAATCGAATCGGTCATGGAAATCGTTATCGACGGACTGACCGACGAAGACATCAAGAAGGCCATGCGGGTCGGCATCGAAGCGGCCTGCGGCCTTGGCGCGGAAAACGGCATCCGCCGCATCAGCGCGGGCAATTACGGCGGCAAATTGGGTCCTTTCCTCTTTCATCTCCAGGAGATCATGGCATGACGGCGCTTACCTTCACCCTGAAGGCCGAACTCAAACAGCGAGTCGACGTATCCCCTTTGATACCGGATCGACTCGCCGACAGAGCTTCCGACGAAATCGGCGCCGAGTTGCTGCAATACGGAAATCGGCAAGTCCGTGCCGACGAACTGTTTTCCATCGAAGGACAAGGTTCCGACCGCCTGGTCTTTCGCGGCAACGGCAAGCTCGACTATGTCGGCAGGGGCATGAGCCGAGGCGAAATCCTCATCGAAGGCGATGCCGGCAGTTATCTGGGCATGCAACTCAGGGGCGGACGCATCGAGGTGAGCGGCAGCGTCGACGCCTATGCCGCCTGCGAGATGAAAAACGGCGAAATCCTGATCCGCGGCAACGCCGGGGATTTTGTCGGCGCCTGCCTGCCCGGCAACAAGAAAGGCATGGCCGGCGGTGTGGTCATCATCAAGGGCAATGCCGGAGACCGGGTCGGCGACCATCTGCGGCGAGGCGCCATTCTGATCGAGGGCGACGCCGGAAGCTACCTGGGCTCCCGCATGACGGCGGGAACCATTGCCGTCCTCGGCAAAGTCGGCGACCACCTCGGCTATGCGATGAACCGGGGCACCGTGCTACTCGCCCAGATGCCCGGCTTCGTTCCGTCCACTTTCAACGATTGCGGCACCCACACGCTCGGTTTCATACCGCTGCTTCTGAAAGGTTTTGAAGGTTTGGATACCCGCTTCTCCGAGATGTCCGACACCCTCAAGCGGGTGCGGCGCTATGCCGGAGACATGTGCGGACTGGGCAAGGGCGAAATTCTGGTAGCTGTTTGAGAGCGCGTTTCATTGCGCGCGAGCGGCGAATCGACTCCGCTCCGGCAAGTTTGCTTCCGAACGGAAAAAGCCGGGCGGTTGACTCCTTTTGCTTTACACGGTTATCATTTCGCGTTTAAAAGAATTTTATGCGTTGGAGCCAAAAAAGATGTACGCGGTTATACAGACAGGCGGCAAGCAATATCGGGTGAAACAGGGCGACGTGGTCAAGGTCGAAACCCTGAATGCCGACGCCGGGCAGCAGATCGAATTCGACAAGGTATTGATGGTTCAGACGGATTCCGGCCTAAAGGTAGGCAAACCCTTCGTTGATGGCGGCAAAGTAACCGCGACCATCAAGGCCCACGGCCGTCATCCCAAAGTCAAAATCGTCAAGTTCCGTCGGCGTAAACATTACATGAAGCAGGCGGGTCACCGGCAGAATTACACGGAAATTCAGATCACCGACATTTCTGCCTAATCGAATTAGCGAGGAATCACGATGGCGCACAAGAAAGCAGGCGGCAGTTCACGCAATGGCCGCGATTCAGAATCCAAACGACTGGGCGTAAAACGCTTCGGGGGTCAGTTCGTACAAGCCGGCAGCATCATCGTCCGGCAGCGCGGCACCAAGTTCCACCCCGGCGAAAACGTAGGCTGCGGGAGAGACTACACGCTGTTCGCGCTGACCGACGGACACGTCCAATTCAAGGTGAAAGGCCCGTTCAAGCGCAAATACGTCAATATCGTTCAAAGCGAAGCCTAAGGATCGAAGCGGCATCATGAGCCGCTCTTAATTATCAGGAAGAAGCCTCGTCCGTGACGGGGCTTTTTTGTCATTACCATGAAATTTGTCGACGAAGCGGAAATTCGAGTTGAGGCGGGCGATGGCGGCAACGGCTGCGTCAGCTTCCGGCGCGAAAAATATATTCCTTTCGGCGGGCCCGACGGGGGTGACGGCGGCAATGGCGGCAGTGTCTACCTGGTCGCATCCACCAATCTCAATACCTTGGCCGATTTCCGATTTCACTCGCGATTTCGCGCCGAACGGGGACAAAACGGATCGGGCGGAAACTGTACCGGTCATTCCGGCGCCGACTGCATTGTACATGTACCTACCGGCACCGAGGTGTTCGACACCGAGACCGGTGAAAAGCTCGGCGACCTGACCAAGGAAGGCGAAAAATTGATGGTGGCCCAAGGCGGTTTTCACGGACTCGGCAATACCCGCTTCAAGAGCAGCGTCAATCGCGCACCACGCAAAGCCACCAACGGAACCCCCGGCGAACGGCGCACCCTGCGCCTGGAGCTGAAGCTCATCGCGGACGTCGGACTATTGGGCATGCCCAATGCCGGAAAATCCAGCTTGATTCGCAGCGTATCCGCCGCGCGCCCCAAGGTTGCGGATTACCCTTTTACGACCCTCTACCCTAACCTCGGCGTCGTGCGCGTCGATGATCAACGCAGCTTCGTCATGGCCGATATTCCCGGACTCATCGAGGGCGCATCGCACGGCGCGGGTCTCGGGCTACAGTTTCTCAAGCATCTTTCCCGCACCAGGTTGCTCCTCCACGTGGTTGACGTCGAACCTTACGAAACCCTGGAAGATCCCGTCACGGCGGCACAAAAAGTCATCGACGAGCTCCGCCAATGGGACCGGGAACTCGAGGAGAAACCGCGCTGGCTGGTTCTGAACAAAATCGATCGGCTCCCCGAGGACGCCGCCGAGCAGCGTTGTCGCGAGATCATCGACGGCCTTGCATGGACGGGCCCCGTTTTCCGGGTCTCCGCCGTCCGTGGCGACGGGCTCAAGAATTTGATCTACAGTGTCATGGAGTTCCTGGAGCAGGACCACTCAGAAGATGCAGAACAGGACTGACTTCACCCGTGCCCGCCGCATCATCGTCAAAATCGGCAGTTCCTTACTGACCGAAGGCGGACGCGGACTGGATATGCCCGCAATCAGCGATTGGGTGGGCCAAGTGGCCGCCCTGCGCCACCAAGGTAAAGAAATTCTCCTCGTCTCCTCGGGCTCGGTCGCCGAGGGAATGTGCCGACTAGGCTGGAAAGCCCGCCCGCACTCGCTGCACGCACTTCAGGCGGCTGCCGCCGTGGGGCAGATGGGATTAATTCAGACCTATGAGTCCCAGTTTCAACGGCACAATCTTCATACCGCGCAAGTTCTGCTGACCCACGACGACCTCTCGGACCGGCAGCGTTACCTTAACGCCCGAAGCACCCTGCTCACGCTGCTCGAACTGGGCGTGGTGCCGGTCATCAACGAAAACGATACGGTAGCGAACGAGGAAATCCGCTTCGGCGATAACGACACGCTCGCCGCCTTGGTGGCAAATCTTTTGGAAGCTGACCTTCTGATCATCCTGACCGATCAAAAGGGTCTTTACGAGCGAGATCCGACACTAGACCCCACGGCCCAACTGGTTCATCAGGCCAGCATCAATGATGCTCGCCTCGGCGAAATGGTAGGCGAGAGCCGCAGCGGTCTCGGGCGCGGCGGCATGATCACCAAACTGCGCGCCGCCCGACTGGCTTCCCGCTCCGGAACCGCAACCGTCGTCGCCAGCGGGCGCGAAGCGAACGTCATGGCGAGGGTGATCAGCGGCGAAGAACTGGGTACTTTCCTGGTTCCGGACGTATCCCCGATGCTTGCCCGCAAGCGCTGGCTGGCCGGGCAGCTCAAACTCAAGGGCAAACTGCACCTGGATGACGGCGCCGCTCGCGTGCTGAGAGAAGACGGCAAAAGCCTATTGCCCATAGGCGTAACCGCCGTGGACGGCGACTTCCACAGAGGCGACCTGGTCGCTTGCGTGGATATGTCGGGAAACGAGGTGGCTCGCGGGCTGGTGAATTACGGCGCAGACGAAACGCGGCTCATCATGCGCCAACCCAGCTCACGGATCGAGCAGCTACTCGGATACGTCGACGAACCCGAGCTGATTCATAGAGACAATCTGGTGCTGGCCTGAGAGGCAGGCGACGCCCGCCTCGCCTTTCCGCGAAAGGTTCAGGCGGATGCCCTGAGAGCCAGCGCTTTGACTCGGGCGTTGAGACGGCTCTTGCTGCGAGCAGCCTTGTTCTTGTGGATCAGGCCCTTGTTGACCGAAGAGTCGATGATGGGCACCGCGGCGCGGTATGCGGCCTGCGCCTGCTCCAAGTCGCCGGATTCCACCGCCAGAACGACCTTCTTGATGAAGGTCCGCAACCGGCTGCGTTGAGCCGCATTGTGGACGCGGTGTTTTTCCGATTGTTTGGCGCGTTTTTTTGCTGAAGCAATATTAGCCAAGGTGGAAACCTCTAGTCCTAATGGTTTTAAGCGAATTCGGTATTGTCTTCACAAGTAATTCAAGAGTCAATAGCCTAATACCGATCACGGCGCTCAACAGCCCGGACATTTTTTCCGGTAGGGCCGGTTGCGGGATGAAAATCAGCGGTATTGCCTCATCCGTGCCTTGGCCGTGTAAATTCCTTATACTACGGCCTTTTCTTCAACGAAAGCACTGGTCTTAGGCTCTGAGCAAGCATCTACTGAAATCCACGGCGGCCGTGGGCGGCATGACCTTCGTCTCCCGCCTGCTGGGGTTCGTTCGGGATATCGTCATTGCCCGCTATTTCGGCGCCGCCACCGGCACCGATGCTTTCTTCGTCGCCTTCCGGATCCCCAACCTGTTGCGCCGGCTTTTCGCCGAAGGCGCTTTCGCTCAGGCATTCGTGCCGGTACTGTCGGACTACAAGGAGCGCGCGGACCGAACGGAGCTCAAACGGTTCCTCGATCGAACGGCCGGCGGCTTGTCACTCGCCCTGTTCATCATCACTTTGGTCGGCATTTTCGCGGCGCCGGCCCTCATCATACTGTTTGCGCCCGGTTTCTATCGAAATGCCGGACAGTTCGAACTCACCGTGACGATGCTGCGCATCACCCTGCCGTATCTTTTCTTCATTTCGCTCACGGCATTCGCGGGAGCCATCCTCAATACCTGGGGACGTTTTGCCATACCCGCCTTCACCCCGGTGTTTCTGAATCTGGTGATGATCGCCGCCGCGATCTGGCTCGCCCCTCAGCTGTCGGAGCCGATTACCGCCCTGGCCTGGAGCGTGCTGATCGCCGGCGTCGTGCAGCTCGCCTTTCAAGTACCGGCGCTCCTCCGGGCCGGCGTGCTGCCGAGACCCCGCTACGGATTTCACGACCCCGGCGTACGCCGCATCATCAAAACCATAGGACCCGCGATTTTCGGGGCTTCGGTACCTCAGGTAAATCTTCTGGTCGACACCTTGATCGCCTCGTTTCTAGTCTCCGGGAGTGTATCCTGGCTTTATTACTCCGACCGCCTAGTGGAATTCCCATTGGGAATTTTCGGAGTCGCCATCGGCACCGTGATACTGCCTCATCTGTCAAAGAATCATGCGAACCGCGACCGGGACGGGTTTTCCCGTTCGCTTGACTGGGCTCTCCGCTGGGTAATCCTGATCGGCTTGCCGGCTACCCTGGGACTCGCGCTGCTGTCCGAACCGATGATCGCCACGCTTTTCCAATATGATCGGTTTTCCGCGCATGACGCCGAGATGGCCAGCCGGAGCCTGATGACTTACGCCATAGGGCTGACAGGTTTCATCGCGATCAAGGTGCTGATCCCGGGTTTCAGCTCGAGGCAAGACCTTCGGACTCCGGTCCGATATGGCGTTTATGCCATTCTCACCAATCTCGGCCTTAACCTTGCCCTGATCTTTCAGCTTGCCCCGATCGGCTGGGGTCACGCGGGCCTGGCGCTGGCGACCGCGCTGGCGGCTCTTCTCAACGCGGGACTGCTCCTGGCCAAGCTTTTGAAGGACCGCATTTACAGACCGGAACCGGGCTGGGGAATTTTTCTCCTGCGCGTGGCGCTCGCCGGCGGCGTCATGTCCCCGCTTCTGATCCATGCATCCAATGCCTATCCGTGGCAGCTCTGGTCACCGGGGGATCGAATTTCGCACCTCGCGCTATGGATACTACTGGGGTTTGCGGCTTATGTGTCGTGCCTGACCCTGACCGGGCTCCGTCCCCGGCACATGCTGGTTCCGGAAAGCACTTGAGTACCGGGGACCGTCCATGCACCTGATTCGAGGACTCGCCGATCTGAACCTTCCCGAGGGAGGCTGCGTTGCCACCATCGGCAATTTTGACGGCGTCCATATCGGCCACTGCCAAGTGATCGAAAGACTTGCCGAAGCCGGGCGAAGACTGGAATTGCCGGTCGTGGTCGTGCTTTTCGAACCGCAGCCTCGGGAGTATTTCTTTCCGAACGAAGCACCGGCCCGCCTGACCCGGCTACGCGAAAAACTGGCGCGCTTGGCGCAGCTGCCGGTCGACCAGGTATTGCTGCTCCGCTTCACCAGGGGTCTCGCCGATTTGCCGGCTGAAAGCTTTATCCAGAAGATCCTGCTTCAAGGGTTACGCATCAAACACCTGGTGGTGGGCGACGATTTCCGGTTCGGCAAAAACCGCCTCGGCAACTTCAGCCTATTGCGGCAGGCCGGGAGAGAATTCGGCTTCGCAGTGGTCGATACACCATCGGTATTGGTCGATGGACGGCGCGTGAGCAGCACCCTGATCCGCAAGGCCCTCGAGGCAGGCGATTTCGCTCGGGCAGGACGGCTCCTGGGACGCCCGTACTCGGTTTGCGGGCGGGTCATCCACGGCGCCAAGCGCGGCCGAACACTCGGTTTTCCCACGGCCAACATCCTGATGAGACGGAAAAACACTCCTGTCCAGGGGGTGTTTGCCGTTACAATGTGCGGAATAGGCGATCATCCGCTGCCGGGGGTTGCGAACGTGGGCATACGCCCGACCGTCGCGGGAGGACGTACGGTGCTCCTGGAAACCTATTTACTGGACTTCTCCGGAGATCTCTACGGAAAGCAGGTGGAAATCGTTTTCCACCGCAAACTCCGGGACGAAAAGCGCTTCAACGGCTTGGCCGAACTGCAGGTCCAGATCCAACGGGACGTCATGACCGCAAGAGGCTATTTCGCCACCTCAAATTCAACACCATCCTCTGGATCATGAGCACGGACTATAAATCGACTCTGAATTTACCCCGTACCGACTTTCCGATGAAGGCCAATCTGCCGCAGCGCGAGCCCGAGCAGATCGAACGCTGGCGCGGCATGGACCTGTACCGGAAGATTCGCGAAACTTTCCGTGGACGCTCCAAGTTCATTCTTCATGACGGCCCGCCTTACGCCAACGGCGAAATCCACATCGGCCATGCCGTAAACAAGGTGTTGAAGGACATCATCGTCAAAAGCAAGGGCTTGAACGGTTTCGACGCACCTTACGTGCCGGGCTGGGATTGCCACGGCCTGCCCATCGAGTTGATGGTGGAAAAGAAGATCGGCAAAGCCGGCGTCAAGGTCAACGCCTCCGATTTCCGCAAAGCCTGCCGCAGCTATGCGTCCGAGCAAGTGGACATCCAGCGGCGCGAGTTCATCCGGCTCGGCGTTTTCGGCGACTGGGAAAATCCGTACCTGAGCATGGATTTCCGCTTCGAGGCCGACATCCTGCGCGCTTTGGGCCGAATCTCCGTGCGCGGCCATCTGGTGAAAGGGGCAAAGCCGGTACATTGGTGTACCGATTGCGGCTCCGCGCTGGCCGAAGCCGAGGTCGAATACGAAAACAAGCGTTCAATCGCCATCGACGTGCGGTTCAGGGTGCTCGACGAAACCGCGCTGATCCAGCGTTGTCATTCGGTGCCGGGCCATCCGGGCGAAGGGCCGCTGTCGGTGGTCATCTGGACGACCACCCCCTGGACCCTTCCGGCCAACCAGGGCGTGGCGCTCAATCCGGAGTTCGATTACGCCGTGGTGCAATGTCCGGAGCCGACGGAACGGCTGGTCGTGGCCGAGGCCCTGATGAAAGATGTCATGATGCGCTGCGGCGTCGACGACTATCGCGTCGTGGCGTATTGCAAAGGCTCGGACCTCGAAGGATTGATGCTGCGGCATCCGTTTTACGAGCGGGAAGTACCGATCGTTCTCGGCGATCATGTGACGCTCGAGGCCGGTACCGGTGCGGTGCATACGGCGCCCGGCCATGGCCAGGAGGACTACGTCGTCGGTCAGCGCTATGGACTGCCGGTCGACAATCCGGTGGCGGACGACGGCAAGTTCCTGCCGAGCACGCCGCTGTTCGCCGGCGAACACGTGATGAACGCCAACGGCCATGTGGTCGAGGTGCTCAAGGAACGCGGCGCGCTGCTGCACGAAGCGCGCATCGAGCACAGCTATCCGCACTGTTGGCGGCACAAGACGCCGGTGATATTCAGAGCCACGCCGCAATGGTTCATCGCCATGGACAAGAATGACCTTCGCCACCAGGCACTGGAAGAAATCAAGAAAGTGCAATGGATACCCGACTGGGGACAGGCGCGTATCGAAGGCATGGTCGCCAACCGGCCCGACTGGTGCGTCTCCCGGCAGCGCAACTGGGGCGTGCCGATCGCCTTGTTCGTCCATCGCGAGACCGGCGCCCTGCACCCGCGTACCGAAGACCTGATCGAAGCGGTCGCGCAAAGAGTCGAAGAACGGGGGATTGACGCCTGGTTCGAGCTCGATCCCGTCGAATTGCTGGGCGAGGAGGCGGCTCAGTACCAGAAGATCAACGACACGCTGGATGTCTGGTTCGATTCCGGCGTCAGCCACTTTTGCGTGCTGGATCGGCGGGAAGACCTGCATGCCCCGGCCGATCTGTACCTCGAAGGCTCGGACCAGCATCGCGGCTGGTTCCAATCGTCCTTGCTCACCTCGGTCGCGATCCGCGACACCGCGCCGTATCGGCAGGTGCTGACCCACGGCTTCACCGTGGACGCGGAAGGCAAGAAAATGTCGAAATCCAGGGGCAATGTAGTAGCCCCGCAGAAAGTGGTGCAGAACCTCGGAGCCGACATCCTGAGACTCTGGGTCGCGGCCACCGACTACCGGGCCGAGATGAACGTCTCCGACGAGATTCTGAAGCGCACGGCAGACGTTTACCGGCGCTTGCGCAATACCGCCCGCTACCTGCTCGCCAACATGAACGGCTTCGATCCGGAGCGGCATTCGGTCGAGCCCGAAAAGATGCTGGCGCTCGACCGCTGGGCGGTGGACCGGGCTTTCCGTCTGCAGCAGGAAATCGTCGAAGCCTACGAGACCTACCAGTTCAACCTGGTCTACCAAAAAGTCCACAACTTTTGCTCCATCGACCTGGGCAGCTTCTATCTCGACGTGCTGAAGGACCGCCAGTACACCTGCCGCGAGGACAGCCTCCCGCGGCGATCGGCGCAGACCGCGATGTACCACATCGCCGAAGCCTTGACCCACTGGCTGGCACCCATCCTGAGCTTCACGGCCGATGAAATCTGGCGCCATCTGCCCGGCAAACGGAGCGATTCGGTGTTTCTGGAGACTTGGTACGAAGGCTTGTTCCCGCTGGACGAGCCCTCCCCGTTCGACCGCGAGTTCTGGGATTTCCTCCTCAAAGTCCGCGAGGCGGTGAGCAAGGAACTGGAGGTGCTGCGCGTGCGCGGCGAGATCGGCTCGTCCCTGGATGCCGAAGTCGAGCTTTACTGCAGTCAGCCGGTTTTCGAACGACTTGCCCCGATCGAAAGCGATCTCCGCTTCGTGTTCATCACGTCGTACGCGAACCTGCGGCCGGATGGCGCAAGCGATACGCTCCCGACGGGCATGGAAGGACTGGAGCTGAAAGTTCGAGCGTCGGACAAGCCCAAATGCGTACGCTGCTGGCATCACCGCGAGGACGTCGGCAAGCATGCCGATCATCCCGAGCTTTGCGGACGTTGCGTCGAAAACGTCGCGGGGCCGGGCGAAACCCGTCTTTACGCCTGACGCTTATGCTGCATTGGCTTTGGCTCTCCGCGCTGGTCGTCGGCCTGGACCAGCTCACCAAGCAGATGGTCGACCGCTCTATGGAACTGTACGAATCGGTCGGCCTACTGCCTTTTTTCCAGCTCACTTATTTGCGCAACGAGGGCGCGGCGTTCAGCTTTCTGAGTCAGGCCGGAGGCTGGCAGCGCTGGCTCTTCATCGGCCTGGCGGTCATTGCCAGCGGCGCGATCTGTTACTGGCTGAGCCGACTCGGCAAGAATCAGCGCTGGGAAGCCGCCGCCTGGGCGCTGGTGCTCGGCGGCGCGCTGGGCAACCTCATCGACCGGGTTATATACGGATACGTCATCGACTTTCTCGACGTGTTTTACGGGGAATGGCATTGGCCGCCCTTCAACGTCGCCGATTCGGCGATCACCATAGGCGTCGCGATGCTGCTTATCGACTCCCTGAGACCCCGGCAATCGACGGCCAGCCTGGTATAAGCGACACGGTCGTAGGTCGGCAATCCCTTGCCGACAAAGACGCTCGACCGGGCCGTGACGTCGGGAAAGGATTCCCGACCTACAAAGTGGCATGGCCGTAGGTCGGCAATCCCTTGCCGACGCAGACGCTCACCCGAGCCACGACGTCGGGAAAGGATTCCCGACCTACAAAGTGGCATGCCCGTAGGTCGGCAATCCCTTGCCGACAAAGACGCTCGATCAGACGCTCACCCGAGCCACGACGTCGGGAAAGGATTCCCGACCTTGTATTATGAATTCCGTGTGGTTCGGAAGGGGTTGGAGAAGACTCCCGACCGGTCACCACAGGCCTGGAGGGCGCTCCAGGTTTGAGCGACTGGATGCCGTTCCCGCCCTTGGGACACCAAGCCCGTTGCGTAGATCGATGCAGCAGTCGCTCACCCTCATCGAGCGATCGAACAGTATCTTCGGCCCGGCTTGCCGGCAGCCCGCATTCACAAGGTAGATCATTTGAGGTTCATGATGCCCACGTTTTATCTCGGAATTGATGTCGCCAAAGCCAAACTGGACTGCGCGTTACGCCTCCCCAACGGGAAGTTCCGAACCAAAGTCATCGCCAACTCCCAAGACGGGTTCGCCACCCTCGTCACTTGGCTCACCGGCCCAGAGGCACGGAATGTTCACGTGTGTATGGAAGCCACTGGGGTGTATTGGGAAGACGTCGCCCAGTGCTTGGCTACCCAAGGGTTCACTGTCAGCGTCATCAACCCTGCCCAAATCAAAGCCTATGCCGCTTCCCGCTTAACCCGGACCAAAACCGATGCCGTCGATGCGCGCCTCATCGCCGAATTTTGCGCCGAGCGCCATCCGCCTCCCTGGCAGGCGAGAAGCGAAGCCGAAATCGCCTTGCGCGCGCTCGTGTTGCGTCTGGATGCGTTGCAAGCCCTGCGGACCCAGGAAAGTAACCGCCTGGAGGTCGCCCGGGACGCGGTGCGCACCAACATTCAAGAACACCTGAATTGGCTCGATCAGCAGATCAAGAGCCTGATCAAAACCATCAATGAGCACATCGACTCTAACCCCGATCTGAAGGGGAAGCGCGAATTACTCGAGAGCATCCCCGGTATCGGGGAACGCACCATCGCCATTCTGCTCGCCTTCTATGCCGAGCCCAGCCGCTTCGCCAATAGCCGACAAGCCGTCGCCTTCGCCGGGCTCGACCCGCGCCGGCAGGAGTCCGGAACGAGCGTGAAAACCAAGCCGCGGCTGTCCAAGGTCGGCCATGCCTTCTTGCGCAAAGCCCTCTACATGCCAGCCATGGTGATCCTGTATAAGACCGCTTGGGGCCAGCCCTTCAAGAACCGGCTCGCGCTCTCGGGCAAGCCCGCCAAGCTCATCATCGGTGCCATGATGCGCAAGCTCCTCCAGGTCGCTTTCGGCGTCCTCAAGTCCGGAAAACCCTTCGATCCAGCACTCCATGGCACTTGACCCGGATAACAGTATCTACAAAGTGGCATGGCCGTAGGTCGGCAATCCCTTGCCGACGCAGACGCTCACCCGAGCCACGACGTCGGGAAAGGATTCCCGACCTTGTATTTGATCCAGAAAGATCTGTGGCCGGACCAGCATTCCGGGCACCGCACCGCTGAAAGTGCCGGGAAAGCCCGAATACCGCCCCATTGACCGTTTTTTCGTCGACCCATGGAGCAAGCGCGTGGACAAATTCATGCAAGCCGCTTTCGAAGAAGCCGAGCAAGGACTGCAAACCGGGGGCATACCGATCGGATCGGTACTGGTGCACCGGGATCGCATCATCGGCCGCGGGCACAACCTGCGCGTGCAGCAGGGCAGCCCCATCCTGCACGCGGAAACGGATGCCTTGGCGAATGCCGGGCGACAGCCCGCGGCGGTTTACCGGGAGTGTACGCTTTACACCACGCTGTCGCCCTGCATCATGTGTACGGGTGCGATCCTGCTTTATCGGATTCCCAGGGTCGTGATCGGCGAGCACCAGACGTTTCTGGGCGAAGAGGAGCTGCTGAGGCTGCGCGGTGTCTCGGTCGAAGTACGCAACGATTCCGCCTGTATTCGCCTCATGTCCCGCTTCATAGAGACTCACCCGGAGCTGTGGCGGGAAGACATCGGCGTCTAAAACGCGGACATCCGGCGTATTCGCCACGGAAGCGCTTGCATCACCCGGTGAAAGCGGCGCGACACGATTTCGCTGACGCCGCCGCGTACCGCGACAACGTAGCGGTGTAGCGGCAGGGGTTCCGTTCGCATGCTCAGCGGCAGAGCGGCTGCCTCGACGGCGCAGCTGTCCAGCCATTCGATGTCCTTGCCGAGGAGGTCGCCGTCGTCGTGCAGTCGAACGATGCCCTCCTGGTCCAGCAGAAAGCCCGGACCGCACCGGGCATACACAGGATCTTCGTCGTACGCCATTTTGAACCCGAAGCATCCGGGATGCGCGAGGAAGGCGCTGCGCGCCGCGACCAGCCGATCGCCGACCCTTAGAGTGAGCAGCGACAGGCGCTTACGACGGTGCGCTTCTTTGAGAATGGCCTTGGCGATCTCCGAGCCGTTCGGCATCGAGGCCATGGAGGTGCCGATTTTGCCCTTCCATTGGCTGGATTCCAGGGCGATGAACTCGTTCAGGAGACGGTCGATGTCCTCCGACTCGTCGACATCGGCGACCCTTACCGGCCCGAGATCCTCGAGCAGGCGGCGCAGGCGCTTGAGATGCCTGCGCCGTTTCCCGGAAAGTACGCGGGAGAAATAAGCCTCGGCATCGGTTTGGCGGCGGTAAAGATGGGATTCATGCATGTCCGGCACATGGCACAAGCGCCGGTCCTCGGCACGCCAGCGCTCGACCCCGTCGATGATTCCGCTTCCGCCGGGCAGGTCGTCCAGGACGAGGATCTTCGGAGCGTGCCTTTCAGCCACCAGCCAACGGCCGAGAGTCGCCAGGGCATTGGCCACCGCGCCGGAGCGGAGAAGCGGCGTGCGGCGCAGTGTCCAACGATAGGAATCCCGCCACGGGCACAGGCAGTGAACGGGGCATAGCGGGTGGAGAAGTTTCTGCTCGAACGGGAAAAAACCGATCAGAGTGTCGTGCGCTCCCGAGCCGTCGTCGTTGGTTCCGTGAACGAGCAGAAGGCGCAATCTGCGTTTCCGGTCCGAAGCGCCCAGCAAAGGCAGAAAACACCACGGTTCGTAGAACGGATTAGGGTGCACCGCGTTCTCCGCCAAATCCTCGATAGCCTCGCTACAGCATTCGATACCCTCGATCGTGTCGACGACGGCGACGGAACCCCGGGGTGGATTCCCGAACGAAAACCTGGTCTGCCGGACAGGGCCGGGCTCGGATCGAACAGCCTGGTTCATTGGCATGCTTCCATTCTCCCAATGTTGTTTCTCGGCCCGCCTCGCGGCGTCCCGTTACGCGCGAAAGTCCGCACCGGGCAGGTTTCTGCGCAGTCGTTCAGTGGTTTGGACAAATTGACGGCTTAGACGCGAGGGTGCCGCCCGTTTTTGAAAAAAACCGCGGGATGATATCGCGTTGCCGCCCAGGAGATACGATTCGACGGAGCCGGCTCGGTGCCGGAAATGCGTGATGTCTGGTTCATGGAATCCCTTCCCAAAAACGTCAAGAATGTCGGTTCAAAATACCCTGCCGATGGGGCCGGAATTGACCGCCGATCAAGGCGTAGGTCGGCCATCCCTTGCCGACGCCTGCGTGTCAGGCCCACTTGGACGGAGTTCAGGACGGGCTCGCGCCCGGGTTGCTCTCGATGCCTCTCGTACAGCCGCCATCAACATCCAAGTTCGCCGGAGGCCGTTCGTGGCACGGACGGCGGCATGCGGGGCCGAGTCAGGCCGTTCGATGTCCACCGTGCTCTCTCATCATAATGTAGGCCAGGCCCTGGTGTTAATGAGAAAAAATGGATTTTGGGCGCCGGGAGCGATGGGCGTGTCGCCTTCGAGCCTTTTGGCGGCCTCGCGGTACCGGATCCACACCGCGAAAGAGGCTAGCCCGTGTGACGCCTTAAGGAAGCTCTGATTAATTCTCCAAATCAGAGAAACCACCTGTCCAACTGATTGATCCAACAGGCCCTCACCCAACCCTCTCCCAGAGGGAGAGGGCTTATTCAGAGCTTCCTTAACGTAGAAATAATGGGTTCTAGGTAAAATGACGTCAAGAGGCAGTCGGAAACCATCATCGAGGTGCCTGTCCATGGATTATTTCATGCGATTCGTTTTCAAACCGAACACTTCCCGGCTCGAGCGCCTGGCCCGCACAACCCTGTTGACGGCGGCGCTGGTTTCGGCGACGGGTTGCGCCACGCAGCAGGATCCGTGGCTCACGGGGCGCTGGGTGGATCTCACCCATTCCTTTTCCGCGGCGACCGTCTACTGGCCGACGTCGACACCCTTCCGCCTGGAGCCGGTGTTCGTCGGGACCACCGCAAAGGGCTATCACTACGAAGCCTACGAATTCCGGGCGGCGGAACATGGCGGCACGCATCTGGACGCCCCGAACCACTTTTCCGACAACGCTCCCGCGGTCGATCAGATTCCGCTCGACCGGCTGATCGGTCCCGCCGTGGTGATCGACGTCTCGTCCAAGGCCGTGGAAAATCGCGAGTACCGGGCGAGTCTCGACGATCTTGCAGCCTGGGAGAAAGACCACGGAAAGATTCCCGAACAAGCGATCGTGCTGGTGCGTACGGGCTATGACCGGTTCTGGCCGGACCCGGCCCGCTATCTGGGCACTGCCGAACGGGGTGAGGCGGCGGTGGCGAAGCTCCACTTCCCCGGCCTGGACCCGGACGCGGCACGCTGGCTGGTCGAACAGCGCCGCGTCAAGGCTGTCGGGCTGGATACGGCGAGCATAGATTACGGGCAATCGTCGCATTTCGAGACCCATCGGATCCTGTCACAGAAGCGTATTCCGATCTTCGAAAACGTTGCCCGGCTAGGGGAATTGCCGGCGGCCGGCGCCATAGTGATGGCCTTGCCGATGAAGATCGAAGGCGGCAGCGGTGCGCCGCTTCGGATCATTGCGTGGGTACCTGAAAAAGACCGGTGAAGCGTTTTCTGATCGAGCGTCTTTGTCGGCAAGGGATTGCCGACCTACGGGCATGCCACTTTGTAGGTCGGGAATCCTTTCCCGACGCTGCGGGCCCGGGTGAGCGTCTTTGTCGGCAAGGGATTGCCGACCTACGGGCATGCCACTTTGTAGATGCTGGAGAAAACCTGCAGCAAGACGCCGCTGATGGACAACGCAAACCAGGCGAAGACCACGAAGCCATAGTGCAGCGGCGCGACGAACACCTCTTCCATGAACCAGAAGGTGTGCCCCCATTCGTTGTAGCCGACGTTCGGCAAAAGCGTGAACGGACCGACCACGGAAAACAGGTAGGGCACGGACAGGCCCTTGGCGAAATACGGCAGGCGCGTCTTCGCGTACAGAAAAGCCCCCCAGCCGGTGATAATGTAAACCGGGTAGCTGAGATAGAACACGATGATGTGATTGGGCGTGAAGTCGGTGTCGCGCACCACGGTTTGATGCCAGGTCGCGTCCTGTTCGGTGAAGAAACTCGTTCCCCAGTAAAAAGCGAAACCGTAGGCGGCCAGCCAGATCAGGTGGGTCATGTTCCGGCGCAATTCTTCGCGCGGGGTCAGCGTCACCACCGCGCGGTCCCGGGTCTTCCACAGCAGTTCCCGCGCGGCCGCGCCCCGCGCCCTGGACAATACGGTTTCGGTCGCGATGAAGTGAGCCCAGTAATTTTCCAGATTTCTGTCCCGGCTCCGCCATAACCAGCCCCACAAAAGGGCGGCCACGACCGTTTCCACCACGATTTCCGCATAGAAGAGATTCATCCAGTAAGTCTCGAACTCCGGCGCAAAAGCGTCGAGCCCGGTCGACCATGCATAAGCGCCTTCGTACCAGCGGGCCGAGAGATATAGCGTCGCATAGCCCGCCAGGACAAGTAAGAGACGCCTGAAGCTGAACAAGGGCGGTTCTTTAACACCGGAAGCCTCGGTTCCGGTTTCGGTCGGTGCGGACACAATTCACCTCTTCCGCAGGTCGAAAGCCATTCATTGGACCCCGCCATTCGCAAAACACTCCCTTGTTCAAAGCGCTTTCAGCACCACCAAGGAAATATCGTCGTCGAAGGAGCGGCCCTGGCGGAACGCTCCGAGTTCGTCGACGATGATCCGGATGAGCTCTTCGGGGGAGCTTTGAGCATGTCCGACGACAAGCTCGCACAATCGCGACTCGCCGAAAAACTCTCCTTGCCTGTTCTGGGCTTCGGTTATCCCGTCGGTATACAGAAGCACCATATCGCCTTCGTTCAGGGAGAGCGCTTTCTCTTCGAACGTCACGCCTTTCTTTACGCCCAGGATGAGCCCTTCGGCGTCCAATTCGAGACAGCTCCGCTCGCCTCTCCGCAGCAGCAGCGGACGGTTGTGCCCGGCATTGGCGTAGCGGATGCGGCGGGTGCCCGAGTGATAGCTCAGGTAGAACATGGAGATGAAAAAGCTGGCGCGGTTCAAATCTTCGAACAGGAGATCGTTCAGAACCGACAGGGTTTTTCTTGCGCCGTTGCGGAGTTTCGCCGCACCCTTCGCCATCCAGTCGGTTCCCATCTTCAGGGTGCTGCGGGTTTCGGCCATGATCAGAGCCGCGCCCACCGAGTGCCCGGAAACATCGGCGATCACGATGTCGACCCCTTCCTCGGTGGCGAAATAATCGAAATAATCGCCGCCGACGTGAACCGCCGGCAGGCAATACCCCGCCACCAGCGCGCCCTTCATCCGCAGCGGGACGCTCGGCAGCAGCGACAGCTGGATCTGTCTTGCGATTTCCATTTCGTGGCGCTCTTCTTCGATGCGCCGCATCGCGGTGACATCGGTCTGGGTGCCGATGAAATGCGTCAGCCGGCCGTGATCGTCTCTCACCGGAGAGATGAACAGCTCGTTCCAAAACGGCGTGCCGTCCTTCCGGTAATTTTTCAGCGTCAGGTGGCAATCGCGCTGTTCCCGCATCGCCTTCCGAATTTCCTCGATCGCCTGCGGATCGGTCTCCGGCCCTTGCAGAAAGCGGGGATTCCACCCGATGACCTCGTCCCGGCTGCGGCCCGTCATCTGAACGAATGCGGGATTGGCGTAGATGATGGGATTCCCCGGCCGATAGGGATCGGTGATGATGATACCCACGCTGGAAGCCTCGATGGCCCGGTCCCGAAGTCTCAGGGCGTCCTCGAAACGTTTGCGTTCGGTGACGTTGTGATCCACCCCGCGCCATTTCAGCAATCGGCCCCGTCGGTCGAAGACCGGAATGCCGGTGGATTCGGTAAAGACCTCACGGCCGTTCTTATGCCGATAGCGGTTGATCAGGCGAACGAAAGATTCCTGGCGGCCGGCCGGTTCCTGTGCCGGGGTCCCGGAGGATTCCAGGTCTTCCGGGAAGAAAAGCTCGTAATAGGGCTTTCCGACGATCTCCTCGGCTCGGTAGCCGAGAATATGGTGCACCGCGGCGCTGGAATAGGTGTAACAGCCCTTCGCGTCCTGCTCCCAGATCCATTCGCTGGCCATGTCGACAATCTGGCGGAAGCGGGCTTCGCTTTCCCGCAAAGACTCTTCGGCGGTTCTGCTTTCGGTGATGTCCTCGATCATGTCGACGGCGAATTGCAGTTCGCCACTGAATCCGTAAGTTCCGGAAACGATCTTGCGGACCCATACCACCGTGCGGTCTTTCCGGACAAAGCGTTTTTCCAGCCGATAGTGCCTATAGCGTCCTTCGACCAGGCCCTTGAACCGCTGCACGCTGATCTCGAAGTCTTCCGGGTAGCTCAGTTCGAAAATAACCCGGTTGTGCAGCTCTTCGGCGTCGAATCCCAGCATGTCCTGAAAGGCACTGTTGCATTCCCGAATCCTTCCGTTTTCGTCCAGCAGTGCGATGCCGATGCCGGCTCGTTCGAAAACCGCCCGGAACCGTGCCTCGCTTTCCCTGAGGGCGATTTCGGTCAGCTTTCGCTCGGCGATTTCGCCGCGCAGGGTCGCCCCGGTCGTAGCCAGCGCCGAAGTTTGTGCCTGCACCCGTTTTTCCAGTTCCAGGAAGCCCTGGCGCGAGGTTTCCGCGGTTTGCCTCAGTTCGGCAATCGTGCGGTCCTGTTTTTGCTTGAGTTCGATCAGGCGTCGGTTGGTCCGCTCCAAACTTTCGTTGAGCAGGCGCATTCGGGTTATGACGTCACCGCCGCGCGATGATCTCTCGAAAGGCGCCAGAGCCTCTCGAAAGAACTCCTCCGCCTGCAGTTCGACATCGACGCCTTCTTCGGTTTCAATGGCTCGTGCAGCAAGGTCTTTGAGTGCCGCGTGATGCGCCGCTTCCAGCGCCGGGAGGCCGAAATTCTCCGCGATGGCCCGGCGTCCCAGCCGATAGGCCCGGAGTAACGGATGACCCTCCACGCCGGCCGAATAGTCCCGCAATGCCGCAGAGTATTGCGCTGCGAGCTCACGCTCGACTGATTCTTCATTCATGGCCTGTCTCCAAGACGCAGCCGTACGGCGCCGGGCCGAAAACGCCGCGTCTTTGCGGGGCAGAAAAAGACTCGCCCGGCTAATTGGACTCGCCGACCGCCGGCCAATTCAATTCGTCCGCATCGTTCGGTGTGAGCGGCACCCGCGCATCGGCTTCGATCTAGCGTACCCACTTCTTCATGGTTACGGTCGTGCCTTTCCCGACTTCGGACACGATATCGAACTCGTCCATAAGCCGCTTGGCCCCCGCCAGCCCCAAGCCGGCGCCTCCGCTGGTGGAATAGCCTTCCTGCATGGCCAGTGCGACGTCCGGAATGCCGGGGCCATCGTCGCGGGCGACGATGAGGATGCCCTGACCACCGTTTTTTTGGGTTTTACTCAGAACGACTTCGCCCTTTCCGGCGTACTGAAGGATGTTGAGCGCCACCTCGGAGATGGCCATGGCGATGAAACTTTGCTCGACCGACCAGAAGCCCAGCTCCGCGGCCAACAGCCGTGCCTGCTGGCGGGCGATCAGGATTTGTGACTCCGAATCGATCGGTACGCGTATTCTGTCGGTCATGAACGCGACCGTCCGTCCCCTGCATCATTCATATGTCGCGAAGCACTCCTCCGAGCCTTATTCCGTGTTCGGAAAACCTTGATCCCAAGGGCCGGCGCTCGGATCATCGTCCGCTATTCTACTCGGCAATACCAGCACCCTCAGAGCCTCAGCCCAAGATACACCGGCTGCTGTCCGGAAACGACAAGGTAGGTAATCCGGTCGAATCATGCGAACAGCGGCTCCTACATTCAGCCATCCGCGGGCCGACCCGGAAAGCTCGTACCGAAGCCAATCCTGCAAGTGTGCTACCCGCGGGAAATCAGAGCCGCCAATACAAAGCCTGCAATGATGTTTCCGGCGATGCTCACAATAAGCTCCCGGGTGAAAAAGGCCTGCGGCTGCATTTTGCCGAGCTTTGGATTCTTGTGCTTGGCCGTGATCTCAATGGTTCCGGTGGAGATGTTCCGGGCGATGGCCCGGATTCGTTCGATGACTTCCGTTTCGGTATGCAGGGCGGGGTGATATTTGATCAGGACGGTTCCGGTGGTTATGTTCGGTTCGGCATGGTAGATCCCCTTGGCCTTGACATCCCCGAGCAGGCTATGCTTGAGCAGCTCGGCCATGGTCCTTTTGTTTCTGATCAGCGGGATTCGGACGCGGATTCGGGCAGGAACCTTGTTGTGAACAATGGCAACCGTTTCGGGCATCGTACGCCTCTCGAGCCGGAGTGAAAGTCCATGGCATTTTTAAGATACTCTGATCTTTCAGACAGAAAAACCCGCGAGGAATGCCGCAGCATGTTGAAGGGGATTACGAACGGGTTCGGTTCGAAGGCATGCCGTCGTCGCGGGAAAGCTGCCGGCACGGTAGTCGGCGCTCAGGGTTCGGCGGGCAGAAAAAAGCCGGGGTATCTAACCCCGGCTTTTCAGGTGCGCATGGCGCGAATATTTGCTCATCGTTTTTCCTTACGGTTCAACCGGTCGTAGTTCTTCAGGCAAAACCGGATGGCTCCGCCGGTGGTACCGAAAAAGACCAGTGCCAAGAATATTTCAACGCTCGTCATAGTGATTTCCCCTCTTTTCAAGACGACCAAACAACCGATTAGTATCAGTATCGTCGCGAACGTTCCTTTTGTTGAATAAGACTTTCTTATGAAAAAGATTAGATAATTTAATAAACAGTCATGAATGAAATATAAGTAACGCTATTGTTTCCATTTCAGAAACGACAAGGAAAGCGGGGCCTAGCGAGCGGGACGGAAGTCATCGTCACCGATGACGGAGGGACGATCGCGGCGGCACGGTCGTAGGTCGGCAATCCTTTGCCGACGCAGACGCTCGCTCGGGGCGTGAACGTCGGGAAAGGATTCCCGACCTACAGGGTGGCACGGTCGTAGGTCGGCAATCCCTTGCCGACGCAGACGCTCGATTGGGGCGCGGCGTCGGGAAAGGATTCCCGACCTACAGGGTGGCACGGTCGTAGGTCGGCAATCCCTTGCCGACAAAGCCGCTTGATCGGAGCACGGTATCGGGAAAGGATTCCCGACCTACAGAGTGGTACGGTCGTAGGTCGGCAATCCCTTGCCGACAAAGCCGCTTGATCGGAGCACGGCGTCGGGAAAGGATTCCCGACCTACAGGGTGCACGGTCGTAGGTCGGCAATCCCTTGCCGACAAAGCCGCTTGATCGGAGCACGGTATCGGGAAAGGATTCCCGACCTACTGGGTGCACGGTCGTAGGTCGGCAATCCCTTGCCGACACCCCCCGGCAAGTCCGCTCAATGAGCGGTTCGTATGCCGTAGGACTTTCCTGAATGGACTTAGAGGAGCCGTGGCCTGCCCTGGGTAGGCGTTTCCTACCAGGGAATCTCGGTGCCGTTATAGCGAAAGAAGCGGCCGGTGTCCGCCAATGTGAACTCATCAACGAGTCGGCGCATGCCCTGAACGCTTTGTTCGGGCGACAACGGCGCGCCGGGCCCGCCCATTCGTGTTTGCACCCAGCCGGGATGCAACAAAAGAACTCCGATGTTCAAGGGCTTAAACTCCAGCGACAGTCCCTTCATCACCGCGTTCAGCGCGGCTTTGCTGGATCGGTAAAAGTAACTGCCGGGGCCGTCGATTTCGGCGATCGAGCCCATGTGGCTGCTGATTGCGACCACCAGGCGTTTATCGCTACTGGCCAGCAATTCGACAAACGCCTTGGCCATGCGCAGCGGAGCCATGGCGTTGACCTGGAAGGTGTAGGCCCAGTCCTCGAAATTGAGGGGCGCATTCAGAGGCAGGAATTTCTCCGGATAGACCCCGGCGTTGTTGAGCAGGATATCGATGGGCGTTTCCCTCAGCTCCTCGGCCAGGGCAACGATTTGGCCGGCGTTCGTCACGTCCAGCCGGTGGAGGCGCACGGACCGAAATTGATCCGCCAGCTTCGCCAAGTCATCGGCCTCCTCCGGATATCGGCAGGTGGCAATAACCCGCCATCCGGCGCCGGCGCATTGGCGCGCCCACTCCAATCCCAATCCGCGGTTGCTGCCGGTAATGAGAACGCTGGTCATAACAGTTGAAGCTCCCGAGTCGTCGTAGAAATCCCGATGATTCGGTTCTATCGGTACTGAGACCGACAAACCCCGATGCAAGTTCGCGATCGCCACCGTGATCGGATTCGCCGGCCCGAACAAATCCATGGTGCCCGAGCAGGCCTATTAACCCGGCCTATAAACATAGGCCGGGTTAATCCGGGGCAGGGATGCCCCGGCGCGGCGACAATCCGCGTGAGCCAAGGCCGGGCGTGTACCGGCCTTGGCGGCGGCCCGTAAATACCAGGAGGGTATTTACGGGCCTGATTAATAATGTTGATTATGGCCAAATTTCGGTTGCGCAGCGGCCGGAGCAGCCGTCTCGAACATTAACCGCCACGGAAAAGGCGAGAATCGGGAGCCGGCACGTAAAGGCGGTCGCAAGGACGGCGAACATTAGCCCGAAGCCGATTTGGATAGCCACCGGCTGGTCCGCAGGACGAGCAATCCCTGCCGGCGTGACGGATTATTAATCCGGCCCTTAAATACCCTATTGATTCCGTTCGGGCTGAGCTTGTCGAAGCCCCAAGCCGAGTGCCATTCGACAAGCTCAGGGCGAACGTTATTTTGGGCCGGGTCAATAACCGAGCTCCCAATAGTCGAGAAAGTAAGGCCACAAGAGCCCCCTCACCTTCCGGGACACATCGGCGCGACGAGCGGCAGGCAGGGATGGGCTGCCCCGGACTCGCGAGCCAAGGGGGACAGCGTCGCGTGGCGAGTCCGCTTTGCACGCGTGAGCGCCGCTTGCGGCTCCGCACAGGGAATACGCGGCGTGATTGGCTGGGGTGAGGGCGATTCGAACAGGGTTTTACTTTGCCATACGCACAGCAACCCAACGGCATTGGCTGCCGGGCGGCTTTCGCCCGCGCTTTCAGTCCCCCATCAAGCGACTGACGGAACCGTTGCTGCGGATCTGCCGGATGGCTTCCGCGAACAGCGGGGCAATCGGGATAAGGGTCAGCTTATCCTGAATCGTTTCGCGACTTAGCCTGAACGGCGGAACGCTGTCGGTGATTGCGAGACTATCCAGGGCGGGATCGGCCACGACCTTCGCAGCCTCGCCCACGAATAGCCCGTGGGTGACGGCGGCGTGCACAGCGATCGCCCCCTGTTCGCGGCAGGCGTGCGCGGCACGCGCCACCGTGCCGCCGGTGCTGATCAGATCGTCGACGATAAGAACGGTCTTGCCGCATACGTTGCCGACCACGGCTGCGCCGCTAACGGCTTCATCGCTGCGGTATTTCTCCATCAGCGCACTGCCGACGCCGGTACCGAGCCGCCGGGCCAGTTTGCGGCGAAAACGTTCCGCCCGTTTCAGCCCGCCCACGTCGGGCGAGACGACCACCACCTCGCCCTGGAGTCTTCCCGCGAAATGATCGACCAATAGCGGCCCGGCTTCGAGATGGTCGGTACGGCAACGGAAGGCATTCTGAAAGCCCGCGAGATCGTGCACGTCGAGGGTGATGACCCGGTCCGTTCCCGCCGCTTCGAAAAGTTGCGCCACATAACGCAAGGTCACAGGTTCGCGGGGACGGGTCTTCCGGTCTGCCCGCGCGTAGGCGAGATACGGTACGACTGCCGTCACGCAGGCCGCGGAAGCGTCCTTAAGCGCGCCGATGAAGAACCACAGGCGGCACAGCTTGTCGTTGACGGATTTGCCGGGCTCGTCGTACAGCGACTGCACCACGAAGACGTCGCAGCCCCGCACGCTCTCGGCCGGATACGCCTTATGCTCGCCGTCCTCGAAGCCTGTTTCCTCGACTTCGGCCAGAACCGAACCCATTGCCCGGGCGATGTCATCGCCCAGCACCCGGCTTTCGCTCAGGGCGAACATGCGCAGCGGACCGCGGTTCATCGCCGCAGATACTCCAGAAACCAGTCGCGGGCGAGCTCTTGAACCTTTTCCAGCGTGCCGGGCTCCTCGAACAGATGGGTTGCGCCGGGCACGATCTCCAACCGATTCACCGCATTCATGCGCTCGGCCGCGAGCCGGTTGAGCTCGATCACCACATCGTCGTAGCCGCCGACGATCAGGAGCGTGGGCGCGAGCACCTCGGGCAAACGCTCCTCCGCCAGATCCGGCCGGCCACCCCGCGATACCACGGCCGCCACCGATTCGGGACGCTCGGCCGCCGCCCGCAGTGCCGCGGCGGCACCGGTGCTGGCGCCGAACAGCCCGATCGGAAGGTCGGCCGTCAGCGCATATTGGCTGACCCAATCGATCGTTCCCACCAGACGCTCGCTCAGGAGGTCGATGTCGAAACGGAATTGACGGGTGTACTGGTCGACCTCGTGTTCTTCGGCGGTAAGGAGATCGAACAGAAAGGTCGCCAGGTCGGCGCGATTGAGATAGTCGGCAACGGCGCGGTTACGCGGACTGAACCGGCTGCTTCCGCTGCCGTGGGCGAAGACCACGAGTCCCAGCGGCCTGTCGGGAAGGAACAGCGAGCCGGACAGCGTCGCCCCCGCGGGACCGGCCTGAAATTCGATGGCATCGGTGGGTGTAGCATGGTCCATAATCCGAACTCCCTGCTAAAGGTTTGCTCAATCCGGTGACTCGCCCCAGGATTGCGCCAGGATCTCCCGAACGTCGTCATCCGTGGTTTGAGAAAAGTCGCGGTATCCCTGGCCGACCGCGAAGAAGGGCTCGGGCGTGGTCAGACAGACCACCTCGTCGACTTCGCTGCGCAAACGTTCCACCGTATCCGACGGCGCCAGCGGCACGGCAACCACGATGCAGGCCGGGTTTAGCCGGCGTAGGGCCGCCAGGCCCGCGCGCATGGTTGCTCCGGTGGCGATGCCGTCGTCCACCACGATGATGCAGCGGTTCTCCATCTCGGGATACGGGCGATCGCCCCGGTAAAGTCGTTCGCGGCGCGCCAGCTCCTGCCGCTCGTTCGCGGCGACCCGCTCGATGGTTTCGTCGCTGATCCGGTAGATCGACACCACATCCGGGTTCAGCACGGAAGCGCCCCCGCTGGCGATCGCTCCCATGGCCAACTCGGGATTGCCCGGAGTCCCCAGCTTGCGCACGATCAACAAGTCCAGGGGCGCGTTCAGGGCGCGGGCAACTTCGTACGCTACCGGCACCCCGCCCCGGGGCAGGGCGAGTACGAGGAGGTCGGAACGGCCCGCGTAAGCCCCCAAAGCCTGCGCCAATTGGCGTCCGGCATCCGTACGGTCGTCAAAAAGCTTTTCCATAGAATTTCCCGCGTCGGCTCAAAGCACCGGGTGTCGCTCCCGAACCCGGCTTGTGTGTCCGTTTTAAGGTATCTCCGGGCGTCCGTTGCCGCGCCACTCGCTCAGTTGCTCCACGCCCGCCCGGAGCTTTTCCCGTAGTGCCTCGATCCGCTCCTTGTGTTCGAGCCGGGTTGCGGGCCACGCTTCCAGCCGGTCGAGTTCGGCTTGCCACTCCTCCATTTGCATCCGGAGTTCCTGTAGCTGGACGGGTTCGATACTCATGTCTGTTTCCGCTGATTCTTCATTTCTCAGGAGAAGCCCTGCTTTTCAGGCGTTTCATGAACTCCCGCATGAACGCCGGGAGGTCCGAGGGTTGTCTCGATGTCACCAGGTTGCCGTCCACCACGACTTCGCGGTCTTCATAATGTGCCCCGGCCTGCTTCAATTCCTCGGCGACCGTGCGATAACAGGTGGCGTGCCGGTTCTTCAGTACACCGGCCGAAGCCAGAATCTGCGGGCCGTGGCAAATGGCCGCCACGGGACTCTCGTTTTGCATGAAGGTCTCGGCGATCGCCAGGGCCGATACCTCCTCCCGCAGCGCGGCCGGCGCTTTGCCGCCGGGGAGCAGGAGAACGTCGTAATCCCCGGGGACGATTTCCGAAAGTGTTTTGTCGACGGTTACTTCGTAACCGTGTTTGCCGATGATTTTTCCGGCTTTGTCGGAGCCGATCTCGACCGGAATGCCTTCCTCTTTCAGCCGGTAATAAGGAACAAGCAGTTCGGCATCCTCGAAATAATCCGAGCTGAGTATGAGGACTTTCATCGCACTCCCCTCCTGGCTCTAATGAATCGCTTCCCCCCGTTCTTCGGAAGCGGGCTGCCGAGCAGTCTCCGCACCGGGGCGGGGCGACTGGATTGCTTCGACATGGTGGCCTTCCGCGACGCCGGCTGCACCTGTGAGCGGTCGATTGGTGAGTGCCCGAAGGAGCAGGCTGGAACCCGCCAGGCCCAGAACGGCGGTGAACGGGCTGGCATGCCGAAGGGCATTGATCGCCAGCGTGGTTCCGGTTGCGCCGGCGATCAGCCGGGTAGCGGGCGCCCAGTTCGTCTGCAGGATGTCCGGGCGTATCCGGCGGCGCGGAATGCCGCCCTGAAGTTCGGGGATTTGCTCCGCGGTGTCGTGCAGTTCGAGCCTATCGTCCACACCCCTGACGCCGCGTACCGCGTCCACACACCGGTAGAGCGCCTTGTGTTCGTGCGTCAAAACCGGACCGGATAGCGTCACGAAACCGTCCTGCACCTTGACATCGATGACTTTGGGATGGGAAACCACCCGCCCGAGATTGGACCGGACTCGATCCACCAGCAAATCATCTGGAACAGGCCCCGCGGTCAACCAGCCATTCAGCTCTGCAACCACGCCGACCGCGCGATTCCGAAGATCGCGCAAAGCCACCTGAAGCGCATCGTCGAGGTGATGCATCTTGCTCGTCGCCTGGTCGCGGAGCGTTGCGCGACGATATCGGCCACGATCGGGATCCAACAAATACATCAACGCAGCGCCCATGGCTGCGCCATACAGTGCCGAGTTCCTTTTCATCGTTCGCTCCTCGGATTGATCTGTGCTGCGATTGTCTGACTAATGAGACTCCTCTCCCGCATCGGAGTTGCACGAAAGGATCGGGCAAATGAAAAAGGCAACTGTCTGCCGAGTATGGCGCCACCGAATGAGGCGAACCTCGGATCAGCAAGGCGTTTCGTTCGGATGGCTTGAAAACCCTCTCGGCCCGGTCCTTTCCCGATATTCGCTCCAAACCGTAACGCCCACGCTACCGCGCTCGCGCCGAACAGCCAAAGGATCGGCGGCTCGGGCACGGCCGGACGGGCGGCCTCGGGGGTAATGGTTACGCTACTGGTCGCGGTTCCGGCCGGGCGCTACATTCCGGACGAGGAATTCATCCGTCAGGCAGGCGGTTCTCGCTCATACCGGCTGGGCTTCCGCAGGCACCTTTGCCCGGACCTTTGGCGCCAGGTCGGCCGGGGTCAAGAGATCAACAAGGACGCCGAGCAGCGATTCCAGCTCGTCCTGCAAACCGCCCAAATCGAACAACGTCGCGTCGGGCAACGCATCCACCATCAGATCGAGGTCGCTGCCGTCCCGGTCGGTGCCGTGCAGCACCGAGCCGAAGACGCGCGGGTTCGCCGCTTCGCGGATAGCGCTTCATTTGAGGTTGAGCGCAACGGATGGTCGCATGGGTTTCTTTCTTATCGAAACTCGGTGAGGTGGTATGCCAACGAAAATCGAGCTTCAAGACGCATTTTCGAGGACGTTGCGCCAGGTCAGCCCACTAAAACCACTAAATCCGCCGCTCTCGTCGTCGGGTCGGTTGAGGATAGGGAGCCTCCCCTTGCGGCCTCGTTACCGCCCCTTAAGGAAGCTCTGATTAAGCCTCCAATTCGGAGAAGCGGCCTGTGCAACGGATTGATCTAACAGGCCCTCACCCAACCCTCTCCCAGAGAGGGCTTATTCATGGCTTCCTTCATCTAAAGTCGTGGTGCAACGGCTGAACACCGACAACTCACGCCAACGTGAGTACCAAAAACTCTTCAATGCTCGTAACCTTTGGATACAGACGTCCCGTCGCGGTTGGCAGCATGCGAACGATCTGTCGATCGTGATTCGGCCCATAGCTTACGTGGATCGGCAAGGTGTCTCCATAAAAGTAGAGCCGGTCAAATGGAGTATTCGATACGATCCACTGCGCCACTTCCAGCATGCTCTCGTCCTCAATTATGAAGTCCACGGCGGCACCTAGCCGTTCGCAGATGGGATGGCCGAGGCGATTGAGCTCATGGGCTGCGTGCTGGTCACGCTTAGGATCGATTCGACCTGGAATCTCCTTCGCTAATGCGGGTGAACAAAAGCCATAGGTCAAATGAATCATGCCAAAGTATTCGATGATCGGATCCAGTACGTTCGCCGCCAAATCATACAGGGCGTTGTAACTCTCCGAGCACTGGGGCAGGTTCGCCAATCCAGTTCGCGCCTGTGTCTCGCCGCACTCTATAAGTTGGCGAAAAGTCAGGAATTGGCCGCAAAGATCGTCCAGTTTCGGAACGGTCTGCAATCGCACGAGTCGAAAGCCATCGATGGCCCAGCGGTGGCGCGACAGAATTTCTAGAAATTCATCCGGGCCGGGACCATAGCCGGACAAGTCGAACAGATTAAGCGCATCGAGAGCTTCGTCAAAGGCAACCTGATCCGGATATTGGGGGAATTCTTCGTTGATATAGCGGGACTTGCGATATAAAAGCGGTGGTTTGTGTTCGTCTCCATAAACGAAATAGTCAATGTCCTGCTGGCGCAGTTTAATCTTTACTCGTTCGATCAGCCGCGGCAGCGGCCGGCCCTCAAAGTCGTCATAGCGCATCAGGCTCACTTTGCCGGATCGAATGTGGATCTTCACCAAATCGGCGTTGCGGTAGTCACCATACAGCACTGCGGCACAGCCCACATAGACCCGAAGCAGAGACGGAAGCTGCTCGACCATGCTCACATGCAATTGCAAGGATTCGCCTGGCTCCAGCCAGCCTAAGCCACGTTCAGCAGCCTGGCGGCACACTGTTTCAATAGCCTCCACATTCGCGATCTGGAACAGCAACTCGCGGGCCGAGGTCTGCGCAGCCCCGTAGTCACCAAAAAACAGCTTAATATCGCGCTGCAACCCAGGTTCTAGATGTTTATACGGCTTACGTTGCTCGAACTGATTCAGCGCGAAATAGACTTTCAGATCCCCCACGCGCGAGGTATGGGCGCGTTCAATCGCCTCTAAACCATTGCGAGTCTCGAGGAAGCGCAACGCCCGATTCAAACTTCCGAAGCCTTCTGTGAGTCCTAACAGATCCGATACCTCGGACTTTTCCGGCTTACGGCCGAGGGCGAGCCATTGGTCCCAGAGCCGATCCAGCGGCTCGCGATACGCAGTGTACTTCTCCGCAGCGCGGTCTCTTCGGGGTGTAGGTCGCTGTTCGCGGACCGGTGCAGTAGGGTCGCGCAGGTGATTCCGCCGACTGCTGTAACGATCAACTAGGAAGCGCTGCTCGGCATCTTTGTCTCGGAAAACATAAAGCACACCCGGAGCGACCGGGATCGGTTCCTCGTCGAGTGCCGCTTCGATAAAGGCTTTAATTTCCGCCTGAGTAAAGTATTTCTGGAACGTCCCTCGCTTTGTGAGCACGCCATCCCGAAAACATTCACCATGGACATTGTTCTGATTGGCAAGCATCACGGAGACAACCAAAAGCCGCTCGGCAAGCGAATATGCGCGTATTAGGGCCTCGACGCGCTCGTCGAAGTTCTCAATGACATTGATGACGAAACCCAAATTGACAATGTCCGCCGAACTGATTGGATTATTCGGCGCGTAATAGGGATCCCAACCCGCTGCTTGCAATCCGTTCTCTATGAGTCCACGTACATCGTCGCCGCGCCCACAGCCATAGTCGAATACCCGGTAGCGTCCGTCGAGAAAACCATAGCGCGCAAGCGTCTGTACCGGTGCCGAAAAGCCATAACGGACGAGCGCCGTAAGCTGCCGCGATGCCTGCCAGCCGGCGTGGAGCGGGGCACCTATTCCATCCGGCCCTTCCTCTTCCGATTCATCATTGCCGATCGGAACCAAACTGTGCCCATCGATTCGATAGCCCTTCTCGCGTATCAATGCCAGCCACTGCTGCTGGTAGCCAATACGAGTCGGCTGCTCGAATAACCCGATCGATTCCGCCGCAGCCGTTAAAGCTGCATATTCCGCTCGCCGCGGATGATCTGTTGGGAGCAATAGCTCCTTACGGTGTAGTATTGGAGGGTTTTGAGAGCTCGCCTAGGTGCGATAACTCACAGTTTTGCCCTCTAAGTTCACCAGCCAGCTTTCACTTAAGGCAGGGAATGGATCTTCAGCAAACCCTGGATAGATAAGCAATGCATGATCCGCCGACATAGACACGAATTTGTAAGAACATGACATTTATGCGGGAGACACAATAATAATGTCGAGATTTTACGAATTGGACCCAAGTCTAGAAAACTATTGGAGAGCTATTGTTCTCTTTGGTAGAAATACGGCGTCGTATAAATTTGCGTTGGCTAAGTCTTTATATGATTTACATTCGACCGGAAAAACGCTTATAACCCTAGATGAATTGGCAGAACCTTATGCAAAACACTTGTGCGAAAGGCTAAAAAAACACCCCAAACAGATAACAAGAGATCAAAGTACATTTCTAGATTATCTGCGTTCCTTCAATGAAGGAAAAATAAGCCACGACGAAATGATAAAGCAAACAGTTCGTTACGGCTTCAATAATGTAATTGATGCTTTTCATAACGTGCATGGCCAGGAGGTTGGTGCCCGCTTTTTTACAGATGAACGCAAAACTTCCGGAGGAATTCAGCTTACTGACGAATTTTTCCAGCTTGGAGAACAATTCCAATTTGGAAATTTGCAAGAGGAAACAGAAGCTCGTTGGCGTCTGGTTGAGACTGCTTGGGAAAATAATATATCAAGCAACTTGATGTTAATTGAATATGAAGATATATCGGAGAACCTAATCGGTGTTACCTCAATCAGGAGAAATAGCGTTACTTCTGCTAGGCCAGCTTTGAACGGTTATCAGAAGGGACGTTGCTTTTATTGTTTTAGGGATATTTCAGTTGAGCCAGGAAGCGATGATTTAGCGGACGTGGACCACTTTTTTCCGCACATGCTGAAAAGATGTGATTCGACAAAACCACTTGATGGGGTTGCTAACTTAGTCCTTGCTTGCCAGAATTGCAATCGAGGGGAAAATGGAAAATTTGAACGCTTGCCATCCGTGGAGCTATTGGAGCGGCTCTATAATCGCAATGAATATCTAATTACCTCACATCATCCGTTAAGGGAAACACTAATTGCTCAAACTGGCAATTCTGCTGCCAAGAGGCAAGACTATCTACAAACGGCCTATAATTGTGCTTCGCTTTATGTTGGCATTAAACAGAAATGGCAACCAAAAGCACAGGGAAATCCTATTTTTTGAAAACGAAAGTGTGCCAAAGGTGATTACGGCCAACTTCTAATATCGATTCATAAAATAGCAATTCACCGCCTTCTTTCTCGAATAAGTCTATTGCTTCTTCCTTGGTAATAGTCTCGTAAAGCTTTCCGTTTTCGCGCTTATTAGCATTCCGTGTTCCGCGAAACGAAAGCAGCAAAATTCCGCCCTGACTTAAAATCCTTAAAATGTTCTTCACGGCTGCTTTTAACGACCCATGTTCTAAGTGCATTAACACGGCAGAGCATAGAACGTTGGAATAAGAACCGTCACTAACCCCAGCCAAGTCGGGTAGCGCTATTTGCTGAAAGGTTAATTCTGGGTACCTTTTTCTCGCTTGCTCCAACATTCCAAAAGAAGCGTCTATTCCCATGGCATCAAATCCATTTGTCGCAAGCCAAGCAGTGTCGCGCCCGCTACCACACCCAATATCAAGAGTCTTCCTGTTTGGTATAAAAAATTTTAGAACTAGCTCATATAATCTTTTTGGAGCTAGTCGGTCATGTTGATTTGAAATCTTTTCTGCTTCTTTGTTATATGTTTTTATAGTCAGTACATCCATAAATAATGCGGCGTGGAGCTCATGTTTTTAATTTAAGTATTTTTAGCCATCTTCCTAATATTCAAGACTTGAGATATCTTCATGATTTCCCGCCCTATATGAGTATGCCGATGGTTGAAGCTTAAATAAGGTGTTCGATATTTCCATATGAACAATATCATTTCTAGAATTCCCCAAGCTTTCTCTAATCTGCAAACAGAGACGAGTAAAAGCTAGAATCTCACGCTCCCGCTCAAGTGTCCCACCATATTTCCAGAACTTTACGAGAGCTTCGACAACTTTTGGGTCAGCACAAATACAAACCTGATTAGCGATGAATTTCAGCTAAGCGAAGTTGCCACTCGGGGCGAGGTGGAGTGAATACGGCAGCGTGCGCTAGCCGGCGAAGCAGCGTTTTGAGATCGAAACGCCGATTGAAACGGTATTGGAACTCGGTCAGATACCGCTTGGCGTATTTCTCGAATTTGAACGCGTGATAGGTACCGGAAATCGCGGTCTTCAGGTTACTCAACAACGTGTTAACCCAACGAAACTCAGGATGTTGTGCCGACTGCCGCCCAGAGCCCAGAATCAGGCATTCGTGGCGAGCGACGACGTGCTGCAAGCTCCGAAACCCGCTCAAACCATCGGTGAGTGCATAAGTCGACGGAGCTAAGGCGCGTTGAGCCCACTCCGCAATCGCCTGCTGGGTGAACGGCAGGGGATCGATACGCACAAATAACGGACGTCCGTCATCCGTGGTTTGCACCGCCATCACGAAGGCGACTTTGTTTTCCGACCCTCGTCCCCGTTTCCCCGAGCGCTCACCGCCCAGGTAAGCATCATCGATCTCGACCCGCCCGCTCAACTGCCGATCCGCCTCCCGCTCCGCCATCACCTGGATCAACTTGTGCTTTATCAGCCAGGCGGTGCGATAACACACGCCGAGATGACGCATCAACTCCAAGGCTGAGACATTGTTCTTGGCCTGGGTTAGGAGATACATCGCCAGAAACCAGGTGGTGAGCGGCAGCTTGGTCGCTTCGAAGAGCGTCCCGGCGGTTAACGTCGTTTGCTTTCGGCAGTGTCCGCATTGCCAGTAGGTTCGCTCATTTCGTTTGAATACCGTATGCCGTGCCTCGCCACAGGCTGGGCAACGGAAACCGTCCGGCCAACGCAGAGCTTGTAAGGCCGCTTCGCACTGTGCTTCGGTGCCGTATTGGGTCAGAAACTCGGCCAACGACAATCCCTTTTGAAATTGCACTTGGTTCATTGACATGGGACACCTCTCTTGTGATCGATGTCCATAGTCTAAAGCCTCTACTCGCTCACCACGTGAGCCTGTGCTGAACTTTCTCGCTAATCAGGAATACAAATGCGTATTTTAGCGTCATTTAGCGCGGCAAGTTCTTCAATTTCATCAGCCGTGCGGCCTACCCGCCGCGCGGAAACTAAACGCGATGCCGCATTAATAAAGTCTACATAGGCCTTGAGGCGGAACTCAGCTAATTCGTCGCGTTGCTTTCGCTTTATTGAAAATACATGAGTAAGCAAAACACCAAGAACCCCTCCGACGAGTGAAGATAATGCCACAACAATCGCTGACATATATTTATGCGTGGATATTTAGATGCTTGAATGAAGCGCACAACTGTGGAATGTAAAAAAGCATCCGCTCCGCTTCGTCTAATCCCTCAAATGGTTCAGGCAAAAGTTTTCCGGAAACCTGACGCTCGCCGCTGTCGCCCAGCGCTCGTGTGATGGCCTCCCACACCGGCCCGACTCGGCAAGAATCGTGGGCCGGCTCGGGCGGATAAAACCCGCGTTTGCCCGCCTGGTTGCGATGCAAACCGCTTTCTTTCAGCAACGAGAGATACAGGCTCTTTTCGGCGGGGGTCTTGGCGATGCCCAAGTCGTCCTGATCGGGCGCGGTCAACATGGCGGCGAGTAACCGCTTGCGTCCGGTGTTGGCGCTAGGCGAAGGCTGGTCACGGTTGATGAGTTCGTTGCGGAACAGCGGGGCTTGCGGGTAGACGATCTCCTCTACCCAATGGGAAAGCAAGTGTTGCAAGTGACAGCGGTTATTCACCAAGCGTTCTTTACCGCCCCAAAACCAACGCAAAGAATCCGCTTCCGGTTCATCGAGTAGGGCACGGATCAAGCGCAGTGCCTCGGCTTCGGCGTTGTCTAGCCAAACGCGATGTTCGCGTTGAGCCACGGGATCACGGTGCAGCACGGCATGGCGGTTGGGTAAGTCCCTGAGGGCCATCCATTCGGCGACAGCGTCGCGTAGACGCTCGTTTGATTCGCAAACGGCTACCACCGTCAGCGGAGGGAACATTTTAGGGTTTAGTGATTCCTGATATTCGGCAAGATAGAACCACAGGGTCAGTCCACCGTCCGTTTTCGGCGGCCAGCGCAAGCGGGAAGTAAAAACCGGGGTGAAGCTGCGCAAGCTGCCGGTGGTGATGGTGACACGGCGGGCAACGATGGGCTTGAGCGGGGCCAGTGCGTTCAACATCTCGTCCAGCGGTAATGCGGCATACTCGGCAGTAGCCTGCCGTACAGCTCCAGCGAGATCGAAATCGCTGCCCTGCCAAACCCGGTATTCCTGGTTAAACTGGCGAAGGTGAATGGCTGATACGCTTTCCAGCTGGGGCAGCAACTCATCGGTAGCTTCGCCGAACAAGGCCCGAAGCAAGCTTCGACTTGCTTTTAGCCCGCGTTGAGCGCCAATTAGGTTGAGCAAACCGATCGTTTTCAATAAACGCGCGGCAGGGCTGTCCTGATCGCCATCGAACCGTTCCAGTACGGTGGCGACTTCGATCCAGCGATGATGCGCCAGCGGGTCGGAAAATCCGCCCGCCGGATTGAGCATGAAGTAGTCGTACAACTGCCACGGCTCGATCCATTCGCCCAGTCTCATCCGGCTCAGCCTCCCGCGTAGGCCAAACGGCTCGCCGCTGCCGAGATAGGAAAACAGCGTGCGCTCGTTTTGCGCGGCCTTTTGGCATAACACCGGCAGAATCAATAGAGTCAGCGGATGCAATGGATAGCAGCGCCGAAACAGCTTGCGGGCCTGAGCCTCATCTAGCCCCGGTGGCAGCGCTCCTTCCACCGCCAGGAGTCTAGTCCAATCTTCCAGGGCATCAACTACCTTGTCGGGCAGTGCCCCACCCTGGCGTTCGAAGGCGGCGGCGACGATGCGGAGAGATTGTTCGGGAGGTTCGAGAAACGCCAATGCGGCGAAGCGCCCTTGCACCTTCTGCCACTCTTCGCGGAGTTGTTTACCCAGCCGGTGGCTGTAATGCTCAAAGGCTTGGTGCAGCATCACGACCAGATGTAACGGGGCGCGGTGAGCGGAGTAGGCATGCTCGGCCAGCAGTTGCAGCAAGTGGATTTCCCGGTGCTGGGGATGGAAGGATTCGTATTCCAGAAACTTTCCCAATTCGTCGATTTCCACCAGCACGCCGCTACCGCCTGCGTTTGCCCAGTCGCTCTGCGCCCGCCGGAACAGCGCCAATACACGATCCAGCGATGTGCCGGCCTTGGCGGCCGTGCGGCAGTCTGACGCGAGCGTTTCCGACAGCCCGGCTTGCTCGACAGCCGCTGCCAAGGCCGATAACAGCTGCCGAACAAGCGAGTCGGGAGTGCCATTGACTTGTACTCGCAAGAAACCACGGCGCCCTTCCAACGCTTGTGAGAAACGTTTTGCCAGTGCCGAATCAGCGGCACCAAGAATATCGGCGGCGATTTGCCGCGCTTCATCCAATTCCGGCGACAGCAAGGCGCTCAGGAACAACGCAAAAGCCGATTTGCCTGAGCCATAGGGGCCAATCAACGCCAACGCGCGCTCACAGGCAGTGTAATTCAGGCTGTCAGCAATCTGGGTTAATGCTTGTATGGCTCGCGACGTAGGCAAATAGGCGCGTACCAAATCCAAGTTTCCGGCATCCCGCGCCAGATTGATCGAGCGGGTATAGGTAGACTTGATCCGAATCCATTGATCCAGGCCGCTCATGCCGCGCCTCCCTGGTAGTGGTTACGCAGCACATCCAGGGAACCGGGCGCACGCTGACTCCGGTAGATCTGATGTACCCCGGCGGTATCACGTAACTCATAGACGTGTGGGTAGCGGTCCATTACCTTGTTTAAGGCGGCCATCAGCCCTTCTTCGCTCAGTCGGAACACGGCGCCCGGCGCCGCCCAACCATCATTGCTGTACAGCACGGCGCGCACGGGCAGTGCAGGTTGCTGCGGATCAGCCTCGAAGCGCTGCGCCAGCGCGAAATGCAGGGCCACCGGCGGCAGAAAGGGGCGCATGATTCGGAGGCAACGATAGCCGCCGCCGCTTTCGGGTTCGATTAACTGCAAAGGCGCCAGCGGGGAATCGAGATGCTCATCATTGCGTCCGGCCTCCGGGGCATACAGGCGCAGCAAGGTGGAAACGTCGGATTTCAGGGTGCTTTCCGAACGACCGGGTTTGATCTCCTGCTCGACGAATTCGCCGAGTGCTCGCAGAACTTCGTTGTGGTAAAACCGGGGCAGCACATAGTGGTTAAAAAACCAATAAATACCGGTAGCCCCTTCGGCATTGGAAGCGAGCAGCCAGTGGATGATCCACAATGTGGCTTCGTCCTCCAAGTAGCGATCCCCGCCCTCGCCCAGCAATGTCTCCCCTAATTCCGTCGGTCGGGCTATTCCATCGTCGAAAACCACTATGCCAGTGGCTTGTAGCCAATATTGAATGGCGTTGACCATGTTGCGTCCGACTCCCAGCGTCACCATGGCCTGCTCAGGCCGGCTGAAACAATCCGGTTCGGCTTTTACCGCTTCAAAACCCTTGGTCAACCAGCTGTAACGTAGCGGGAAGGTTTCGTGGCGGCCAAACGTGGTTTTTTGTCTATTCAATCTCACCTAATCCAACTCCCTCATGCGGCGCACTGCCGCAACGATTCGCTCCACGGCGGCGGACACCTCCGCCAACGTGTGATCGCGACTAAAACTTAAGCGAACCGCGCCATAGAGCGCCTCACCTTCGATCCCCATAGCCCGTAATACATAGGAAGGCTCGACCGCGCCCGACGAGCAGCCCGAACCGGAAGAGATTGCAAGATCCGTGGCTAATTGATTAATCAGGGCGTCGCTGCCGACGTGTTCGATGGAGAAATTGACGATGTACGGTGAACTACGTCCGGGATCGCCATGCACCTGCACCGGTAGGTGTCTGCCTAGCTGCTCCAAGAAGTAATTTTTGAGCGCACAGACATGGGTTAAATCGGCTTCGCGCCGCTTCGCAGCGAGGGAAAGCGCCGCGCTCAATCCGACGATTTGATGTGTCGCTAAGGTACCTGGTCGCAAGCCGTATTCCTGTCCCCCACCATACATCAGCGGCGCTAGGCGCAATTGGCGGCGGTTGCGGACGACCAGGCAACCAACTCCCTTTGGTCCGTGAAATTTATGGGCCGACAGCGCAAGCAAATCAATAGGTATCTGTTGTAGATCAATGGCGAATTTACCAGCCGCCTGGGCCGCATCGACGTGAAAGAGCACCCCCGCCTCCGCCGCAACCTCCGCTACCTCGGCGATAGGTTGCATCACGCCCGTCTCGTTATTCGTGTGCATCAAGGAAACCAAGAGGGTTTCGGGTCGGAGTGCGCCCTCAACGGCCTCAGGCTCAACCCATCCCCGGCTGTTCGGAGCAAGATAGGTGATCTGGTATCCCTTACGCTGCAACATAGCGCAGCATTCCAATACTGCTTTGTGTTCAATGGCCGAAGTCACTATATGGCGTCCATGGCTCCCGTGGGCGAAAGCCACGCCTTGTAGCGCTAAGTTGTTCGCCTCGGTGGCACCGGACGTAAATATGACCTCGTCGGGGTCGCAGCCTAATTCAACGGCGATCTTGGCACGAGCCGAGGCAACAATGTCGGCAGCCACTTGTCCCGGAAGGTGACCTATGGATGAAGGATTAGCATGGCAGCCGTCGCTACCGAGCTGCGCGACCATTTGCTCTCGTACTTCAGGAGCAATAGACGTCGTCGCCGCCGCGTCGAAATACAGGGGCTTTATGGATGCTTTCATGGCAGTTATATCTGCCTTAAGGGGCAGTATTGTTCTTAAGCGAAGATTCGCCTAGTGCAATGTCACTGGCTAATCTGATCTGTCTTCTTATTCTTGTCGTTTGTCAAAGGCAGGGACGAGATCAAGCGACAATCGTCGCCAAACCTAGAGATGATCTTCGACCCTCGGCAGGAATCAGCGCCAAATCCAAGCCGTTTATTTTGAAGCCTTTAAAGCTCTTGTTTAGTAGCAATCTATGGCACCTTCTCCGCCAGTTCCGGTCGATAGGAGTAGTCACACATGTTGTACAAACACCAAAAAGATAGCTTACGAAACATGGAATTCCAACATCTCACGCATACCAACACTTAGAAACAGGTTTTATCGCACCCGTGTCTTTCAATCTAAATGGTTTCTGCGTAGGAGTTTAAAGTTACATCTCGACAGCATTGTGCTGGTTACAACCAAATTTCATTAATCGAGAAACACGGATACCTATGGCGCGTGAAAGATCGATTTCTAAAGACCACAATTAGGAATCACACTTCTTGCTGCTTGGATGTTGTCCGACGTTTAGACTGCCTTCTTCATCCGTCATATCGTGTCGCACTCAGTTCTAAACGCCACCCGGATTTTTGCAACATGCCCCACCCACTCATCCGCCAATGGGAACTGCTCAAACTGATTCCCCGCGACCGCAAGATCACGGTCACCGAACTCCATCGCAAACTTTCCGATCTCGGCCTTGTCGTATCGCGACGAACGATCGAGCGCGATCTGCTGGCCTTATCGACGCCTTTTGGCCTTGAATGCGACGACCGCAGCAAACCGTGATGATGGAGCGATACTTGAAAAATTTATTGCCGATCGCGGTAGCAGAGAATTTGAGCCCCTATTTCCAGGCTGCTCGTGAAAAATTCGGGGAACTCAATCCCGAACAGCCGTTGCAGACCTGGCTGGACAAGGTCGCCGTGGTGCCCCCTGGTCAACCGGTGTTGCCGCCTAAGATTGATGCCGCCATCCAGCGCACCGTGTATGAAGCCGTGTTGAAGAATCGGCAACTGGAGATGAGATGCCAGCCGGTCACGGCGTTGCGGCCTAGGCGATATGTGCCGGTGAACCCCCCTCGGGCTGGTGCAGCAAGGTCCCGTGGTTTACCTGGTAGCCACGGTTTACGTCTATCAGGACCCATTGATTCTAGCCTTGCATCGGATACGGTCGGTGAAACTACTGGAAACGCCAAGCAAAGCTTTGGAGGGGTTTAGCTTACGTGGGTTCATTGCCTCAGGTGCTTTTGGTTTTGGCGAATCGGACCACTGGATCGACCTGGACATCGTGTTCACGGCCGGCGCCGGCGAGCATTTGCTGGAAAAGCCCCTGAGTTCCAACCAGAAGGCCGAAAGACGGGCACCGGGCGAGGTCCGGATCCAGGCGCGCGTGCTTTACACGCGGCAGTTGGTCTGGTGGCTGACGGGATTCGGCCCTGATGTCGACATCCTCGCGCCCGAGTTTTTGAAAAACGAGATTGCCGAGCGGCATCGGGCGGCATACACGGTTGAAAGATCCAAAGGCACGTTGCGTGCGACAGTATCTGACGCATCGCTGATCTAGACTTTCTCGGGCCCGGACCTGGTGCGACCAATCACGGCCGCCCACATCCCCGGCGAGGAACTGACACGATGACGAACATGATTGAATTAGCGCAGCACTATTTGGCCGAGAAGGGTTACCACTTCATCCGTAGGGGCGAGAGCGAATCCCTGCACCTGAGCTTCAGCGCGGAGAACGGCACCTATGCCGTCTTCGTCGATACGGATGACGTTCAAGCGGTGGTGGGCATCTACGTCTACGCGCCGACCAAGGTGCCCGAGCCTAAGCGGCAGGCCGTTATGGCCTACCTGACTCGCCTCAACTACGGTTTACGCTTCGGCAGTTTCCAGTTCGATCTGGACGAGGGTGGCGTACGTTATGTCCAGAATATGGATATCGAAGGCGCCACTCTGACGAAGCCCATGCTGCTCAATATGCTGCATTTCGCCTTGGATGTGATGGACCGCTACTATCCCGGCCTCATGCGGATCATCTATGCGGATGCCGATCCGACGGAAACGCTCGCAGCGCTGCAATCCCGAGAGCCTGCCGGCCAGGCGGCCGAAGCGGACGCCACAGTCTGAGCGGGGTTTAACGATGGAGAGACTTCAACAAGAACCCAAACAACGCCAGGACCGTTATCGCGGCTGTCTCTTGGGGCTGGCCGCCGGCGATGCGGTGGGGACCACCGTGGAATTCAAACGACGGGGCAGTTTCGAACCGGTCACCGACATGGTCGGTGGCGGACCATTCCGCCTGGCGCCGGGCGAATGGACCGACGACACATCAATGGCCCTGTGTCTCGCCGCGAGTTTGATCGAGTGCCAGGGCTTTAATGCGAAGGACCAGATGGATCGCTATGTGCGCTGGCACAAGGAAGGCTATATGAGCTGCCACGGCTGGTGTTTCGACATCGGCAACACCGTCTGCGATGCGCTCGTGCGTTATCGGAAGACCGGTGACGTCTATGCCGGATCGGAAGATCCGCTGAGCGCCGGCAACGGCTCACTGATGCGCTTGGCGCCGATTCCGCTGTTTTATGCCAGGGCGCCCCGCCAGCAGGCGCTAGCCTTCGCCGAATTGAGTTCGCGCACCACCCACGGCGCGCCGGAGTGTTTGGAGGGGTGCCGCTTGTTCGCCGAAATGCTGTTGCGCGCGTTCGAGGGCCAGTCGCGGGAGGCAATCCTGTTTGAGCATGAACCTGGTTTCGTGACTTCGCCCAACATCGCCGCCATTGCCCGAGGCGATTACCGGGACAAATCCGAAGCCGAGATTCGCGGCACCGGCTATGTGGTTCCGAGCCTCGAAGCCGCGCTCTGGTGTTTTTTGCACACGGACAATTTTGAGCAAGCCATCCTCCGTGCCGCCAATTTGGGCGACGATGCCGACACCACGGCCGCCATCTGCGGGCAGATTGCCGGGGCGTATTATGGGGAATCGGGCATTCCGTTGCGTTGGCTGAAACGGTTGGTCATGGTGGATGACATACGCACGATGGCGGACAGCTTAAGCCAGCCGGATTGACCAAAGGGAGATCCGATACCGGACGGATCGGCTTAAAAACGGGTTCTCCAGGCGGACTCGCTCGAGACCCATCGGGCCGAACGCCTGATCATCTCTCGAAACCTCTAAGGTCATGCCATGAAATTGTGCGGAACGAGAGTGCAACACGTCGGCCCGGCGGAGGCGTCGGCAAAGGATTGCCGACGAATACTTCCGCGCAATGTGACGCATTGCGAACTTTTCGAAACCCCGGCCGCATGATTTCAAGTCGCCGGGGGTGTTTCGACCCATCCAATCGATTCCCCGGCAAGTCCGCTCAATGAGCGGTTCGTATGCCGTAGGATTTTCCTGAATGTACTCGGGATGAAATCCAGGCGTGGCTCGAAGAGCGATCCGGTGTACTCCCGGACCTGGAAAGGAAAGGCGAAAAGGATTTGCGGGCGGAAGAGCAAGCCACCGTTGGGGCTTTGCTGCCCCAAGGCCATATCATTATGGCGTCCCCAAGGGGGTTCGAACCCCTGTTGCCGCCGTGAGAGGGCGGAGTCCTGGGCCGCTAGACGATGGGGACGTAACGGAAGGGCTAATACATTAGCGCGAGACGTCCAATAGATCAAATTGTATTTTTTCTTTTGCAGTTTCGGCTAACGATCTCCGGCGGTTTTCGGTCCCATGTCCGTCGGCCATGGGACCAGATCGCGCTTAGGGTTGGACGTTCGAGAGACGGAAAGTTCCCGGCGAGAACGGGCCGTCCGATCAACGTTCCTCGATCAGCTCGCGGATTATTGCCTCCGCCATGTGTTGCGTCCCATAGGACGAATTCTTGTTCAGGTCGGGTGTCACGATTCTCCCGTCGCGGATGACCTTGCGGACGGCGCGTTCGATTTTCCGGGCCGCGTCGAGTTCTCCGATATGTTCCAGCATCATGGCGCCGGCCAGAATCATGGCGGTCGGATTGGCGATACCGAGGTCCGCGATATCGGGAGCGCTGCCGTGCACGGCCTCGAACAGGGCGGCATCGGTGCCGATGTTGGCGCCCGCGGTCAGCCCGAGACCGCCGATGAGTCCGGCCGCCAGGTCCGATAGGATATCCCCGAACAAGTTGGTGGTGACGACCACATCAAACACGTCGGGCTTCATGACCAGCTGCATCGAGCAGGCGTCGACGATCTTGTCCTCGAATTCGATCTCCGGATAGCCCTTGGCGATCTCCCGGCCGACCTCCAGAAACAATCCGGAGGTGCACTTGAGGATGTTGGCTTTGTGCACCAGCGTCACTTTCTTGCGCTGGGTTTTGCGGGCATATTGGAACGCATATTCAATGATCCGCTCGGAGCCCTTCTTGGTAACGATGGCGATGCTCTCTGCCCCCAGTTTTTCCGCATCGACCTTGATGAAATGCTCGATACCGGCGTAGAGGCCCTCGGTGTTCTCACGGACCGTCACCAGGTTCACGTTCTGAAACGGTGTGCTGGTGCCTTCGAAGGATATGGCGGGACGGACATTCGCGTATAGGTTGAAGGTCTGGCGCAAGGTGACGTTGACGCTCCGGTAACCGCCGCCGACCGGCGTGGTAAGCGGCCCCTTAAAGCAAATTCGATTTCGCCGGATCGATTCGATGGTCTCTTCGGGCAGCGGATCAGCATGTTTCTCGACCGCCGCCATGCCCGCTAATTGCCGATCCCATTGGATTTTTACGCCGGTCGCCTCGATCACGCTGACCGCGGCATCGACAATCGACGGTCCGATACCGTCGCCGGGAATGAGGGTTATTTGATGCATGCAGGAAAATCCTTGGTTTTCTTGAGTACTGAAATTTTCTGTTGAGCGGATTATCCAACAGTAAGCGTCAAATTTTAAGCAAAATCGGCGACCTTTCGAGCGTCGAAGGTTTCTGATAGATTTGCTAGGATATTAGATCCACTTCAATTTGAGATAGTTGGTATGGACGTTACAGAACGCATCAAGAAACAGCTCGCCGAAAATCCCGTAATCCTTTACATGAAAGGCTCCCCGGACTTTCCCCAGTGCGGCTTTTCGGGACGGGCGGTGCAGATTTTGGAGAACTGCGGCGTCGAGTACGCTTATGTGAACATCTTCGAAGATCCGGATCTGCGCGAGGGGCTGAAGGTATACTCGCAATGGCCGACGTTTCCTCAGCTCTATATCAACGGAGAGCTCATCGGCGGCAGCGACATCATGCTGGATCTGTTCGAAAGCGGGGAGTTGCAGAAACGGCTCAAAGGAGCGGCTCCGGCATCGGCGGATTCATCGGAGTAAATCGCTCGCGCTGCCTTTTTCAATCGTCACCAGGTCTTTCCAGCGGTTCACGATCGCGCAGAATAAGCGTGCAGTTTGTTCGGCATCGTAAATCGCTGAATGGGCCTCGTCGTTGTTCCATTCGAATCCCGCGGCTTGCACTGCCTTCGCGAGTACTGTCTGCCCGTAGGCCAAACCACTTAAAGTCACGGTGTCGAAAGTGCTGAAAGGGTGAAAGGGATTTCGCTTGATCCCGCACCGCGCCACTGCTGCATTCAAAAATCCGATGTCGAAGGCGGGATTATGTCCGACCAGAATCGCCCGCGTACATTCGGCCTGCTTGACGGCGGCCCGGATGGGCTGAAAGATTTTCGAGAGCGCTTCCTTTTCATCCACAGCCAAGCGGAACGGGTGATAGGGGTCGATCTTGTTGAAATTCAGGGCCGCCGGGTCCATGCGCGCACCCGGAAAAGGCTTGACATGAGTGGAATGGGTCTCGCGGATTTGGAGATCACCGTTGCCGTCCATCTCGGGAATGACCGCGGCAATTTCCAGCAAGGCGTGCTCCGAAGGGCTGAGACCTGAGGTTTCGACGTCGACGATAACGGGCAAATACCCGCGGAAACGGCGCGCCAGAGTGGGATGCTCCTGATCAGGCATTATTGTGAATGTATTTTTTTCTCGACTAGGTTCGGTAAGCTCATTATATTTTCCCGTCAAAACGAATTTAAGTTCACGCTCACTCGAAGCTTCGGTCCGGATATGCTAATTTTAGAGGAACCCTGATCGCCTTCGGGAAAGGAACAAAAAATGAAAACAATTCGCCAGTTACACCCTTTGCTGCCCGTCCTCGGGCTCGCGGCTATCGTGAGTCTTGCCGGCTGCGCCACCGCTACCAAGCATGATCCGCGCGACCCTTGGGAAGGGTGGAACCGCGGCGTTCAAAAATTCAACGATACGCTTGACGATTATGTCATGAAACCGATTAGCCAGGGCTATCAGTGGATCACGCCATCGTTCGTCGATAGGGGTATCACCAACTTTTTCAGCAATGTCGACGATATCGGCGTAATCGCCAACGACCTGTTGCAGTTCAAGCTCCTCCAGACCGGACAGGATACCGGGAGGTTCCTCGTCAATACCGTCCTGGGCGTGGGAGGTTTCATAGACGTCGCCTCCAGGCTCGACCTGCCGAAACACAACGAAGACACCGATCAGACTCTGGGCGCCTGGGGCATTCCCTCCGGCCCTTATTTGGTGCTGCCCTTCATCGGACCCAGTACGCCCCGCGGCGCTCTCGGTTTGGCGGGAGACACCGCTGCCAATCCCATCAACTGGATTAATCCGGCCGCCATTCCTTATAGCGTGGGTACTCTGAAAACGGTCGACATGCGCGCCGATCTATTGAGCGCTACCAAGATCGTCGACGAGGCGTCGGTCGACCGTTACGAATTCATTCGCAACGCCTACTTTCAGCAACGTAATTATCTGATCCATGACGGGAACCCGCCTCTGGATGAACAGTTTGAGGAAGAAATGGATCTTGAATTGGAAGGCTTGAGCCCCACCAACTTTAACACCGAGAACGAACAAGAGCCCGCGAGCGAACAGCTTTAAAGCGACGCTCGAAGAACTCAAAGCGCAAAAAGCAAAACCGGCACAGAAGATTCCCGCTGTGCCGGTTTTTTCATTTCTCGGACTCTTAAAAGCCATTTCGAATCGAGCTTGAGCGCTGTTTCAGGCGGGTTAACGCGCTCTCCGAATGCGCAGACCGCATTCGAAACGTCCTAAAGCATTTTCAATTTCGCTTATACAGCATCACAACGGGGCCGGCGGAAGTCGTCGGCCGCCTTCGCCAGGAAAGATCGACTCAAACCTTTGTAGGTCGGCAATCCCTTGCCGACGCAGACGCTTGATCGAGCCGCGGCGTCCGGAAAGGATTCCCGACCTCCTCGCGAGTTCCCGCGACACAAATATGAAAACGCCCTAGTCAGCCGCCGCCACAATGAGCGGCACGCTCATCTCTTCCGGGCTCATGCCGCCGTGGACGCCGATCTGCCGATATTGGCGTTCACCCGGTAGCCAATCCTTGATGACGTAGTTTTCCTTCATGATCAAGGTGTAGTCGCCAATTCGCTCGATGAGCCGCGGATGCGGGCTGCCCGAGCCGAAGCAGCCGGAAGCCAGCAATTCCCGGCTTGGATGCATATCGAGAAACCGGCTCAGACCGTCTTGCACATAGCGTTCGAAACGTCGCGCCTCCCCCGGCTTCACGTAGCAATACGCGGCACGTCTTTCACCGCACAAGGGCAGGATCAGACAGTCCTTCAGCTCGGGATGATCGTCCAGCTCGATGATACGATCTTCGCTGGTATCGATTTGGCCGTGATCGGCGGTCACGATGAGGAGGGTATCGGTTCCGGCGATATTTTCGGAAAAAGCTTCGAACGCATCTTCCAGTTCGGCCAGATGGCTTCCGGCGTCCGGGCTTGAACATCCGTGTTCATGGCCGATTCGGTCGAGTTCCGGCCAATAGGCGTAAATGAATTTGCGAACGGCCTTCTTCCGCAGCGTCTGCAAGATTACGCCGAAGAAGTCCTCAAGCGTATCGAAATGCCGCAATTCGGCCGAGCCTTGATGCGCCAGGTTGAAATCCGAATAGGCAATACGACGTGGGGAAACGACATAGCAGGGCACAGGGACGCGGTCGAAAATAGGCACATGACCGAAAAAAGCTTCGACGTCGACGCCGGATTTTCCGAGCGGAACGCCGCCATATCGCGGTACGCCGGGCAATACCGAAAGTACGGCCCCCAATTCCTTGAAATACATGTGCCAACCGGTCAGGCCGTGCTGTTGCGGAGCCAGCCCGGTCAAGAAGCTCGTAATCGCTGTTGCGGTAGTGGACGGAAAAACGGAGGTCATGCAACCCTGAAGGTGTTTCCGCAGAAAACCGCCTAGTGCTCGTCGGATTACGAATTCATAACCCAGACCATCGACCACGATCAGGACGATATTTCGATAGGCGCCTACCTGTGCCGATGAAAGGGCGCCAAGTGGCGGGTAACCGTTCGGCTCGCCGCCGAGCCCGGTAATGAGCGAACTCAGCAGATTGATGATGCCGCCGCCCTGGTAGTCCGGAAATTTCATGCGCGCCTCAATTTCTAACGAGCATCGTTACGATCGGCGGTTGCAAGCGACCACGACATTTTCGCGCCCAGCTCATGGAACTGGAGACAGCCGTTGAGCGCCAAGACCCTCTCCGGAGTCATGACGATTCGCCGGTGCGAAAAAACGTTCGGCAGCTTCCGCCGGATTATCCCATTCGGCATTCGAGCGAACATCAATCGTAGGATGGGCAGAGCGCGGCGAAACCCACCGATGGTGCGTTAGCCCTTCGACCGCGCTCAGGACAGGCCCTTCGACGGAGCTCAGGACAGGCTCCGCGTAACCCACCGATTCGAAGTCGCTCGGTGGGTTACGGCCTCGCGGCCTAACCCACCCTACAAAAAATCGATGCCTTATTGAAAGCGAATTGGAACTAAGACCGCGCATCACGTGCTGATCAATACTATCGCGATCACCCCCAGTACGATTCCGGCTGCCTGTCTGAGTGTTACCGTATCATTCAAAAAAAGACCGGCGAGGAGGATGGCGAGGATCGGATACAAGGCCGTAACGGTGGACACCAGCGTGACCGGGCCTCTGGTCACGGCATACAGATATGCGAAAGCTCCCATCGTCCCGAGGACTCCGGTGCTCAATGCCAACCCGATGCCCCGCGGGTCCGCCGCCGGTTTGAAAGCAATCAAAGCCAGGACGATCATCGCTACGACGAGACCTCCGGCAGCCTCGTAAATAATGGCGCTCCTGGGGTCGATATAGCGCGTGGTGAGTTTGGGAAGAAATGCCCAGATCCCCCAGCAGAAAAAAGTCGCGGCCGCGGGCAGGATCCAGCGCGTCATCGAAGCTCCGGCAAAGTATCTATGGCCTGAATATCCTCCGGGTCGAGACGGAGCTGCAAGACGCGCAGACTATCCGCGATGCTGGCCGGCTTGCTGGCCCCCGGGATGGGGATGATATGCTCGCCCTTGGCCAGCAGCCAGGCCAGCGCGATGCCATAGCGGGATGACCGATATTTTTCGGCCAGACGTCCGAACAGCTCGCTTTGATTGAGACGCATGTGCCCGTAGTGTCCGCCGACCGGGCTATGCGGGACATAGGTAATGCCCTTCAGACCGCAATGCTCGATCACGCCGTTGGCGAAATCCCGCTTCTCGAAGGGATTGCAACGGTTCTGCACGGAAACGATGGGGACATGTTCGAGCGCGGCCTGGATCAAGTCCAGATCGCTGACATTGGATAGACCGATATGCCTGATCTTGCCTTCGTCCCGGAGCTTGATCAGTTCCTCCAGAGAAGGCAGCAGCCCGATGTTGGCGTCGACCGCGTGCAACTGATAGATCTCGATGCAGTCCGTTTTCAGGTCCCTAAGGCTTTGTTCGCAGGATCGCCGCAGGAACTTCGGATCGCCGTCGATGACCCATTCGCCTCCGGGACGTCTGAGACCGCCCTTGGTCGCGATCACGACCCGATCCCGTTTGCCCAGCCGCTCCAGGGCTTTGACGATCAGCCGCTCGTTGTGTCCGGTGTCGGAATCGTCGAGACAATAGACATTGGCGGTATCGATGAAATTGCCTCCGGCCGCGAGAAAGGTTTCGATGACTTGAAACGCCTGCTCCTCGGAAGGCCTGCCTTGGATGGACAACGCCATGGCACCCAGGCCGATGGGCACGACCCGAATGCCGGTGCCATTGATTTCTCTCTGCGTCATGAAGTTTCCCTCCTGGCTGCGTTCGCCGCAGCAAACTGCCGATCGTTCGGAGGATCATAGCATCCTTGGCTTACGCCGTGTTCGTTGGCTCGAACTCCGGGCGCCGGGGCGAACATCGAGACCGTGTGCGGGCGGGACCTCCCCGCGGCATCCGGCTGCACGCCGCCGAATCCGCTTCGGACCGCTTGCGTTTACGCAATTTTTACGGGAGTGATAGAATGCGCGCATCGCAAATTCCGCCGATGTGCCCCGCCTGATCAGGATGCCCGTCAAACCCAACGAACAGTCGATTCGGTCCGTTTCGCTCGAAATCAAATCGGGCTCCATTACGCTGCCGATCTTGAAATTATTGAACGGCGACACCGGGTTCGTTGCACAACAGCTGCAAGACAAGATCCGGCGGGCTCCGGATTTTTTCCGCAATGCGCCGGTGGTGATCGATCTCGGCGAATTGCCCGACGATGCCGAGGTCGATTTCCGGGATTTGATTGATGTCCTGCACGATCACCATTTGATTCCGGTCGGAGCCCGCGGAGGGAGCCTCAAGCTGCAAACCGCCGCGCGCGACGCCAAACTGGCCATATTTCCGGAACACAAGCCGGAAACCGCCGCGGGCACCGCATCCGAGCCTGCCGCTACGAAAACCCCGTCAACCTCGCCGCGGGCGCCGGCCAAACCGTCGAGCGGCAGCAAACTGATCGAGCAGCCGGTCCGCTCAGGACAGCGGATTTACGCATCCGGCGCCGACCTGATCGTTCTGTCCCAGGTCAGTCCCGGAGCGGAAGTCATGGCGGACGGAAACATTCATATTTACGGTTCGCTCCGCGGTCGTGCCCTGGCCGGAGTACAGGGAAACCTGGATGCGCGGATTTTCTGCGCCGACCTGCAAGCCGAACTGATAGCCATCGGCGGGCATTACAAGATCAGCGAAAACCTCGACGAGTCCATGCGTGGCAAGCCGGTGCAAATCTATTTGCGCGACAACTCGTTGATTATCGAAAACCTGTAAACAAAGCTTTTTGAATCTGGAGAGTACGAGTGGCGAGAATTATCGTTGTGACTTCCGGAAAGGGCGGCGTCGGCAAAACGACCACGAGCGCCGCCCTTTCCATGGGATTGGCGCTGAACGGCCACCGCACCGCCGTCATCGATTTCGACATCGGGCTGCGCAACCTGGATCTCATCATGGGTTGCGAGCGGCGCGTGGTCTACGACTTCGTGAACGTCATCAACCAGGAAGCCACCTTGAATCAGGCACTGATTCGGGATAAGCGCTGCGAGAATCTCTACATCCTGCCCGCTTCGCAAACCCGCGACAAGGAGGCGCTCACCCAGGAAGGCGTCGAGCGCGTGCTGAACGAATTGTCGGAAACCTTCGAATACGTCGTCTGCGATTCTCCCGCGGGGATCGAGCGCGGCGCCCATCTCGCAATGTACTTTGCCGACGATGCGATCGTGGTCACCAACCCCGAGGTTTCTTCGGTCCGCGACTCGGACCGAATGCTGGGCATACTCGCCAGCAAATCCCGCCGCGCCGAGCAGGGGCTGGAACCGATCAAGGAATATCTCCTGCTGACCCGCTATTCCCCCCAGCGCGTCAAACTGGGCGAAATGCTCAGTGTGGACGACGTACAGGAGATTCTCGCCCTGCACCTTCTCGGCGTGATACCGGAATCGAAAGCGGTGCTCAGCGCCTCCAACGCCGGAACCCCGGTCATTCTCGATGACAAAAGCGACGCCGGCCAGGCCTATGCCGATATGATACGCCGGTACTTGGGCGAAAATGTTCCTCACCGATTCCTCGAAGAGGAAAAGAAAGGCCTGTTCGGCCGGCTGTTCAGGGGCTAGTTATGGGACTCTTGGATTATTTTCGAAGTTCTCGGCCGTCGAGCGCGGCTATCGCCAAAGAGCGCCTGCAAATCCTGGTGGCGCACGAACGTTCGCAGCGTTCTCAACCGGATTATCTCGCCGCCATGCAAAAGGACTTGCTGGAAGTGATCCGCAAGTACGTGAATATCGAGCAGGACGCCATCACGGTTTCCATGGAACAGGATGAAAACCGCGAGATCCTGGAACTCAATATCGTTCTGCCCGACGATGACGAGCGCAAGCGAAGTCCGCGTCCTCGACGCTGAACGGAACGCCTCGCGCGAAAACAATCCGCCGGTGCCGCCGCGGGGCCGGCGAAACTCGGAAGCGGTTCACCGGGCAGCCGAAAAAACCCGGGCGGAACAATTTCCGGCAGGTTTCGGTTGATCGGCACGGCGGGCCGATCGTGTAACATAAGGCCGTAATCACATTGCCTCGGCAACGGGGCAGGGTTTCGGCGCGATCTCCAGCCGCCTTAGGCAGCCCCCCACTCGACTGTACGCGACGAATTCAGCAGCGGCGATCGATACGGATTTTGAGCGTTTCCTCCAAAAGCGGATCATTCGACGATGATACTTGAAACTCTAAGCGCGATGCGTGACCTGGGACGCTTGCACGACATTGCGTCCATCCTGATACGCTATGGTTTCGGCGACATCGTCAAGCGACTGGGGCTTGAGCGCGTGCTGGAAAAGGCGGGGCGAGCGCTCAACTGGAGCCGGTTCGAGGAACTTCTGCGGCTCGAGCCCCCGCAGCGCGTGCGCAAGGCCATGGAAGAGATGGGTCCGACCTTCATCAAGTTCGGACAGATTCTCGCCACCCGCGTGGACTTGTTCCCTCCGGACTGGATCACGGAATTCGAAAAATTGCACGACCGGGTGCCGCCGCTTCCTTTCGAGCGGCTGAGACCGCAGCTCGAGGAAGACTTGAACGGTGCGGTCGGTGAAGTCTTTGTCGAGTTTGACGAAACCCCTTTGGCCGCCGCCTCCATCGCCCAGGTCCATCGCGCCCGTCTTCCCGACGGCCAGCAAGTGATCGTCAAGATTCGCCGCCCCGGGATTCGGCCGACTATCGAGGCGGACTTGCGCCTGCTCGAACGTCTAGTGGCGATCATCGAGCGCGAATTCCCCGATGTCAGCCGATTCCATCCCCAGGAAGTGCTGCGGCAATTCAAGATCTCGCTGCGCAACGAGCTGGATCTGCTCACCGAGGGAAGGAATACCGAGCGGGTGGCCGACAATTTCGCCGGGGATCCCACGATCGTGATACCCAAGGTCTATTGGGAATACTGCGGCGAGCGGATCAATGTTCAGCAATATATCGACGGGATTGCCGGACGCGATATCAAAGCGGTCGACACCGCGGGGCTGGATCGCAAGGTTCTGGCGCAGCGCGGGGCGGACGCCGTGCTGAAAATGGTGTTGATCGACGGTTTCTTCCACGCCGATCCGCACCCCGGCAACTTCATTTTCCTTTCCGGAAATCGCCTGGCTTTCATCGATTTCGGCATGGTCGGTTCGCTGTCGGAATCACGCCGGGACCAAGTGGTCGACATGCTGAACGCCATCGTGGTACGGGATGCCGCCACGGTGGTGGATGTACTGCTCGACTGGGCGGCCGAAGCCGCGCCCAATACCGAGCGCCTGGTTGCCGAAGTGGGCATGTTCATCGACAAGTACCACGGTGTCGCGCTGAAGCAGCTCCGTCTGGGCGACATGCTCACGGAAATGACCAGTCTGATGCGCGACCACCAGCTTACCCTGCCGCCGGATTTGACCATGCTGTTCAAGGCCCTGATCACGCTCGAAGGGGCCGGACGCCAGCTCGACCCGGATTTCGATATCGTCGCTCAGGCCTCTCCCTTGTTGCAGCAAGCCAGCGTGCTTCGCTACCACCCGGAAACCTTGTTCAGGAAAGGGCAGCGCAATCTCGCCAGCCTGCTCTCGGTCTTGAGCATCTTGCCGCAGGATGTCCGCAGGCTGATGAGGCTTCTTCGGAGCGGGGCCGTCAAGGTTCACGTGGATCTCAGCCAGCTTGACCGTTTCGGAATGCTCATGGACCGGGCCGCCAGCCGGCTGACCGTCGGCATGGTGACCGCCTCGCTCATCATAGGATCGTCCATCGTCATGACCGTCAGCGGCGGTCCCACGCTGTTCGGCCTGCCCGCTCTCGGCGTTTTGGGATTTTCGGCGGCGGGTATCGGCGGATTATGGGTGCTGATTTCGATTTGGAAAACCTCGCACCGGGGAGAAAGATAGCTTCGGTTCGTGCCGACCGCCTGCGGCGGAATCGCCCTTGCGTTCCGCTCGGTCCTTGCAGGCAGGTCTTCTATTTTAGACGCTCAGCGGTCTTGTGCCGGAGGGGATGTCTCGGAACCCGTGGCGGCTACCGCGTCTTTCTCGATGACGGTGCGATCGTCCACTTTCAGAAAGGTGATGCCCTGATCCATCAGATATCGGCATTCGGCGCGTTTCGCCGAGCCGACGTTGTTCCAAATCAGGGTGACATATTTCACGTGATCACTGTCGGACTCGGACGGGCTGTATGGATGAGTGCCGACTTCGGTCTTTACCGCCTCGGTGCATTTATCCAGTGCCAGAGTACTGAGCAAGTTCGACGTTTGCAGAAAGGCGCCCTGCATTTTTTCTTGCGGGGTTTCGCGAGTAGTGCCGACGATGACAAAACCGACGATGATCACGATGGCGAACCCGATTGCGCCTTTGACGACGTTCGACTCCATGATTTCCTCTCTTATAGTATGGTTGGAAACCAGGCGACTATAACAAAAAAACCGGGCCGCGAAACCGTCTACGTTGCGGAATTTCAATGATGGCCGGGAGCGGCCTGCAATGCCTGCTCACTTGATTTTCGCTTTTTCCGGCTTCTTTCGCCGTACGCTTTTCTGTACAGCCTTCGCGGCCGCCTCGAGGTCGAACCGCTCCGGCTCGAAATCGCCGGCCCATTCGCGCAGCTCCTCGTATTCCGGGCGGCCGGGATCCGCCAGGATTTCCAGCAGATTGGCATAGCCCCACGGCCCGCCGCAGTCCTCCGGCGGACAGGCCCGCTCGCCGGCCAAAAGACGCGGTCCCAGGCCATCGTCCGGCAGCCGCTTCTCGATGGCGATTTCGTGCCACCAGTCATCGCCGAAGTCGTACCAGTATCGAAATTTGCGGCGGTTTCCCAGGACATCGCTCAGCCGGGTCTTCTTTTCCGAAAGCAGCCTCGGCACGGAACCCGGCCCAAATGGGTCCGGAGTGGCATCTCCGACGCGTACTTTGCCCGCCTCGAATTCGTGCATATGGTAATCCTCCCAGCCCATGGCGGCCTGTATGACCTTGTGCAATTGTGCGAAGGTCAGGTCGTCCGTCACCAGCAACCGGCGCCAAATGGGCGGGTCTATATTCGACAAGGTGATACGGAGCGGGAGTAATTTCGCCGATATTTGTTCCATGCCCATTCTCCCGGTTCGGCTTATGCCTTACGATAAATCTCCGCCCCGCTCTTTACGAACTCCTCCGCCTTCTCCTCCATGCCCGCCGTCAAGGCCTCGCTCTCCTTGAGTCCATGGGTTTGCGCGTAATCCCGCACATCCTGGGTGATTCTCATCGAGCAGAAATGCGGGCCGCACATGGAGCAGAAATGGGCGAGCTTCGCCCCTTCCTGCGGCAGGGTTTCGTCGTGGAATTCCACCGCCTTTTCCGGGTCCAGGCTGAGGTTGAACTGATCCTGCCAGCGGAATTCGAAACGCGCCTTGGACAAGGCGTTGTCGCGAACCTGCGCGCCCGAATGGCCCTTGGCGAGATCGGCGGCGTGGGCGGCGATCTTGTAGGCGATGATGCCGTCGCGGACATCCTGCTTGTTGGGCAGCCCCAAATGCTCCTTGGGGGTGACGTAGCAGAGCATTGCGGTTCCGAACCAGCCTATCATGGCGGCGCCGATGGCCGAGGTGATGTGGTCGTAGCCCGGCGCGATGTCGGTGGTGAGCGGCCCCAGGGTGTAAAAGGGCGCTTCCCGGCAAAGTTCCAATTGCTTTTCCACGTTTTCCTTGATCATGTGCATGGGCACGTGGCCGGGGCCTTCGATCATGGTCTGCACATCGTGCTTCCAGGCGATTTCGGTCAGCTCGCCCAGGGTCTTGAGTTCGGCGAACTGGGCCTCGTCGTTGGCATCGGCGATGGAGCCGGGCCTGAGGCCGTCTCCCAGGCTGAAACTGACATCGTAGGCCTTCATGATCTCGCAGATGTCCTCGAAATGGGTGTAGAGGAAATTCTCCCGGTGATGGGCCAGGCACCACTTGGCCAGGATCGAGCCGCCGCGCGACACGATGCCGGTCACGCGTTTCGCGGTCAGCGGGATGAAGCCCAGCCGCACGCCGGCATGAATGGTGAAATAATCCACGCCCTGCTCGGCCTGCTCGATCAGGGTATCGCGGAAAATCTCCCAGGTCAGTTCCTCGGCCTTGCCGTCGACCTTTTCCAGAGCCTGGTAAATCGGCACGGTGCCGATCGGCACCGGCGAATTGCGGATGATCCATTCGCGGGTTTCGTGGATGTTCTTGCCGGTGGACAGGTCCATCACCGTATCCCCGCCCCAGCGGATAGCCCACAGCATTTTTTCCACCTCTTCCTCGATCGAGGAGGTGACGGCCGAGTTGCCCAGGTTGCAGTTGATCTTCACCAGGAAATTGCGGCCGATGATCATCGGCTCGGATTCCGGATGATTGATATTGGCCGGGATGATGGCGCGTCCGCGGGCGACTTCGTCGCGCACGAACTCCGGGGTGATGAGCTTGGGAATGGATGCGCCGAAGGATTCGCCCGGATGCTGGAGCTTGTACATCTCGCTGACGGCTTCGAGGCGCTGATTTTCGCGGATGGCGATGAATTCCATTTCCGGCGTGACGATGCCTTTTTTCGCGTAATGCATCTGGGTGACGTTCGCCCCGGCTTTGGCCCGCCGCGGCCGGCGAATATGCTCGAAGCGCAGATGGGCGAGCGCGGGATCGGCCTGGCGCCCGCGGCCATAATCGGAACTCGGCCCGGGCAGCGCCTCGGTATCGCCGCGCTCCCTGATCCACGCTTCGCGCAGAGGCGGCAAACCCTGTCGCAAATTGATACTGACTTGCGGATCGGTATAAGGTCCGGAGGTGTCATAGACATAAACAGGCGGGTTCTCTTCGGCGCCGAAACTGGCCGGCGTATCGGATTGGACCACCCGGCGCATGGGCACGCGGACATCGGGACGGCTGCCCTGAACATAAGTCTTTTCCGAAGCGGCGAACGGCTGTATGGAGGCACGCTTGGCGGTTACGGCTTCGTGCAGGAATTCTTCGGGGAATGCGCTCATCGCTTTCTCCTGGATAAAAAAACGGAAAAAGGGGCGCAGGCAAGACGGTCCATCGCCGGGCTCAGGACAGGCTTTCCTACGCCGGTGTTAACCGGATCAGGTTCGAAGGGTGTTTCTCAGCCCTGCAGGAGGCGTTGAATGAGCCGTTTCGCGAAAAATCGACCGCGCCGAGAACCGCAGCAGGGCACCCCCAGCCTTACGGATAAAGGGCTAAGCTAAAGCAGAAACGGGGATTTGGCAAGGTAGGGAGCCACCCCGCTCATGGCGAATCGCGACTTTCGGAGAAAGTCGCGCATCGAAGGGAATCCTCCGGGCAAGGGACGAGCGTACGGAGATTACCAAGGAGGTATGAATGGAAACGGTAATCGAACAGCTCATACGCACCTTTAACGGATACGGCTACGCCGTCGCCGGCGTCGTGATCGGCTTTTTCGACGATCCCGCCCAGGCGCGAGCGTGCGCCTTTCAGATCGTGAACCTCACCCAACAGGACGTCGACGTTTTCGGAAATCAGCTGATAATGGTTCTTTAAACCCGAAAACGGCAATCCGGTATTCCACGGTTACACTTTAAGGAAGCCCCGATAAGCCCTCTCCCTCCGGGAGAGGGCTGGGTGAGGGCCTGTTAAATCAATCCGTTGCACAGGCTGATTCTCCGAATTGGAGTCTTACGAATGGCCAAGGAAGTAAAGCCACAAGAGTTCCCTCTCCCTCCGGGACAAATCGGCACGACTGCCGATTTGCACGCGTGAGCGCCGCTTGCGGCTCCACACAGGGAATGTGAGGCGTAATTTGGCTGGGGTGAAGGCGATCCGAATAGGACTTTACTTTACTTAACGCGCAGCAAAAATCCGGGCTTCCCTACAAGCGTGAAATCGCTCAAGAGTCGGGCTCGCCGGATTTGTCCGGGCGGGCGGGGCCATGGAAGCGGTCGGCCGCCTTTCCGGACCCGGAAGATCACCAAACCGCGCGCGCCGCCCCTACCAGCTCCGAATGCCGGCCCGCGACGGGCGCGGGCGCGTCTGCGCGAGCCGTCGGTACAAGAACCAAAGCCGCCACAAGGATTCCGGAATTTCCGGCAAAACATGGTGCCGCAGCGCGGGATCGAAAAGCGTTTTGGGTTCGAACGCATCGAACGCGAGCAAGGTGTCGGCCGTAACCCTGCGGGCCTGAAACGCGTCGGTGGAAATCGGGACGATCAGCAAGCGTCCGCAATCGACCTCCGCTTCCGTCAGCGCCAACACCAGTTTCCCGTTGACCGTATCGGCTCCTTCGATCAGGCGTCCTCCCGCATCGCACCAATAGCCGCTGGTTTCCACAGCCACCCCGGTCGAACCCTCGAAACGCAAGTGAAACGTGTAGATCTCCAGGTCGGATTCCTTCTGGTTCTTGGGTGGATCAGACTTCATCGACCGGGTCTCTTGATATTTCGTGCAAGCCTCAGACTAAGGCGTGACAATCGATGATTCCGTGACATATTTACCAATCTCGCTCCGTTGTGGATTTCACTACGTATAATGTAGACGATTCCAAAAAATCGGTGCGGTGGAACCGTGGAATGTCACGGACGGTTTCAGCCCGCGAAGCGACCAAATCCGTGGCGACGAATTCTTGCGACCGGCCTTCTTTCCAGGATTTGATTGTAGTGATATCAGCCAATCACCGTTCCGCATTTCACGGCGTGAACCCGGGCGGTCAAGACGCCTTATGAGCAATCCTATCCCGCTGGTGCTGGGATGGTTACGGCGCGCGCGAGTGCCGCTTCTGATCGCGTTCAGCGGTTTGCTGCTCAGCCTCATACCCGTTCTGGCACAATTCGGCGAACGATTCGATTTCGGCCTGCTTTACCGCCTGAGGGGCGCGGAAAGTCCACCCGGAGAAATCGTGATCGTGGGCATCGATCACGAGTCCGCGCTGCGCCTGCAGGCGCCCAACGATCCCCAGTCATGGCCGCGCAGGCTCAACGCGAGGGTAATTCGCAATGTCCAGGCGTCCGGCGCCGAACTGCTCGCGTTCAATGTCTTTTTTTTCAGCCCGGCGTCCGATCCCGACGACGACCGGGACATGGCCGACGCGATGCAACGCATGGGGCGCGTCGTGCTGACCGATTACGTCAAGCCCCGGCAGGTTTCTGCGGGCATATACCTGGAATCGGTGGTGCATTCCACCGAACAATTGACCGATGCGGCCCTGGCCACGGCACCGTTCCTCCTGCCCAAGGACGACTACGGCATGAACCAGTTTCTCTCCTTCTTCGGGGGAGAAAGCCAGGCGACCTTGCCCGCCCGGCTGCTGCTGGCCTACGCCCTGCTCACGGCCCGCGACGACCTGCTCGGCGTTTTCGGCGATGTGGCGCCGGAAGCGACCGATTTCCTCAGGAAGGAAACGAGCGAACGGGAGCAGTTCGACGCCTTGCAGCGCGAGCTTACCGTACTCCTGCAATCCCGATCCGATTTGCTGCCCGCCCTCGAGAGCAGCCTCCAGCAAAGACCGATGTCCGAAAGAACGCGCCTCATGCTGCGCGCCCTGTTTCGCGTTCATGCCAGCGGGCGGCCGCGTTACTTCAGCCATTACGGTCCCGCCCGCACCTTTCCCACCATACCGTTCTATAAACTCGTCGACTCCCCGTCCGAACAACTGATGACGGCGCTTCGCGGCAAAATCGTCCTGATCGGATATCTCGAGGATTTTCAGCCCGAATATACCGAAGGGCTGTTCCAGTCGCCCTATTCCACGATCAGTTCGGTCGAACTGACGGCGACCGCCCTGGCCAACCTGCTCGAAGACAAATCGGTGCGGCCCTTGCTTACGCCGCTGGAAGAACTCGCCTGGCTGTTCTCCTGGGGACTCGTCCTGGGTTGCTGCGCGCAACTGCTCTCGGTGAAAAAGGCGCTGCTCTCGATTGCGGTGCTGAGCGGCGGATATTTGTCGACGGCATGGGGACTGTTCCTCGCCGAAGGATTTTGGCTGCCGCTCTTCATCCCGCTGATCTGGCACGCGCCGGCCGCCCTGCTGAGCAGCATGCTGATCAACCATTGGCGGCGAGTCCGGCGCGAAGAAAAAATACACTCGGTGATCGAGCGCTTCATTCCCGTGGACGTTTTCAGCCACCTGACCCGGGATGAAGACATCAAAGCATTGCCCTCGTACGGGCGTTTGACCCATGGCATTTGCCTCGCCACCGACGCCGGGCGATACTCGGCCCTGGCCGAAACCATGGAACCCATGGCACTCGCTGACCTGATGAACGAATACTACCGGGTCATCTTCCAACCCGTGGCGAGGCACGGCGGATGGATTTCCGACGTCATCGGGGACGCCATGCTGGCGATCTGGATCACCGAAGGGAACGATCCCAAAACACGGTGCAACGTGTTGCAGGCCGCGCTCGAAATCCAGCAGGCCGTGCGCCGCTTCGAGCAGCACCATCAAATCTGCTTTCCGGTACGCATAGGGATACACTGCGGCGATCTCCGCATCGGCTATATCGGCACCGACAGCCGCGGCGAGATCCGGGCGGTCGGCGACACAGTCAACATCGCGGCGCGCCTGGAAGCCTTAAACAAGGTACTCGGTACCGAAATCCTGGTATCGGAAGCCGTGCTGCAGGGACTCGAGGAAAACCGGGCCCGGCGGCTGGGCCAATTTCTTCTGGCCGGGAAAACCCGGCCGGTATCCGTAGCCCAATTGGTGTCCGCCGAGGCAGTGGAAATGGGCCACTGGTGCGAGGTCAACCACCGGTTTCAGACTGCCCTCGACCACTTCCAGGAAGAACGATGGCTGGAAGCTTATGCCGCTTTCAGCCAGCTTGTTCTACAATTACCCGAAGACGGACCGATCCGATTTTATTTGAAAACATGCGAGGCGCGTCTCAGGGGGGGACTTGCGGCTGGCGATCAGCCGCTCGGCATTCGTGTTGAAAAATCGGACTCGGCCCGTCCGCTAACCAAATGACCTCGAATTGATCCGGCCGAATTCGAGTCCCTCCCCGACCGCTATACAGGCAAATGGAACAGGACTGACGCAGGACTGTTTTCGGACAAGTTCGCTGGGAGCGACCCTTTCAATCGCAAACGGCGTTTCCGGAAGCGCCGAAATTGCAGTTCCAACGGCGAGCAGGCCTTAGAGCGTTTTTCATGTCGGTGTACGGACTCGTGTCGGGAAGGAAGACTGTAGGTCGGCAATCCCTTGCCGACAAAGCCCTTTGCCGAGCCGGAACGTCGGCAAAGGATTGCCGACCTACATATCGGGATCCCTTACACCGAATCGAAAAATACTCTAAGTCGGCCCCTCCATGTGTAAGCGGCCGCTTTGGCCGCGATCTTTCCGGTCGGAAAAATCGTCCTGGCGTTTGCAGCCTCGCGAGATGAGTTACTGATGCTCAAGAAAGTAAAGCCAAAAGAGCCCCCTCTCCCTCTGGGAGAGGGTTGGGGTGAGGGCGATTCGAATAGGACTTTACGTTACGCACAGTAAAGACCCGTGCCCGGCGGCAATGCCGCGGGACTTACGCATTTTGCCCCTTCTCCCTCCGGGAGAAGCTTGGGATGAGGGGATCAAAAAGAAGGAACTCCCTATTTTTCAATCCCCTCACTAGCTAACCCTCGCTCCCGCCGCAGGGTGTCGTAGAAGGAGCAGTAGGATGCGGTGAGGCACGAACCGTATCGTTCGGGATTTTGCGCCCTTATCTTCAGGGAAAGGCATCGCAAAATCCCGCACCTCCGGAAGGGTGTAACAATTACACCTACCCCTCCGGAGGAAGCCGGCGGCGGCGATAAATGCGTGTCTCAACAAACAGCTTATCGCTGCCCACAATCCCGGAAATGCGGGCACGGCTTTTGCTCAACCCGCTTACCGGGCGCGGCACGCGGGGTGCCGGGCAGGACAGCCCGGGAAGACCCGGACGCCAAGGATGACATGGAGCGAACCACATCCTTGTGCCCTGGATGACGACATGACGGCCTGACTTAACGGCATTGGGGTGCCGTAGGCAGGATGCGCGAATAAGGCACGAAAATAATGCCTGGTTGCACCAGGCTGGGGGGGGGACCGGAGCCCATGCGAAAGTCCTTTGACAACAACTCAAACACACGTTTCGCAGCTCGATGCAAAAATCAGCCAAATTGTTTCTGACGATGATCGCCGTACTCCTCGTGAGCCGTCCCGGTATCGCGGCCACCTGCGAACAATGGGCCGCCCAGCTGGTTTCGGCACAGGGCCAGGTCGAGATCCAGTCCTCGGGGAAACCGTCATGGACGCCGGTGGAAGACGAACAAACCTTCTGCCCCGGTGACCGAATCCGAACCCTGGTTCGCAGCCGCGCATCGCTGCTCCTGCCGAATCAAACCTACATCGCGCTCGATCAGCACACCGTCGTGGTTTTTTCCGATGTGAAGGCGGAAGCGCCGTCCTGGCTCGAACTGCTCGCCGGCGCCCTGTACGCCCGCAGCCGGACGCCCAAGCCGCTCGACATCCGAACCCCGTTCATCAACGCCGCCATCAAGGGCACCGAGTTCCTCATCAAGGCGGGACCCGAGGGCGGCCAGGTCACGGTCTTCGAAGGCGAGGTCGAGACCTCCAATACTAAGGGACAGGTCGTGCTCAAGGACGGCCAGACCGCCGTGGCCGCCCTCGGCGAGGCGCCGCGCCTGGCCCTGGATCTGCGGCCGGAAGACAGTGTCCAGTGGGCGCTTTATTTCCCGCCGCTGGTGGATTACGCCGCCCTGCAGGCGCGCGTGCGCGACCCGCACGTCGCCGAAGCCCTCCGCCTTTATGCCGACGGCGACATCGTCGAAGCCCTGGCCGTGCTCGATCGCGTGCCGGACGCGCGCCGCGATGTCGATTTCGCCGCCCTCTACGCCGGCCTGCTCCTGAGCGTGGGCCGGGTGGACGAAGCGGAACCGCTGCTGGCCGCCCAGGCCCGGGGGGCGAAAGCGCCTGCCGCCATCGACGCCTTGCGCGCGGTCATCGCCCTCGCCCGCAACCGGAAGCCGGAAGCGCTCGACCTCGCGAATACGGCGGTGCAAACCGACCCCGCTGCGGCTTCGGGCTGGATGGCGCAATCCTATGCACGCCAGGCCGCATTCGATCTCGAAGGCGCGCTGGCCAGCATCGACCGCGCGGCCGCGCTCGATCGCGGCGATGCCCTGGTCGAAGCCCGCCGGGCCGAGCTCCTGGCCGGCCTGGGGCGCTGGTCCGATGCACGCAAGGCCGCCGAGCATGCGGTCCGGATCAACCCGCGCCATCCCCGCGCCCATGTCGTCTTGGGCTTCGTCGAACTCATGGACGGGGATGCCTCCGAAGCGCTGGCGAGCTTCGGGAAAGGCGCCGAGCTCGATTCCGCCGATCCCCTGGCCCGCTTCGGCTCGGGGCTGGCTCTGGTGCGCAAGGGCGAGCTGAAGGAGGGTACGGCGGCGATCGAGACCGCCGCCAGCCTCGACCCCGGCGACGCCCTGATCCGCAGCTATCTCGGCAAGGCTTATTACGAGCAGAAACGCAACGCAGTCGCCGAAAAGCAGTTCGACCTCGCCAAGACCTTCGATCCCAAGGACCCCACGCCCTGGTTCTACGAAGCGATCAAGAAGCAGACCGAAAACCGGCCGGTGGAAGCGTTCAAGGAACTGCAACGCGCGATCGAGCTGAACGACAACCGCGCGGTCTACCGTTCCAAGCTCGCTCTGGACGACGACCTCGCCGCCCGCAGCGCCGCCCTGGGACGCATCTACACCGATCTCGGCTTCGGCCAGCGCGCCGTGGTCGAAGGCTGGCGCTCGCTCAGCGTCGAGCCGGGCAATTATTCCGCGCACCGGCTGTTGGCCGATTCCTACTCGTCCCTGCCGCGGCACGAGATCGCCCGCGCTAGCGAAGTGCTGCAATCGCAGTTACTGCAGCCGATCAACACCACCCCGATACAGCCCCACCTAGCAGAAGGCCGGCTGCTGATTCCGGACGGCGCGGGGCCGTCGCGGCTTTCGTTCAACGAGTTCAACCCCATGTTCACCCGCGACCGCTTCAGCTTCCAGGCCTCCGGCATTGCGGGCAGCAACGACACCTTCGGGGAAGAGCTGGTGCATTCCGGGCTCTGGGACAACTTCTCCTACAGCCTTGGCCAGTTCCATTACGAGACCAACGGCTTCCGCAAGAACAACGACTTGCGCCAGGATATTTATAACGTCTTCGCCCAGGGCATGGTCAGCCCTAACTTGAGCATTCAGGCCGAATACCGGCACCGACATTTGGAGCATGGGGATTTGCTGTTCTACGGCAACCTGGAGACTTTCGACGATAGCTTTCGGCGCGAGGTAACCACCGACAGCATTAGGACCGGCCTTCATTATTCGCCCACTGTAAATTCCGACGTCATTCTGTCGGCCAAGTACCTGGATTCTCTTCGGAATCACGTCGATGAAAACGGATCATACACCGCTAGTCAGCGCGGCTTCGCGGGCGAAGCCCAATATATCTACCGGCGCGACCCCTTCGATCTGATCTTGGGCGGTGGCCGCCGCGACATTTCGGCTGATTTGTCAGATCCTTTCTCTGCCAAAGAGATTGCTTACGACATCCGCCACGGCAACGCTTATCTCTATTCCCATGTCCGCTTTCCGAGCACCATGATCTGGACGCTTGGGATCAGCTACGACTTGTCCCGTAATCAATGGATCGGCGATTACGACCAGGTCAACCCAAAACTCGGGCTGATCTGGGAGGTTACGCCCGATACAATCTTACGTCTCGCTGCATTCCGCACCTTTGATAGGGGTATCGACGAGGAGGACTCGACTATCGAGCCGACTCAGATCGCTGGGTTTAACCAATTCTTTGATGGCGTTGCCGCCACGGATGCTAGGCGTTACGGCATCGGTCTGGATCACAAGTTTTCGTCCAGTCTCATGGTCGGCTTGGAAGCATCGTTGCGCGACGAAATTGTGCTTGTCCCGCGGCGCGTCAGTTTAGCTACGTCCAACTTTATCTCGCAACGGGAAGAAATACTCTATCGTGCTTACAACCACTGGGCAATTAACGATTACTTCGCTGCAAGCCTGGAATATCAGTTCGATACCTACGCAATCGACACTTTGACCATCTATAAGAACCATATCATCCCGCTCAGTTTGAGCTACTTCCATCCCTCCGGCCTGTCTAGTACCGTCACAGTGACCTATGTCAATCAGGAAGCCTTCGAAGGGAATGTCGAGTTTTTGAAAAATCACGATGACAATCAGTTCGCGCTACTCGATTTTTCCCTGAAATATCGTTTACCCTATCGTTACGGCACGGCGGCATTTGTAGTAAAAAACCTGTTGGATCAGCGATTCGATTTTTTGGGCCAGAACGCCTTCAGCTTTCGAACGAGGCGCTTGGAAGAAACGCCTTTATTTATTCCGGAAAGGACGATGTTTTTTCAACTCACACTGGCATTTTGAGGACTCCGTACAGATGTCCAGGAATGCACGTCAGACTGGGAGGAATATATGAGCGATCAGGCTTCACGACAACAGAAAACCAATGGGGCTTGGGAATTGGCTAAACGCCATAAAAAGAAGCTGGCAGCGGCCATCGCGGGCGGAGCTTTACTTGCCGCCACATCGATATGTGGTGTCAGTTGTCCGAAGGGCGAAAAACTTGCGCCTGGAAGTTTCAGTTGCATTCCATGCTAGTGAACTGAACGAAGGGTGCGCCACGCGCACCCTTCGCCTTGCCGCCGAATCCTCCCGCCGCTCCCCGCACCGTAAATCACCCACCCCAGCCTTACCCACCCGCTCTCTAAACTCCCCGATTTTATAGGTCGGCCATCCCTTGCCGATGCGGAGCCGCGGCCCGGCGAACCGCTTCGTCGGCAAAGGCATGTCGACCTATCACCATATCATCCACTACCTACATAAAAATCATCTGCAGCCTACAAGCCTTTTTGCTGCCGTTTCGCGAAGATACGCCGGCTAACGAGCGCCGAATGGGGCGAACCCCATGGTGTGAATCCGGCCCCGAACCCGCGGGCAAGACCCCGCGGCTCACGGCGCGTCGAGCAACGGTTTCATCCATAGTCTTGGGAGCATTCGAATGTTGGGAATTAAACGTCTTCAGATGTTGTTGGGATTGTTCACCCTCGCGATCGCCCTGGCACCCGCCGCCGAGGCCGCGGACGGCGTCTGCGATATCCAGAGCCTGAAAGGCCGCTACGGCTTTCAGGCGTCCGGCCGCGTGGACGTGCCGGTCAAGGCGGGCGCCAGGGTCGATTTGGCCAAAACCGAGACCATCCACTTTGCCCAGGTGGGCACCCTGGAAGCGGACGGCGAAGGCAACGCCTAAATCAAAGTCACATCGACCGGCCATAACTCACCGCCCGCCACCTCCAAAAGCAGCGCCGTCTATACCGTCAACCCCGATTGCACCGGCACCATCCGCTACTTGCTGGGCGACCCCAAGGTCGACGCGGCCGAGAATGGTCCGGGCTATGCCTTCGTTCTCAAACCCGACGATACCTTCAGCTTCATCAGCACTATCACCAACATGGTTTTGACCGGCTCGGCGTGGCAAATTTTCGATGCCACCAGTGAACCAATTCCACGTAGTGCCGGCGACGGAGGGCTGCTCTATGCGGCAGCGCAATGCAGTCTTATTTGTCCGAACGGATACTGGTGGTCTATCGGAGCCTTTAGCTGCCTACCGTGTTGAACTGACCGGATCGGGAGGGTGCGCCACCCGCTCTCCAACGCCACCGATTTTGTAGGTCGGCAATCCTTTGCCGACGTTAACCGGTCGGCCGGCGCTTTCGTCGGCAAGGGATTGCCGACCTACGACCGTGCCTCCCTGTAGGTCGGGAATCCTTTCCCGACGTCACCGCCCGGACAACCGCTTTCGTCGGCAAGGGATTGCCGACCTACGACCGTGCACCCTGTAGGTCGGGAATCCTTTCCCGACGCCGCGGCCCATTCGAGCGTCTGCGTCGGCAAGGGATTGCCGACCTACGACCGTGCCTCCTGGTCGGTCGGGAATCCTTTCCCGACACCGTGGCCCGGTCGAGCGTCTTTGTCGGCAAGGGATTGCCGACCGACGACCGTGCCGCATTGTAGGTCGGGAATCCTTTCCCGACGGCACCGCCCGATCCAGCGTCTGCGTCGGCAAAGGACTGCCGACCTACAACCGTGCCACCCTGTAGGTCGGGAATCCCATCGCGACACAACGCGTCGGCATAAGCTCAATGTTCTATATTTCAACTACCACCGATTCATTTGATCTCATGCCTCGCTATCGACGGTATTATCTTGCCGGCCACCCCGTCTTCGTTACCTTGGTCACCCAAGGCAGGAAGCCATGGCTCGCCGACGAAGTTTCCGTGCAGATTTTGCTCGCCTCCATGAGGTCGGTTAAAGCGATTTACCGCTATAGGCACCTGGCGCATGTCGTATTGCCGGACCACTTCCATTGGCTGTTCAAACCGGATGACGCGGTCCATGTTTCAAAGATCATTGCCGCCGTAAAGCGGGAAGTGACCTGGCGTTTCAAAGCCGTCGCCGGCCTGCCGGGCTCTTGGTGGCAGAACCGATTCTATGATCACATCGTTCGGGACCAGGACGATTTCGCCCGACATTTGGATTACATCCATTTCAATCCGGTCAAGCATGGGATTGCCCGGAATCCAGGGGCATATGCGCACTCCAGCTTCCATGAATGGCGGATGCGCGGCGCCTATCCCGAAGCTTGGGGCGCGAGCGAGCCGCCGTCGATCCGGGGAATGGATTTGGATTAGAGAATGGTTGGGGAAAGGGTTTGTCGGCAAGGGATTGCCGACCTACGACAGAGCGCCTTGTAGGTCGGGAATCCTTTCCCGACGCCGCGGCCCATTCGAGCGTCTGCGTCGGCAAGGGATTGCCGACCTACGACCGTGCCTCCTGGTCGGTCGGGAATCCTTTCCCGACACCGTGGCCCGGTCGAGCGTCTTTGTCGGCAAGGGATTGCCGACCTACAACCGTGTCGCCTGGTAGATACTGTTATCCGGGTCAAGTGCCATGGAGTGCTGGATCGAAGGGTTTTCCGGACTTGAGGACGCCGAAAGCGACCTGGAGGAGCTTGCGCATCATGGCACCGATGATGAGCTTGGCGGGCTTGCCCGAGAGCGCGAGCCGGTTCTTGAAGGGCTGGCCCCAAGCGGTCTTATACAGGATCACCATGGCTGGCATGTAGAGGGCTTTGCGCAAGAAGGCATGGCCGACCTTGGACAGCCGCGGCTTGGTTTTCACGCTCGTTCCGGACTCCTGCCGGCGCGGGTCGAGCCCGGCGAAGGCGACGGCTTGTCGGCTATTGGCGAAGCGGCTGGGCTCGGCATAGAAGGCGAGCAGAATGGCGATGGTGCGTTCCCCGATACCGGGGATGCTCTCGAGTAATTCGCGCTTCCCCTTCAGATCGGGGTTAGAGTCGATGTGCTCATTGATGGTTTTGATCAGGCTCTTGATCTGCTGATCGAGCCAATTCAGGTGTTCTTGAATGTTGGTGCGCACCGCGTCCCGGGCGACCTCCAGGCGGTTACTTTCCTGGGTCCGCAGGGCTTGCAACGCATCCAGACGCAACACGAGCGCGCGCAAGGCGATTTCGGCTTCGCTTCTCGCCTGCCAGGGAGGCGGATGGCGCTCGGCGCAAAATTCGGCGATGAGGCGCGCATCGACGGCATCGGTTTTGGTCCGGGTTAAGCGGGAAGCGGCATAGGCTTTGATTTGGGCAGGGTTGATGACGCTGACAGTGAACCCTTGGGTAGCCAAGCACTGGGCGACGTCTTCCCAATACACCCCAGTGGCTTCCATACACACGTGAACATTCCGTGCCTCTGGGCCGGTGAGCCAAGTGACGAGGGTGGCGAACCCGTCTTGGGAGTTGGCGATGACTTTGGTTCGGAACTTCCCGTTGGGGAGGCGTAACGCGCAGTCCAGTTTGGCTTTGGCGACATCAATTCCGAGATAAAACGTGGGCATCATGAACCTCAAATGATCTACCTTGTGAATGCGGGCTGCCGGCAAGCCGGGCCGAAGATACTGTTCGATCGCTCGATGAGGGTGAGCGACTGCTGCATCGATCTACGCAACGGGCTTGGTGTCCCAAGGGCGGGAACGGCATCCAGTCGCTCAAACCTGGAGCGCCCTCCAGGCCTGTGGTGACCGGTCGGGAGTCTTCTCCAACCCCTTCCGAACCACACGGAATTCATAATACAAGGTCGGGAATCCTTTCCCGACGTCACCGCCCGGACAACCGCTTTCGTCGGCAAGGGATTGCCGACCTACAACCGTGTCGCCTGGTAGATCGGGAATCCTTTCCCGACGTTACGACTGACACCTTAAATCACACGCGAATACCAGCATCAGGCCGGCGCTCCGCCTGCCGCGCCGGCCCCGGCAACTCGGCCCATCGGTCGTGTCGTCCATTTCCTACAGAAAAATCAGCACAGGACTACAAGCCTTTTTGCCTCGGTTGCAAGAAGATACTCACGCCTGCAGTCCTCGTCGGTATGAATGCAAACCTCCCGCAAGCCGCGTGAACCCATCTCCAAACCAACGAACGAAATCCGTCTTCCGAAGGCCTTCGAAACCCGGTTACTTCTCTACAATTCGGAGCAAACGATTGGAGTAACTGATCGATCGAAGAAAGTCCCCGCCCCGTACGGGGGTTGCCTGAGTTTGCTGTCCGAATCCCTTCCGAGGCGTTTGGTTCGACCGTTTCCAGTCCCGGCCGATTTATTCCGAAAGGGAAACAACGGAGTACGTCTTGCAGCTACGGAAAAACGTTTGTCGGCACTTGATGCAAAAATCTGCCAAATTATTCTTGACCATTGTTGCATTTTTCACGAGCGGACCCGCTCTCTCGGATGCCTGTGAACAATGGGCCGCCCGTCTGGTGTCGGCGCAGGGACGGGTCGAGATCAAGCCTTCCGGCAAGCCGTCATGGGAGCCGGCCATGTCCGAGGAGACCTTCTGTCCCGGCGACAAGATCCGAACGCTGGCCCGAAGCCGCGCATCGTTGCTCCTGCCGAATCAAACCTACATCGCGCTCGATCAGGACACTATCGTGGTCTTTTCGGATGGAAAGGCGGAAGCGCCGTCCTGGCTCGAACTGCTCACCGGCGCCCTGTACGCCCGCAGCCGGACGTCCAAGCCGCTCGACATCCGAACCCCATACATCAACGCCGCCATCAAGGGCACCGAGTTCCTCATCAAGGCGGGTCCCGAGGGCGGCCAGGTCACGGTCTTCGAAGGCGAGGTCGAGACCTCCAATACTAAGGGACAGGTCGTGCTCAAGGACGGCCAGACCGCCGTCGCAGCCCTCGGCGAGGCGCCGCGCCTGGCCCTGGATCTGCGGCCGGAAGACAGCGTCCAGTGGGCGCTTTATTTCCCGCCGCTGGTGGACTACGCCGCCCTGCAGGCGCGCGTGCGCGACCCGCACGTCGCCGAAGCCCTCCGCCTTTATGCCGACGGCGACATCGTCGAAGCCCTGGCCGCGCTCGATCGCGTGCCGGACGCGCGCCGCGATGTCGATTTCGCCGCCCTCTACGCCGGCCTGCTCCTGAGCGTGGGCCGGGTGGACGAAGCGGAACCGCTGCTGGCCGCCCAGGCCCGGGGGGCGAAAGCGCCTGCCGCCATCGACGCCTTACGCGCGGTCATCGCCCTCGCCCGCAACCGGAAGCCGGAAGCGCTCGACCTCGCGAATAGGGCGGTGCAAACCGACCCCGCTGCGGCTTCGGGCTGGATGGCGCAATCCTATGCACGCCAGGCCGCGTTCGATCTCGAAGGCGCGCTGGCCAGCATCGACCGCGCGGCCGCGCTCGATCGCGGCGATGCCCTGGTCGAAGCCCGCCGGGCGGAACTCCTGGCCGGCCTGGGGCGCTGGTCCGATGCACGCAAGGCCGCCGAGCATGCGGTCCGGATCAACCCGCGCCATCCCCGCGCCCATGTCGTCTTGGGCTTCGTCGAACTCATGGACGGGGATGCCTCCGAAGCGCTGGCGAGCTTCGGGAAAGGCGCCGAGCTCGATTCCGCCGATCCCCTGGCCCGCTTCGGCTCGGGGCTGGCTCTGGTGCGCAAGGGCGAGCTGAAGGAGGGTACGGCGGCGATCGAGACCGCCGCCAGCCTCGACCCCGGCGACGCCCTGATCCGCAGCTATCTCGGCAAGGCTTATTACGAGCAGAAACGCAACGCAGTCGCCGAAAAGCAGTTCGACCTCGCCAAGACCTTCGATCCCAAGGACCCCACGCCCTGGTTCTACGAAGCGATCAAGAAGCAGACCGAAAACCGGCCGGTGGAAGCGTTCAAGGAACTGCAACGCGCGATCGAGCTGAACGACAACCGCGCGGTCTACCGTTCCAAGCTCGCTCTGGACGACGACCTCGCCGCCCGCAGCGCCGCCCTGGGGCGCATCTACACCGATCTCGGCTTCGGCCAGCGCGCCGTGGTCGAAGGCTGGCGCTCGCTCAGCGTCGAGCCGGGCAATTATTCCGCGCACCGGCTGTTGGCCGATTCCTACTCGTCCCTGCCGCGGCACGAGATCGCCCGCGCTAGCGAAGTGCTGCAATCGCAGTTACTGCAGCCGATCAACACCACCCCGATACAGCCCCACCTAGCAGAAGGCCGGCTGCTGATTCCGGACGGCGCGGGGCCGTCGCGGCTTTCGTTCAACGAGTTCAACCCCATGTTCACCCGCGACCGCTTCAGCTTCCAGGCCTCCGGCATTGCGGGCAGCAACGACACCTTCGGGGAAGAGCTGGTGCATTCCGGGCTCTGGGACAACTTCTCCTACAGCCTTGGCCAGTTCCATTACGAGACCAACGGCTTCCGCAAGAACAACGACTTGCGCCAGGATATTTATAACGTCTTCGCCCAGGGCATGGTCAGCCCTAACTTGAGCATTCAGGCCGAATACCGGCACCGACATTTGGAGCATGGGGATTTGCTGTTCTACGGCAACCTGGAGACTTTCGACGATAGCTTTCGGCGCGAGGTCACCACCGACAGCATTAGGACCGGCCTTCGTTATTCGCCCACCGCGAACTCCGACGTCATTCTTTCGGCCATGTATCTGGACACGTTGCACAACCGCGTTGAAATGATCCTTTCCCGGATCCCGAAAAATCTTTCGGAGACCATGAGCCAGCGTGGCTTTGCAGGAGAAGCCCAGTACATCTACCGGCGCGACCCCTTCGATCTCATTTTAGGCGGCGGCCGCCGCGACTTGTCCGTCGAGTTGTCAAATGAGTTGGCAAGTAGCCTCGGCCTTTCCAGCGAGCGTATCGCTTACCACATCCGCCACAGTAATGCTTATCTGTATTCCCATATTCGCTTTCCGAAGACCATGACCTGGACGCTGGGCATGAGCTACGATTCATCGTGCAATCAATGGGTGGGAGACTACGGCCAGGTCAACCCGAAAGTGGGACTGGCGTGGGAACTCACGGCCGACACCATCCTACGCCTCGCCGCATTCCGAACTTTCGATCGTGGCGTCGAGCACGATGCCACGATCGAACCCACCCAGATCGCAGGGTTCAATCAGTTCTTCGACGGTTACCCGACCACGGATGCCAGGCGCTACGGCATCGGTCTGGATCACAAGTTTTCGTCCGATCTCATGGTGGGTTTGGAGGCCTCGTTACGGGATATGATTACGCCTATCCTTCCGAAAGTGAGCCTGGATACGCAGAGCGAAATATTGAAACAAGAAGAAATGCTGTACCGTGCCTATGGCTACTGGGCGATCAACGATAATTTCGCTGCCGGCCTGGAGTATCAGTTCGATATTTACACGAGCGGCGATGAGACGAGATACCAGAATCATATCGCCCCGCTGAGTTTGAGTTATTTTCATCCCTCCGGCCTATCGAGCACTATCACGGTGACCTATGTCAATCAGGAGGCCCTCGAACGGAATGACCCTTCGTCTAGGAACCACGACGACAATCAGTTCGCACTGCTCGATTTTGCCCTGAGGTATCGTTTACCCAATCGCTTTGGCACAGCCGGATTCGTCGTAAAAAACGTGCTGGACCAACAATTCGATTTCCTCGGGCAGAACTCCCTCGGCTATCGAACCGGGCGCCTGGAGGAGACGCCTTTGTTCATTCCGGAAAGGACGATGTTTTTTCACCTTACGCTGGCATTCTGAAGACTCCGAACTGATGTCCCGGAACGCATGCCAGTCAGGCCTGGGCGTATGGGCGATCCGGCGCCACAACATCCCAACAGCGACACGGCTTGGGAATCGGCCGAACGCGAAGACGCGCCATGCGCACCCGGCCGTTCTCTAACCACCCGATTTTTGTCGGGAATCCTTTCCCGACGTCACGGCCCGGTCGAGCGTCTGCGTCGGCAAGGGATTGCCGACCTACGACCGGGCACCCTTGTAGGTCGGGAATCCTTTCCAATCGCAAACGGTGTCTCCGGGAGCACCGGAGCCACCCTTCCAATCGCAAACGGCGTCTTCGGGGGGCACCGAAGCCGCCCTTCCCGACGTCACTCGGCCCGGCTTTCGGCTCTGTCGTCCAAATCCTACAGAAAAATCAGCCATGACTGACAAGTCTTTTTAGCTCAGTTGCAGGAATATATGCCAGGTTCATGCCACCGAATCGTGCGAACGTAAACCACCGGCATGCTTTCACGAATCAGTCCAACGACGACACGCAGAAGGGATTGACTCGCAAGGTTTTTGAACATTTCACTTGCAGCTGTTTTGGGAGAAACCGAATGTTGAGGAATCGACATCATCAGACTTTGTTAGGTTTGTTCGTGATTTCGATAGCGATCGCTCCCGCCGCTCAAGCGGCGGACGGCACGTGCGGCGTCGATAGCCTGAAAGGCCGGTACGGCTTTCAGGCGTCCGGTCGAGTGGACGGGCCGAGCAGAACGGAGACCGACCTCGATCTGACCAAGACCGAGACCGTCCATTTTGCCCAGGTGGGCACCCTCGAAGCCGACGGCAAAGGCCATGCCTGGCTCAGATTCACCGAATCCGCGAATACGACGACGCCCGCAACCGCTCGACAGGGCGCCACCTACACCGTCAACCCGGATTGCACCGGAACCCTCCGGTTCACGGTAGACGATGCCGAATCGGACACCGCCGCCGATGCCCCGGGCTACGCCTTCGTCCTCAAGCCCGACCACGCCTTCAGCTTCATCGGCCTCGCCACCGGCACGGTCCTGACCGGCTCCGCCTGGCTCATCACCGATGCCGCCGGCGAGCCGGTTCCGGTTGCAGAGACATCTCCCGCCATCGCAGCACAACGCGTCACGCAAATTAGATATCGATGCGGAACCGACGGGTGCCCTCCGGACAGAGTGAGGGTCTCCGGAACAAACTACTGCATACCGTGTGACTGACTTTAGCCGGGATTGCCGATGGACGCAGCAGTACGCCCATCGGCAATCCCGCAACTTGCGCGAGCGTGCTTAAACCCGCCTAACCCCGGCCGTCTCGCCGGGGCACCTGTGAAACGGCACCCTCGTGCCGCCCGATCTCCTCCAAGTTCCTCCGCAATAAACGGCCCGGACCGCGGTCGAAATAAAAAGCTCAGGTTTTCTTGATTCGAATTGAAAGCGATGTGGAATTACCGATTGCCAAATACCGGCGTTTTTTTGGCAATCGCATTGTGGTTTCTATTGGTCGCCGGCGGGAGTAGAGCGGATGTGACGGCTTTTATCGGCGCTACCTTGATCGATGGCACCGGCGGCGTTCCGCGCGCCGACGCGGTGATTCTCGTCCGGGACGGGCGGATTGCCGCCGTGGGAAGCCGGAACGAGATAAGGATTCCGCCCGAAACGCGGGTGGTCGATGCGAGCGGTAAATGGATCGTTCCCGGCCTGATCGACGCCCACATTCACTTTTTTCAATCGGGCGGCCTTTATACCCGCCCGGACGTGATCGATCTGCGGGAGACTCGCCCTTATGGGGACGAGATCCGCAGCCTCAGGGAACGCATTCCCGATACTTTGGCCCGCTATGTGGCGAGCGGCGTTACCTCGGTGGTGGACGTCGGCGGCCCGTTGTGGACCTTCCAGGTGCGGGATCGCGCGATGCGAACCGAATTGGCGCCGCGCGTTGCGGCGACCGGGCCGCTGATTGCGACTTATTTTCCGCGGGAGCTCAAGGCCGACGATCCGGCGCTGATCAAGGTGGATTCCGCCGCGGAGAGCCGGTCTGCGGTACGGGAAATCCTGGCGCACAAGCCGAACCTCATCAAAATCTGGTTCATTCCGCTGCCCGGTCGGAGCCTTGTGTTTCAGACCGCCGTGGTCGAGGCGGCGATAGAGATGAGCCATGCGGTCGGCACACGGGTCGTTGTGCACGCGACCGATCTGGAGACCGCACGTGCGGCAGTGGTGGCCGGTGCGGACATTCTGGCCCATAGCGTGGATGACCGCCGGGTCGACGAGGCCTTCATCAAGCTGTTGAAGGATCGCGGCGTGGTGTACGTGACTACCCTGGTCGTCAACGAGGGTTACGAGGAGGTCCTCGGGAGGAAGGTGCGATTGACGGATATCGAGCGCCGCCTCGGCGATCCCGAAGTGATCGCGACCTTCGATGACTTGGCCGGCCTGCCCGCCCGAAAAAGACCCTGGGCTTACCGCTGGTTCAGCCGGGATGTCGCGTTCTGGAATCTGAAACGCTTGCAGGACAGTGGCGTGACCATAGCCGCCGGGACCGATGCCGGCAATATCGGCACCTTGCACGGGCCGGCGTTGCACCGGGAGTTCGAGCTGATGGCCGAGGCCGGACTCTCGCCCGGGGAGATTCTGGCGGCCGCGACCCGGGGCGGAGCGCGCGTCATGGGGCGCAGCGCCGAATTGGGAACCGTGGAGCAGGGCAAGCTCGCCGATTTCGTGCTGCTCGACGCCGATCCGCTGGCCGACGTTGCTCATTTGCGCCGCATTTTTCGCGTGGTCAAGGGCGGGGAAATGTTCGATCCCCGGGCCTTTGAACCTGGAAACGGCGGTTAAACGCTTGGAAGGCGTAGAAACGCCGCATGGATTCCGGCCGTCCCGCGTCACCGCGGCCGACAGGCGAAGACTCGTAGGATGCGGTGAACGAAGGGAACCGCCCTTCGACTGAGCTCAGGACAGGCCCTTCGACTGAGCTCAGGACAGGCCCTTCGACCCAGCTCAGGACAGGCCCTTCGACCTAGCTCAGGACAGGCATCGATCGCGGCCTTGCGATCGCAAACGGCCATCCGGGGAGCAGGTCGGCAATCCCTTGCCGACGAACCGGTTGGCCCAGCTGCACCGTCGGCAAGGGATTGCCGACTCGCTGCACTCCATCAAAGCGTACGACCGTCGTTTCCGAATCGAGCGGAACCGCCGGCCGGACAATCGCGAAACAAAGGTTCGACCGATTCATTCGGCTAGCGCGGGTCGAACACCAGATAGAATTGGGCCTGCTGCGCCATACCTTCGACATAGATGCCGCGGCGCGTGTAAGGGGCCGCGGAATCGGGGACGGTTCCCACAAACACCCGCTCCATGGCGCTTCCGGAAATTTGCAGGGAAAATCGCCGATCGCCGCAGTGAAGCGAGGCGCGCCAGTTTCCCGGAGTATGGTAGGTGGTCCAGTCGCTCCAGTATTGGAAAGGACTGGAAGTGGGCAGCGGCGCTCCTTCCGGTAAGACCTCGGCACCGCTGGTCACGGAGCAGGGCGTGTTCATGACCAAACCGATCGCTCGCGGGGTTTCCGAGTCGGTTTTCACCACCACTCTATCGGTGAACGTCCGGGTCCCGATAACGAGGCGCCTCGAGGCCGTTACGCCTTTGGCATAGGTCGGATGAGCAGCCTCCGCCAACGAGCCATCCGTGGAGACGTCGAGGAGCTGCCCTTCGGACGGCCAGGGCGATTGCCCGGAACCGTCGACCAGAGGCACGTTGTGGGCCGGCGCCCGGCGGAAATATCCTAGGTGCAGCGGAGAGCCGAAGCCGACGGTGCCGGCGTCTTTCAGAATCCAGGTGTCTCCGTACTGCAGTTCATAAGTAAGCGCTTCCTGCTGAGCATGAAAGGGGGCTTTCTGTCCGTAGCGCAACATGGCGTGCCAGCCGTTTTTCACGATTTGGACGGCGTCCAGGCCCGGCACCGGCCCCGATACCACCTCGGGCAGTACCGGTGTCGACTCGACCGCCTTGGGCGGATCGAGCAAAGTGTCCCAGGTCAGCTGGTCCCTCGCTTCTTCCAGCCCGATCCAGGTCGGCAGAACCCGGCGCGACGAAGCCCACAGGTCGCGGTTCGGTGCCTTGCGATTGGGAGGCGAGTCGTTGAGAGTCGGTGCGTCTTCATTGGCGAAGCGGACGGTCACCGGTGAAATCATCAGATTCTGCGCGATCCAGAGTTGCCGCGCGAACTCGGCCAGTCGCCCGCGCAGGGACGCGCCGATCAGCATTTCCACCAGGGCCTTGACCGTGTAATCCTGGTAGGAAAGCGAGTTTTCGTACCAGAACCAGTCCGGTGATACGCCTGTCTCCAGGAGCGAAGGAATACCCAGGGTCGAATTCTTGCCGAAATCGATCAGCTCCGGTTGTTCGAACTCGAGTCCGATCAGCGTCACCGCCGCGGCATGCCAGACGGCGATGTTGTGGACCTCGCGCGCCGAAGCCATCACATTGGTCGCCAACGGCAGGAACAGTCCTTCGCGCCAGTGGTCGGCGCGAGCAGCCGGGACATGGGGCTTAAGCAGCCGGACCGCTTCGATCAACACCAGGGCGCGGGTCGCTTCGTCCAGACTTTGGCTCAACAGCTGGGCCTGGCCGTTCCAGGTCTGCAGGGGAAAACCGAGGTAGGCGTCGGCGTAGAAATCGAGCTGCGAAACCGCCCAATCGAGATAGCGTCTGTCGTCCGTCAGGCGGAACAGCCGGGCCGCGTCCAGCACGCGATCGATGTTGTAGATCCGATTGTGGGTGATCCAGGCGGCACGCATTTTTTCGTAGCCGGGTTCGTCGGGCGGTATCGGCTGATCGGGGGTCCAGTTGAGGAGAGCGCCCGTGTCCGGATCGATGTAATCGTGGACCCAGCCGGCGACCCAGTCCGCGCTCTCGCGGGGCTGGCTCATCCAGGTGTTGAGCCAGTCGGTTCGTTCCTGCAACCAGGGGGCCCAGCGCGGGTCCTGTGCGATCCGCCGGCGGGCTGCGTCCCAATACTCGCGGGCGGCGCGGGCCGGCGAATAGCCGCCTTCGCCGGCCTTGAGCTCGGCGAAGGCGGCCTTGATTTCCTGATTGTCGGGCAGACCTTGGGCAGGCCCGGTGTCATCGGCTAGCGCTTCGAAAACGGCTCCCGACAGGACCAGGGCCAGCCCGCCACATAATCGTCGACGTCTCATCGTTTTAACTCTCCCTTGACTCTTGAGTATAAAAAAGTAGCTTTTGAATGAGCTTAGAAGTCCAAGCGCAATTTCGGCGGTCTCGGCGGCGATTTGAGCAACCTGAAATACCCTTGGACGAGGTGAGGCCGGGCAAGCCGCCGGCAACTGCTCCCGGCGTATCGAAAATGGATGACATGATGTAAGCTGTCCCATTGAATACCCTGGTCCTCGCCGTTTTTTATCCTTCTGGATACTCGGCGCATATTCGGTATATGGACCGATTTGATAAACGAGTTTTTTGTTTTTGGACTCGTGGCCAAAACGGTTCTTGATTCCCCGATATGACTGTATTTGACCAGAACGCTTTCCGCCTCCGGACTCTCGTTCCGGCCCGTCGTTCCCAGCGGGAAAGGGTTCGATTTACGTCGCGGAAGGTACTGTTTGCGGGCAAATTGCATGTATTCCATTCTTGCGGATTCCCGGCCGGCCGAGCATGATGCCGGACCGGTCAAAGCGGGTCGCGGTTTAAAAATTACGGATCGGCTCAAGGAAGCTCTGATTAAGTCTCCAATTCGGAGAAGCGACCTGCGCAACGGTTTGACCAAACTGGCCCTCACCCAACCCAGTCACTCCGCACATGCCCTGTGCGGAGCCGCAAGCGGCGCTCACGCGTGCACCCGTTCGCCGGGAGCGAACGGGAACGTGCGAAGCACGGCCCGAAGGGCGAGCCTCAGGGATGAGCCGAGTAAATCGGCAGTCGTGCCGATTTGCCCCGGAGGGAGAGGGTTTATTCAGAGCTTCCTTAAAACCATACCCGAACTGTACTAAGGACTTTCTTTAAACTATGGATTTAATTTAAAGGCTAAGCGCATTTTGAATCGTGATCCTGGCCACAAAACTGAAAATGCGCAGATGATTTCGGCGATATATTCGGCAGGCGGGATGAATCCTCGGGAATTTACGACTCCGCTCGGAACATGAAGATAATCGATGATTGGCTGGTAAACGCACGGCGGCTGGAGAGTCGCAACTGCGACGACAGGCCCGATACCGAGGATATTTCCCTGGTGGTGATCCATGGCATCAGCCTGCCTCCGGGCGAGTTCGGCGGCGATTGGATCGACGCCTTGTTCACCAATAATCTGGAGCCGACCGCCCACCCCTATTTCGAACAGATCCGCAACCTGCGGGTATCCGCCCATGCGCTGGTCCGCCGCGACGGCGAGATCGTTCAATACGTGCCGTTCCAGCGGCGCGCCTGGCACGCCGGGAACTCGAATTTTCAGGGGCGGGAACGCTGCAACGATTTTTCGATCGGTATCGAACTGGAAGGAGTCGACGATGTTCCCTATGTCGACGTGCAGTACGAACGCTTGAGCGATTTGCTGGCCGTCTTGCTTAAGACTTACCCGGGATTATCTCCGGACCGGATCGTAGGCCATTGCGACATCGCCCCGGGGCGCAAGACCGATCCGGGGCCAAGCTTCGATTGGGCAAGGCTTTACCGTTTGTTGTCCGCCAAGGGGACCTGCCGGACCTCATACGGTTAAGGAAGTTCTGATCGAGTCTCCAATTCGGAGGAGCAACCAGCGCAAATGATTGATCTTACAGTCGAACGATGCGGTTCGTGCCTCACCGCATCCTACATGCCCGGCTCAATATTCGTAGGTCGGCAATCCTTTGCCGACGTGCCCCGTAACGTAGGTATCAAGACGCTCTACCCGTCCCGTCCGCCATTCGCTGCGAAAAACGCTATGCCCTGCGCCAGCGGCAGCGTCTCGCCCCAGTTGATGGTATTGGTCTGCCGTCGCATGTACATCTTCCAGGCGTCGGAACCCGCTTCCCGGCCGCCCCCCGTATCCTTCTCGCCGCCGAAGGCTCCGCCGATTTCCGCGCCGGAAGTGCCGGCATTGATGTTGGCGATGCCGCAGTCGCTGCCGGAAGCCGACAAGAACCGCTCCGCCGCCCTGAGATTCAGGGTGAACAGCGCCGAGGACAGTCCTTGCGCAGCATCGTTCTGCAGGGCGATCGCCTCTTCCAGGCGGCGGAACGTCATCACATAGAGGATGGGCGCGAAGGTTTCGCGCTGCACGATATCCCAGCGGTTGTCCGCCCGGATCAAGGTCGGCTCGACGAAGCAGCCGGGCCGATCGAGCACCCGTCCGCCGTAGAGTAGCTCGCCGCCCTGGCGGCGTGCCGCCTCGACGGCGCTGCGGTAGGACTCGACCGCCGCCGAATCGATGAGCGGCCCCATGAGGCTCGAGGGGTCCAGGGGATCGCCGACCCGCACCTCGCCGTAAGCCCGGATCAGGCGCTCGATCAGATTGTCGTAAAGACTCTCGTGGATGATCAGCCGCCGGATGCTGGTGCAACGCTGGCCGGCAGTGCCGACGGCACCGAACAGAATGGCGCGTAGCGCGAGATCCGGGTCGGCGGTTTCGTCGACGATGACGGCATTGTTTCCGGACAGTTCCAAAAGACTCCGCCCCAAACGCTCGGCGACTTTCACCGCCACCTGGCGGCCCACGGCGGTGGAACCGGTGAACGAGATCAGGGGCAGCCGCGGGTCGCGGACGAAACGGTCGAGCAGTTCCGGATTTTCCGGCAAAAAGGAGGAAAAAATGCCCGGATATCCCAGCTCGGCCACGACTCGATCGCACAGGTGCTGGACCGCGACGGCGCAGAGCGGCGTCTTCGGGGAAGGCTTCCACACGACCGTATCGCCGCACACCGCCGCGACGAACGCGTTCCACGACCACACCGCCACCGGGAAATTGAAGCCGGTGATGACGCCGACCGGCCCCAGGGGATGCCACTGCTCGTAAAGGCGGTGCCCGGGGCGTTCGGAAGGCATCGTATTGCCGTACAGCATGCGCGACAGCCCGACCGCATAGTCGGCCATGTCGATCATCTCCTGCACCTCGCCGTCCGCTTCCGCCTTGATCTTGCCCATTTCCAGGGCCACCAGGCTGCCCAGCGCATCCTTGTGTTCCCGCAGGGCGTCGCCGATGCGGCGAACCACCGCACCGCGCTCGGGCGCCGGGACAAGGCGCCATTCCTCGAAGGCTTTCCGAGCCTCATCCAGCACGGTTTCGTACTGAGCTTCCGAACCGAGCGTAACCTCCGCGATCGTCTCGCCGGTAGCGGGATTGCAGGATTTCAGCCGCGGTCCGTCGGGGGCTTTCAGCCACCCCCCATAGGCGGCATAGCTGCCGATGTTGAGGTCCAGGAGATGCAAAGTCTCGAACAGTCGAGACTTGAAGGCGTTGTCGTGAGTATGCATGGGCAACTCCCTGTGTGAGGCGCTAGTGCCTCGTTCCGGTTAGATTCGGGGCGGCGGGGAGAGGTTCGGATAGCCGAGACTCTCAACCTTCCGAGACTTGGGCTGTCTAACAGGTGTATTCTGACCCAAATCCGGCTTGCGCCACAGCCCTCCGGAGCAGAGTCGAGCCGGTGTGCAATGACGGTTGCCGAACGTGCCGCCGTATGTCATAAGGTCTTGCAGCTTTTCCCCGCAAAGGCAGAGAGGTCTTCCATGTCCAGTCCACACGATGACTTCGCCGGTAGCCTGGTGCGCGAGGTACTCGAAGGTCCCACGACCCTCCGCGCCCATCCCGAACAGCGCGCCAAACTCCTGGTGCCTCGTCCCGACGGTCAGATCGCCAGTATCGACCTGACCCCGTTCGAAGCGGAACCGCAACCGATGACCGCCGCCCATTATTTCCACGGGATCAAATCCGTCGATGGACTGTTGACGGCTTATGGCGAAGCCCGCCGGTCGAAACCGTTCGAAGAGGATCTGCCGGATGCCTGCGAGCACGTGGACCCGTACGCCCGGGATTTTCTCGACGGCCTGCTGGCCCGTGCCCGGCGTTTTCTGACCGATGCCGACGCGACGCTGATCGGTGACTGGGTCAGTCGGCTCGACGTTTACGTGGCGGTCAAGGCGGTGGAATCGCTGCTGTACAGCCGGGCCGACCTGACTTTACTGAAGATCGCGCGGCGCCTCGGCTGGACGGTGCATTTCGATCATCTGGCGATCCGCTGCGGTTCGTCCGCGCATGCCGACGCCGAACGGGTCGTGGAAAACCTGCGGCGCCATCACGGCTATGTGCCCTCGCAGGTCGAAGGCGAGGATTTCTATCAGTTCGATGACGGCTGGAACGCCTACGTGCTCTATAAAATCCTGGAAAACGGCCAGGTGCTGCGACTGTTCGTCGACCAGTCGGACGCGGATAATCCCACCCAGATCATCCAGCACTGGAATCACGTCTACGGCTACACCGCTCATCATCTGGCGATCCGGGCGACGCGGTTCGAGGAAGGCCGCCGCGTCGCGGTGGGCCTGCCGAAGCTGATGCATACCATGGAGGCGGAAGGCGTGGGCATCATGACCCCGACCGGCGATTACACCGATCGCCTGCTGCTGCAGGTATTCACCCGCCCCGAGCGGAATCGCGAGGTTCCGGAACGGATTCGGGAGAGCTTGAGAACCTACGGCGCCGAACTGGAAGCCGTGATCGAAAACGCCAAGCTCCTGGAGCTTTTGTCACGCCGTGAAATGAATCCGGAGCTGGCCACGAAATTTTTCGCGCTGTACGACATTCCTTACGAGCCGGAAAATCCCCTTCATTCCGCTCCGTTCTACAACTATTTCCTGCCGGAACAGGCGGCCCATGTCATTCGAACCTCGGTTCAAAGGGTGGCATAGCGGAAGAAGACATTGGCGGGGACTGATCGGTGGGAATGCGGTTTACACAGGGAATTGACCTCACTGCAAGGAGAAAAATCGTATGCGGCACGTGTTCGTCCTCGGTGCCGGCACCATCGGCTCCCTGATTGCCGGCCTGCTTTCCCGGTCCGGCGACTATACGGTTTATCTGATCGATCACGACGAAAGTGCCCTGAAGCGGGCCACCGAAGATATCGATCGGCAAAATCTGACGCCCCTGACCGTGGATGCCATTCAGGGAAGCGCGCTGCGCCATTGCCTGTCGGATCATCCCTGCCGGGCGGTCATCTCCGCACTGCCGTACTACTGCAATCCGCTGGTGGCGGAGTACGCCCGCGAGTCGGGTCTGCATTATTTCGATCTCACCGAGGACGTCAGCGTCACGCGCCACATCCAGAATCTCAGCCGGGGAGCGGAAACCGCCTTCGTTCCGCAATGCGGCCTGGCGCCCGGCTTCATCAACATCGTCGCCAACGAACTGATGGAACACTTCGAGGAGTTGGACACCGTAAAGCTGCGGGTCGGCGCATTGCCGGTGCACCCCAGCAACGTTCTGAAATACTCGCTCACCTGGTCCACCGACGGCTTGATCAACGAATACGGCAATTTCTGCTACGGGCTTGAAGACGGCCATGAAGTCGTCCTGATGCCGCTGGAAGGCTACGAAACCATCGAAATCGACGGGCTGCTGTACGAAGCCTTCAACACCTCGGGCGGCCTCGGCACCCTGGCCGATACCTACAGCGGCAAGGTCAGGACGCTGAACTACAAGACCCTGCGTTATCCCGGCCACTGCGAGAAGGTTCATTTTCTGATGCGCGATCTCAAGCTCAACAAGGATCGGGACACCCTGAAACGCATCCTCGAAAACGCGATCCCCAAGACCGTGCAGGACGTGGTGCTCATCTACGTCTCGGTCAGCGGCAAACAGCGCGGCGAACTGTACGAAGAGAACTATTTCAAGAAGATCTATCCGCAAACCCTCTACGGGAAGTTATGGTCGGCGATTCAGGTCACTACCGCCTCGGCGGTCTGCGCAGTCGTTGATCAAGTGCTGGACCGAACCGCACTCTACCAGGGCTTCGTGACGCAGGAGAGTTTCAGGCTGGAAGCGTTTCTGGAAAACCGGTTCGGGCAGTATTACCGCTAATGTGAATTTCCTGGATGCGAAGGCGTAGAAGCCGCGGCGTCGGGAAAGGATTCCCGACAAAGCGGCACGGTCGTAGGTCGGCAATCCCTTGCCGACGCAGCCCTGGACCGGGCCGTGTGACGTCGAAAAAAACGCCCGACCTGCTCGCGAGTTCCCGTAGGGCAGATCCAAAACCGCCCTAAACCTCGGCCCGGCGCCGGCCGGTTTCCGCCGCAATGCCGAATCCGGCACCCTGTAGTGCCGCGAACAGGCTTTCCCGCTCGGCCGGCGACAGCGGCCGTAGCGGCGGACGGGGCACCAGCCAGGCGGGGTCGCCCGTTTGTGCGGCCCGAATGGCCTTGAACGCGGGGACGAAGGGATAGCGTAGGACGATGTCCAGGAATGAACGGATGCGCGCCTCGTCATCCGGCTCGGGGTCGGGTTTGAGCAGTGCGGCGGCCAGGTCCGGAAAGAGATTCGCGATGCCGCAGATGGTTCCGGCCCCGCCCGCACGCATCAGCCTCGGCAGGTGCGGCTCGTGGCCGGCCAGGATCGAGAGCCGCGCCCCCTGTCGCAGCAGTTCCGCCGTATGTTCGAAATCGCCGCCGCTGTCCTTCACCCCGGCGATGATGCCGGGATACGCGGCCGACAACCGGGCGACCACCCGCGGCCGTATCGCCACGCCCGATGGCTGCGGAATGTGGTACAGGTAGACGCGCAGTCGCGCATCGCCCACCGCCTCGATCAAGTTCGCGTAGTAACGGAACACCGCCTCGTCGCTTAAGCCTTTCCAGAAGAAGGGCGGCAGGATCAAACAGCGCGGACAGCCGGATTGCAGCGCATGGCGCGTCAGCGCCACGGCATCGGTGATTGCGGTGGCGCCGGTGGCGGCCAGCAGGCGGTCCGGAGCGATGCCCGCGCGCAGCAGCGTCTCGAGCCCTGCGCAGCGCTCGGCGACCGAGAAGGAGGGTCCTTCGCCGGTGGTGCCGAAGGGTACGACACCGTCGACACCCTGCGCGAGCAGTCCCCGCGCATGCGCGGCGAGCCGGGCGTGATCGAGATCGCCGTCCGCGCCGAGCGGCGTGAGCATGGCGCACCACAATCCGCGGATGGGAACGGGTTCCGTCATGGTAAAAATCTCCTCCGAATACGTTTTGTGGTCCGGCACAGGTTTCCGGCTCGGCGGAAGCCGTTGGCACCGCCCACCGGGATGGATCGCCTCACACCGTCGTAGGTCGGCAATCCCTTGCCGACGCAGACGCTCGACCGGGCGGTGGCGTCGGGAAAGGATTCCCGACCTTGTATTATGAATTCCGTGTGGTTCGGAAGGGGTTGGAGAAGACTCCCGACCGGTCACCACCGGCCTGGAGGGCGCTCCAGGTTTGAGCGACTGGATGCCGTTCCCGCCCTTGGGACACCAAGCCCGTTGCGTAGATCGATGCAGCAGTCGCTCACCCTCATCGAGCGATCGAACAGTATCTTCGGCCCGGCTTGCCGGCAGCCCGCATTCACAAGGTAGATCATTTGAGGTTCATGATGCCCACGTTTTATCTCGGAATTGACGTCGCCAAAGCCAAACTGGACTGCGCGTTACGCCTCCCCAACGGGAAGTTCCGAACCAAAGTCATCGCCAACTCCCAAGACGGGTTCGCCACCCTCGTCACTTGGCTCACCGGCCCAGAGGCACGGAATGTTCACGTGTGTATGGAAGCCACTGGGGTGTATTGGGAAGACGTCGCCCAGTGCTTGGCTACCCAAGGGTTCACTGTCAGCGTCATCAACCCCGCCCAAATCAAAGCCTATGCCGCTTCCCGCTTAACCCGGACCAAAACCGATGCCGTCGATGCGCGCCTCATCACCGAATTTTGCGCCGAACGCCATCCGCCTCCCTGGCAGGCGAGAAGCGAAGCCGAAATCGCCTTGCGCGCGCTCGTGTTGCGTCTGGATGCGTTGCAAGCCCTGCGGACCCAGGAAAGTAACCGCCTGGAGGTCGCCCGGGACGCGGTGCGCACCAACATTCAAGAACACCTGAATTGGCTCGATCAGCAGATCAAGAGCCTGATCAAAACCATCAATGAGCACATCGACTCTAACCCCGATCTGAAGGGAAAGCGCGAATTACTCGAGAGCATCCCCGGTATCGGGGAACGCACCATCGCCATTCTGCTCGCCTTCTATGCCGAGCCCAGCCGCTTCGCCAATAGCCGACAAGCCGTCGCCTTCGCCGGGCTCGACCCGCGCCGGCAGGAGTCCGGAACGAGCGTGAAAACCAAGCCGCGGCTGTCCAAAGTCGGCCATGCCTTCTTGCGCAAAGCCCTCTACATGCCGGCTATGGTGATCCTGTATAAGACCGCTTGGGGCCAGCCCTTCAAGAACCGGCTCGCGCTCTCGGGCAAGCCCGCCAAGCTCATCATCGGTGCCATGATGCGCAAGCTCCTCCAGGTCGCTTTCGGCGTCCTCAAGTCCGGAAAACCCTTCGATCCAGCACTCCATGGCACTTGACCCGGATAACAGTATCTACGGGGTGCACGGTCGTAGGTCGGCAATCCCTTGCCGACGAAGGCGCTCGATCGGGGCTCAGCGTCGGGAAAGGATTCCCGACCTACAGGGTGCACGGTCGTAGGTCGGCAATCCCTTGCCGACGAAGGCGCTCGATCGGGCCGCGACGTCGGGAAAGGATTCCCGACCTACTGCCCGAAGGCCAGTGCCATATCACTTTCGAAACCCCGGACAACCGGCTCCGGGAGAATTCCGAATCGCGGCGTCGGCCCGGACGAGGCCGCATCCGCCGGCGAAATCGAATCCTACGTCAAAATCCGGGCTATGGGGATCATCCATGTCGATGGCCGTATGCGCCATGGCCGCGTAAATCTCCCGGGGCGACAGGGAGGGATCGGCTTCCCGCATCAAGGCCGCCACCGCCGCGGCGTGGGGAGCCGCCGCCGACGTGCCGACGAAATTGGGAAAGCCGTCGCCCTCGCTGTCCGTTCCCCCGAAAAAGCTCGTGTTGACGTCATTAGGCGCCACGATCAGCGGCTGGTAGCGGATTTCGGGGCTTGCATTACGGTTGCCGGCCGTATCGAACAAGATAGGCGTGCCGCCCACCGAGGAGAACTCATCCAACTCGGGTGGATTAACACCGAAAGCCGGGGTGGAGCGATAAGGGGCGGAGCCGACCGCCGCGGTTCCCGCCGCGTTGTGATGTCCGAAAATCGTGCTGCTCGCGGTGTCGAACTGATCGATCCCGCCGCCCCGGAGTACATACTTGATCAGTGCCGGGTTGGGGCCGCCGCAATTCGTGATCTGTACCTTGTAGACGGAAACGCCGGATTCCCGAGGATTTAAAAGGCTGACGATCTCTACCGAATCGGAGCCGATGTTGAGTTCCTTGCCGTCCGCCACGAGCGTTTCGGCTTCGTCGTACAGAAACACGTCTAGATCGTTGGGCGCTCCGGGCGCTCCGGGCTGGACCGAGGCGGACGGGGCGTCCCACTGAAACGACATCGTCAGCTCGCTGCCCGGGGGAACGTTGATGCGTTGAAAAACATTCACTTCGGGTCCCGGGTCGAAATCATGAAGCTCGCAGATGAACCCTCCGCCTTCGTCCTTGAACATCCCGCTCGGGCTGAAAGCGGCTTCGTAGGACGCGTTGCCGGAATTCCCCGCGGAGGAAAAATATGCGACGCCGTCGGCGACGACCCGGTCCACGGCCTGGGCGATTACGCCGTCCTGGAACATGGGCTCGCTATAGTAGGTCCAGTCGTCCACGATCACCTTGGCGCCGGCCCTGGCCAGTTCGAGGATACCCTGGGCAAAATTGGCCTGACCGCCTCCCGTGGTGTGAAAGGAAAGCCGGGCACCCGGTGCCACGTCATGGATGATCTGCATCATGGCGCGGCCTTCGTCGACCCCCGGGTCGGTCGGCGGAGGGCAGCGATCGTCGTCCTTCAGATCTTTCAATACGGTGATTCCGGACGGCAAGTTGCTGCTGGCGATGTCGTTTTCGGCACCGCCGAGGCAGTCGAAACTGTTCGACAGCACACCGATGGTGATGCCGCTGCCGTCCACGCCGAAGGTCGTGCGCGCCAGGTTCGAGCGCATGGCCACGTCGCCCTGGCCATCGACCGATCCCGAGTTGGTCTTGGCATAGGCCGGGGCGGCGAACTGCAGACGGGAAAGCGCATCGAGCCGCTCGATGGCCGCTATCGGGAGCCATCCGGAAACGACCCTCCCGTATACCGCAAGATTTTTGGCTCCAAGTTCTTCAAGTTCGCGCCGCAGGCCTTCCGGGTCGTCCGCTGCCACGGCATCGATGGCGACGTAACCGTTGCGAACCTGTATCAATGCGGAACGGGACTTGAACGTTTCCGGCTTTACCGGCGTGTTTCCGGCGCTTTCCCGGAACGACTCGTATTCGTCATGAAGCTTGACGAGGGCTTGGCTGACCTTGCGCGAACCCTTGGGGGCCCGCATCGAGTCGGCATCGCCCTTGCCGGTATCCGGCGGCGGCAGGTTTTCCGAAGGCGCCTTTTCCTTGGTGTCCGGCGGCGGGTCTGCCGGAAAAGCCTGAAAGGAAAACAATGAAAGGCAAACGAAAAGAGTTCCGGCCTTGTTCGTTTCCATGAGCGATCTCCATTTCGGCCGCCCGACCGTATCGTTTCCGGCGCAAAGGCGCAGCGGGCCGCAAGAAAAGCGGCCGATGCCGACCGGGCTTATGGGCGCAACCGGCATACCTATGGAACATCAGGGGATTCGTCTTCCGCAACGGTCTCGTCGGACGTCTCCGCGGCGCAGAAATCGGTTGCCACGGCCACCCCCGTCGGCTGAACGATGTGCGGATCGGAAATGGTCGTCAGCAGAGCCTTGGTGTCGGCATCGTAAACCCTTAAGCCGCCGGGCTGCGGGACGTACAGTTTGGGCTTGTTCGGATGCACCGCCATCTGATCCATGCCGTAGAATTCGGGGGCGTTGGAAATCGCGATCGAGTTGTCCGGCTCGGCGCCGAGAGTCGCCGTTTCGGCGTCATACGCGAAGACGTCGACGAAACCCAGGTCCACGGAAGATTCGCCGTTGCTCCGCAAGAAGACCCGTTCTCCGGACATGTCGATTGCGCCCGATATGCCGGAGGACGTGCCGGATAAGGCGCGCATGTCGATACGTTCCAGCCCGGGAACCGTGAATAATGTCAACTCGGCGGCTCCGCGGGAGACGACCAGGCCCGATTTGCTCCCGCGCGCGCAGAGGACGTTATTGGGTTCGGCGAATCCCAGCGACAGCGAGTCGCCCGTGTCCAGCAGGATACCGTCGTCGCCGAGGATGAACCGGCGCACCGTGGCATCGGCGGACGAGGTGACCAACACCGACCCGTCGCCGCAGACCTCCACGGAATTGGTATCGGTACCGACCGAACGGGTGCTGGTCTCGGTCTGTTTGGCGATGTCGACGACCGAAACCGGTTGCGTGAAGAGACCGTCCGACACCAGCAGGAATTTGCCGTCGCAACTGAGCGCGAGATCCTCGCCATTGTTCGCGATGGGAATCGGGTTCGTGCCCTGGGCGAGGCGGGGAGGCGATGCCGTCAGATCGATGACGACGACTTCGCTGTTGAAGTTCGTCACGAACCCACGGGTTTGATCCGGCGTTACCAGGACGTCTCCGATCGCCAGGCCGGCGGTGTTGATGTCCAGCGACCCCAGGACGGTATCGGTGTCGGCATCGAATACCGTCACCGAAGCGGTGCCGTTATCCGCAACCAGGCCGAGAGTCCTTGCCGATACCGGAAGCGCCTGCAAAGCCAGGGCGACGACGCTGCCGGCAAGAACCGCCCGCGTACCGCCCGTTTTTCTGTACTGAGTATCCATGCAACATCGTCCCTGTCTTGATCCGCGCTTTTCCCCGGCGCGCGGCGTTCCTGTTTCGATTAATGAGACTCCCGGCCCGGTCAGGAGTTGCACGGGAACCCCGGAGCCGCCCCCCGCCCTATCGCCGATAGCGGGCATTTGTCCGCAAACCGGGCCGGTCCGCGGCCGATTCCGGGGACGGACGGGCAATACCGCTCGATCGACGGACTCGGACCGGCAAAAAGGGGAATATTTCACTGAATTGAGTATTTCGAGCGGGTAACTTGAGTCCCGCGCCGTCAGGAGCACCGTAGGAACATCAGCCTGGCTTGATCCGAAGGAGCACTATGAAGCTTTCCATTCCGCGTCTTCCGAAAATTCCCGGCACGCCGGCCCGGAATAATCGAAGCAAACGAGAAGAACCATGACGCATACCGCTCAAAAAGGCCATGCCAGGTGTTCATCCAAATGTTGCCTTATCGGCATATCGGTGAGCATCACGATCTTCGCCTCGATCGTGGCGCTGGCGCTGTTCATTTTCATGCCGCAGGGCGGATTCGAAGCATCGGCGCGGATAAAAGGACGTTCGAACACGGGCAAGGTCGTGAACGCAACAGGCATCGATAACCCGGCAAAAGCCGACCTTTCGGAAACGCCGGAACCGGAAAAAGACTGAATTCCGGTAACGGGTGCGAGGGCAAGCGTCGCGAACGGCCCGAGCACGAGCCGGGTCGAAGGAGAGCCCGGGACCCGGGGCGTACCGGAATCCATGCGGAGTCCGGCGCCTCCGCGACGCCGCGTTCCGCCTGGACCAGGGACGGCAAACGCAAGCGAAGTTTCATCCGAACGCTTTCCGCTTCGGACACGCGATGACACCTCCATGACGGCTCTTGGGGACCGAACTTCAGCACCGGTCTTTTTTTTGAAGCCCGGGGACCGAATTTGAACTAGAATTAGCTTCCGTCGTCGTCGCCTTCTCTCTCGAGCCGCGAATACGACGGCAAAGATCGATAGTCTTCCTTTCCTTGAATTGAACACGGTTGTGTCGAACGAAACGCTTCAAGGGTTGAAAAAGGTCCCGTATTTTTCCGAAATAGCCGATGCCGCACTGGCGGAGTTGGCTTCCTGTGCCGCCATAAAGACCTATCCGAAAAATTCGGTCATCATTCGCGAAGGCGATGAGGGCGGAGCGCTGTTCATCATCCTTTCCGGGAAAGTGCAGGCTTATCTGAGCAGCGCGAACGGACGCATGGTGATACTTTCGACTCAGGGCTCCGGCTCTTTTTTCGGCGAGTTGTCCTTGCTGGACAACGAACCCCGTTCCGCGTCGATTACCGCCCTGGAACCCACGATATGCAGCCTGATTCCGCGAGCAGCGTTGAAGGCTTGGCTGAAAGATCATCCGGATTGCGCGTTCAGCATCATCCGCAGCCTGACGCAGCGGATTCGCAGTTTGACCGAAAATGTCCGTGGACTGGCGCTGTCGGACGTTTACGGGCGTTTGGTCAAAGTCCTTTTCGATATGGCCGTCGAGAACGAGAAGGAATGGATCATCCAGGAAAAACCGACCCATCAGGATCTGGCCAATATCATCGGCTGCTCGCGGGAAATGGTCAGCCGTATCATGAAGGACCTGGAACGCGGCGGTTATCTCTCGGTACTGCGAAAATCCGTGGTCATCCACCGCAAACTGCCCCCTTCGTGGTGAAGGAGTCGACGGTTCTTCGTCGACCGCTCCGCTGCAGTTGAGCGTTTTCATCCCGCTCGTACGGTAAAGCAGGCTAGCCGGAAGCCGTTGGCGGCTTCGGACGGGATGAATCGCCTCTAGTCCTCGTAGGTCGGCAATCCCTTGCCGACGCAGACGCTCGACCGGACCGCGGTGTCGGGAAAGGATTCCCGACCTACCGGGTGCTCGCGTTCCACACAACCGTTTGGAATGTACCTGGAGCCTCAGCTATCACTCGTCCCGGATTCCCGTGCATTTCCTGTCGACCGACACTGCCGCGCGCTCGGATGCAAGGCGCAACGGCGATCAGAACAGGTCCGCGTTGAGCCAGAAATGGGCGGCGATGCTGCCCGCGTAACCCAGTGCGATTACCGGCATCCATTTCAGATGACTCAGGAACGTATAGGCGCCCCGCGTTTGCCCCATGAGCGCGACGCCCGCCGCGGAACCCACCGACAGCAAACTGCCGCCGACCCCGGCGGTCAAAGTGACCAGTAGCCACTGCCCGGTAGAGATATCGGGGTTCATGGATAGAATTGCGAACATGACCGGAATGTTGTCCACGAAGGCCGAGGCAATGCCGACCAGGATATTCGCCGGGGTCGCGCCCAATTCGCCATAGAGAAATTGCGATGCGCGGCTCAGATAGCCCAGGAAATCGAGCCCGCCCACGCACAGCACCACGCCGTAGAAAAACAGCAGGGTGTCCCATTCGAGCTGCGCCAATTTCTGAAAGATATCGAACCTCTCTTCGCCGGGATGCGCTTCTTCTTCCTCTTCGCGTCTTTCCATGAGTTCGGTCGGCACCGAGGGTTCTCCGCGGTGGGTAATGTGCAGGAAATAGCCGAAGAACTGAATATAGGTGAGACCGGCCATCATGCCAACCGCGGCGGGCAAATGCAGAACGTTGGAGAACACCACGGCGGTGGCGATGGTCAGCAGAAACAAGGCGATGATCCGTTTCGCGCCACGCTTCATCTTGGTGACATCCTTGATTTCGGCCGGGCGCGCGACCGGTATCGCGAAATGCATGATCGCCGCGGGCAATACGAAATTGATGACCGAAGGAATGAACAGGACGAAGAAACCCCAGAAAGTAATCTTATGCTGTTGCCAGACCATCAGCGTCGTAATGTCGCCGAAAGGGCAGAATGCGCCGCCTGCGTTGACGGCGACTACGGTGTTGACGCAAGACAATGCGACGAAGCGCGGGTTGTCCTTGCCGACGGCCATGACCACGGCCGTCATCAACATCGCCGTGGTCATATTGTTGGAGATCGAGGAGATGAAAAACGCCAGGATCCCGGTGATCCAAAACAAAGAGCGATAGCCGAGACCCTTGCTGACCAGCCATGCCCTGACCGCCTCGAACACCTGCCGCTCCTCGAGCGCGTTGACGTAAGTGATCGACACGATCAGGAACAGGAGCAGTTCGCCGTAATCCAGCACCAAGGTCCGTACCGCGTCTTCTGCAAGCCGAGGCTCGCCGTGCTGGTTGTAGACGACGGCAATCGCGGCCCAGATGACCGCCGCGGCCAGCATCATGGGCTTTGATTTCTTGAGTTCGGTGACCTCTTCCAGGACGACGAAGATATAAGCCAGCACGAACGCCGCGATCGAGAGATAGCCGACCCAATGCCCGGTCAGATCCAAAGCCTGGACTTCCGCCGGACTGGCCGGAACTGCGAGCGGAAAGACCATCAGTAAAGACGCCAGTGGGACTTTGAGCATCAAACCCATTCGAGAACCTTTTCTTGCGGTGCCAAAAAACAGCTCCGCCGACTACAGGCAGCGGGCGGAGCAGGGATCGTTCAAGCGGAGAATGGTAGCATTTCCCGCTGTCGAGTCCGAGCACGCCATACATGCTCGCCCCCCAGGCCGTCCGGTTGCCGATCCGGGTTGAAAAAAGCGGCTATCGGCGGATCACAATACGGGTGTTTTCATCTCGCTCGTACCGCAGAGCAGGCTAGTCGGGAATCATTGGCGGCTTCGAGTCTTCGTAGGTCGGCAATCCCTTGCCGACGCAGACGCTCGACCGAGCCGCGCTGTCGGGAAAGGATTCCCGACGGGCTTCAATCGCGTTCTTCACAACGTTATGGCATGTACCCGGGCTTTTCGCCGCCACAAGGTTTTCGGCTGGTTCATGGCGCGCGATGGGACAAGCCCCGCACCTAGGCAATCAAAAAGAGGTTTCGAAAGGCTTTCGACCCTTTTTCATCATGACCCAGTGACGAAACAGCGAAGCGCTAATCACTCCGGCCAGAATCGACGTGACGTCCATTCCGATTCCCAGCCAGAAACCGTGGGTGTGGAACGACTCGCCCAGGAGCGAGCGGAGCACCACCTGCATCCAGAGCAGAAAGCCTCCGTAATAGATGACGACCCCGCCGATGGCCCACGCCAACGCGGGCAGATTCAACTGTTGGGCGGTCTGATAGAACCAGACCGCTATCGCCAGAATTACGACCATGGACAATGCCGCAATCATAGTGTTCTCCTCGTTTTTCCGGCACTTTATCAAACCGGAGTACGGGCGTGAAGAAACCGAAAACGTCGGTAGCGCCGGCCACTGTCGAAATTCTGAACAACTCGCCCGAGCCTTTACCGGCTGTGGCGCGGAGCGCATTGTTCGCCGTTTTTTCAGAACTTTATCCACAGATTTTGTGGAAAAAGGCGTTTCGTTAAAATAACCGGCCGGCACCGGCTACCGAGGACGTCCAGGCATGATCAGTTTGTCCGAAGCATCGATGAAGACTTTGCTGGCAGACTTGCCGGAAGATTTGCCCGAGAAAAAATTCGAAGTTCTGCTGGAAACGCCGAGCTTCCGGCTGGAACGTATTCTGTCGAAGGGGCATGCGACGCCGGAAGGGCAATGGTACGATCAGGAACGGAACGAATGGGTACTGCTGCTCCGGGGCGAGGCAAGGCTCGAAATCGAGGGGCGGGAAAGCGAGACGCATTTATTACCCGGCGACTCGCTTTTGCTTCCGGCGCATTGCCGCCATCGCGTAAACTGGACGCCCGACGATAGAATTACCGTGTGGCTGGCCTTGCACTATTAGGGCATTGCCATATCTGCTCTACGGAATCTCGCGAACGGGTTCGTCGGCAAGGGATTGCCGGCCTTGCACCCTATAGGTCGGGAATCCTTTCCCGACGTCGCGGCCCGACCGAGCGTCTGCGTCGGCAAGGGATTGCCGACCTACGACCGAGCACCCCGTAGGTCGGGAATCCTTTCCCGACGTACACGGTCCGGTCCAGCGTCTGCGTCGGCAAGGGATTGCCGACCTACAATCGTGCACCTCGTAGGTCGGAAATCCTTTCCCGACGTACACGGTCCGGTCCAGCGTCTGCGTCGGCAAGGGATTGCCGACCTACAATCGTGCACCCCGTAGATACTGTTATCCGGGTCAAGTGCCATGGAGTGCTGGATCGAAGGGTTTTCCGGACTTGAGGACGCCGAAAGCGACCTGGAGGAGCTTGCGCATCATGGCACCGATGATGAGCTTGGCGGGCTTGCCCGAGAGCGCGAGCCGGTTCTTGAAGGGCTGGCCCCAAGCGGTCTTATACAGGATCACCATAGCCGGCATGTAGAGGGCTTTGCGCAAGAAGGCATGGCCGACCTTGGACAGCCGCGGCTTGGTTTTCACGCTCGTTCCGGACTCCTGCCGGCGCGGGTCGAGCCCGGCGAAGGCGACGGCTTGTCGGCTATTGGCGAAGCGGCTGGGCTCGGCATAGAAGGCGAGCAGAATGGCGATGGTGCGTTCCCCGATACCGGGGATGCTCTCGAGTAATTCGCGCTTCCCCTTCAGATCGGGGTTAGAGTCGATGTGCTCATTGATGGTTTTGATCAGGCTCTTGATCTGCTGATCGAGCCAATTCAGGTGTTCTTGAATGTTGGTGCGCACCGCGTCCCGGGCGACCTCCAGGCGGTTACTTTCCTGGGTCCGCAGGGCTTGCAACGCATCCAGACGCAACACGAGCGCGCGCAAGGCGATTTCGGCTTCGCTTCTCGCCTGCCAGGGAGGCGGATGGCGTTCGGCGCAAAATTCGGCGATGAGGCGCGCATCGACGGCATCGGTTTTGGTCCGGGTTAAGCGGGAAGCGGCATAGGCTTTGATTTGGGCGGGGTTGATGACGCTGACAGTGAACCCTTGGGTAGCCAAGCACTGGGCGACGTCTTCCCAATACACCCCAGTGGCTTCCATGCACACGTGAACATTCCGTGCCTCTGGGCCGGTGAGCCAAGTGACGAGGGTGGCGAACCCGTCTTGGGAGTTGGCGATGACTTTGGTTCGGAACTTCCCGTTGGGGAGGCGTAACGCGCAGTCCAGTTTGGCTTTGGCGACATCAATTCCGAGATAAAACGTGGGCATCATGAACCTCAAATGATCTACCTTGTGAATGCGGGCTGCCGGCAAGCCGGGCCGAAGATACTGTTCGATCGCTCGATGAGGGTGAGCGACTGCTGCATCGATCTACGCAACGGGCTTGGTGTCCCAAGGGCGGGAACGGCATCCAGTCGCTCAAACCTGGAGCGCCCTCCAGGCCTGGGGTGACCGGTCGGGAGTCTTCTCCAACCCCTTCCGAACCACACGGAATTCATAATACAAGGTCGGGAATGCTTTCCCGACCTACGGCCCAGGCCAGCAACTACTTTCAACCCGCACCTATGGGAGAGGAGAGATGAACGATATCCGTATCGAAAAACAAATCGGCGAGGATCGGCTAAAAGCTTTGGGTGTACGGCAATGGCCGATATGGAGCAAGGAACCGTCGGAATTTCCGTGGACCTACGACGAAACCGAAACCTGCTATTTGTTGGAAGGACGGGTGATCGTGACGCCCAAAGGCGGCGAATCGGTGGAATTCGGCAAGGGTGATCTGGTAATCTTCCGGGCCGGATTGAAATGCACCTGGAAGATTCTGGAAACCGTGCGCAAGCACTATAACTTTTCGTGACCTATGGACTCCGGAACCGATCCGCTTCGGAGCGGTCTTAACGGCCAGCCGGTACTTCCGGCGCAAGCATTTTTAACGAGAGCAAGACCATGAGCAAGAAAACCAAACGACCTCGCATCCCCCAGACCAATCCCGTCGCCAAGTTTGCCGGGAAATTCAACCGCGCCGCCACGTTCCGCGACGGCCGCACCTATACCCGTAAACTCAAACACAAAGGCCAAGAGCCTTTTCCGATCCGCGCCGCCTGATCGGAAAAGGCTCTTGGCCAGCGAAGTGCTTACCCTTCCCGATTCAGCGTCATACCGGAACGGGGGGGTCGCGACAGAGACGGCAGAAGACTTTTTCTCTCACTCATTCCGGTCCAGCAACTCGGCCAGGTCCTGTAAGCTCGGAAAGCTCAGCGCCGCCGATGCCGCCATTCGAAGACGTATTTCTTCGTTCCCTTGAATCAGCACCGGAACCGTCCCGGCGGCGCATGCCGCTTTCAATCCGGTTTCCGAATCTTCCAGCACCAGGCATAAGTCCGGCGGAACCCGTAAACGCCTCGCCGCCTCGATGAATAGATCGGGCGCGGGTTTTCCCCGCTCCACCTGATCACGGGTCACGACCACCGGAAATGCCCGTTCGGTACCCGAGAGGCGCAGGCACTCCCCGGCATACAGGCCGTCGCTATTGGTCGCCAGCGCATAAGGAATAGCTCTGCGCTTCAGGATGGCGAGCAATGGGTCCAGGCCCGGCATCCGTCTTATGCCGTGCTCGTTCAGATAGCGCCGCCAGTGTCGTTCCGCCGATGCGTGAAACGATCGGCGGTCGAACCGGTCGCCCAAGGCGGTGCTCAGTGCCCGCTCCACATCGTCGGCGTGCCGCCCGAACAGGCTGCGACAGAATGCTTCGCTCAGATCGAAACCCAGGTCGGCCGCTGCCGAGCGCCAGGCGTGGCAATAGGTCGATTCGGTGTCCAGAGCCAGGCCGTCCATGTCGAAAATGACGGCCCGGCAATCCGGAACGCTCGAACCCGCGCGGCTAAAGCTCATCGGGCCTGCTTGAGCATGACCAGGTTGCGGAACAATACCGCGCCCAGAGCGCCGAGCAGGGCACCCGACACCTCCATCATGACGCCGGCGGTCGCGCTGTAATAGGTGAACGATCCGCCCAGCATGGGCTTGAGAATGGCGTAAGTCCAGATCGCCTTGATCCCGTAATAAACAATGAGAGCACCGACGATCCACTGCAGTACGTTGAGATTGAGCCGAACAGCGGTGCGATAAAACCACACGCAAATCACTACCGAGACCACGCCACCGATCATAGTTGTCTCCTCTGTCGTTAATCTTCAAGAACCTACGCAAAGCTGCCGCGAGAACTCCGTTTCCCGAAAGAAGAACGAGCCGAATGCGCAAGTCTTTTGTTTTACAGAATGCGGGGCCGAAATGTAACAAAGGTCATTATGTTTGCCTATCCGGATGCGGGGAGTTCGCCCAGGACACGACCTTGATGTACTCCCCCGAAGCTTCACGGCTGGAGCCGACGACGATGCGCCGCTTGCCGGAGGGCGACTCCTCCAGCAGTCCCGAGATCTCCACGGTTTCTCCGGCCAGAGCCTGACCTGCGTAGGTGTGGGTAAAACTGACGGCTTCCGCGAACTCGGCATGGTTCAGTCGGTACCGTGCCGGATAGTCGAATGCGCATGCCGCATCCGCGACTTCCGCTCGAATCAGGATGGGACCGAGCTTGCGGACAGGACCCGATTCCATCGATAGCGGCTCGGCGATCAGGGTGATGTCGAACTTCGTTCCCCCGATCATCGCCTTGTTCAGCTTGCGGCGTTCGTGCCGGAGGAACTCTTCGAAGCCGAGCGCGCAGCCGCGGCGGTCGTAGGCGTCGCGCCATGCCGCATCATTCAGTTCTTGCAGTTCTCCGGACCCGATCAATCGTCCGACGATGTCGCGAGCCTCGAAAAATGCCTTGCGTCCGTAGATCACGAAATCGAGGTCGGACTTCGGCGTTTGTACGCCGATCAATAGAGAGCCGGTCAGACCGATCCGCCCAATTTCCACGCCGAGCGCGCCGAATTTCTGCAGCAAGCTCACCGCTTTTCTTTCGATCTCGTCCCGCGGCTCCGAATTCAGCAATTCACGCACGCGCTCTCGGGGCCGGTAATGCCGACGTATGTCGGCCAGCGGCACGGCATGCAGGCGTGCGTCCAGCCGTTCCGACAAAAACAGATACCGGGGCGCCCGTGACTGCAGGTAAGCGTTGGCTTGGTCAGTGCCCATTTTGGCCAGTTTTCCTCCGATGGGAGCATATCGGAGAAAACAGAGCACTCGATCGTCCTCGGGCAAACCGTCGACGACGGCGAAAATCAATCCGTCATGGGTTTCGATGAAATCGCGCGGTTGGTAATTCACTGCGAACTCGGTCGTTGAAAATAGGAAGGGGAACAATGGCTAAGTAGACTCCTTTCCCGACGTCGCGGCTAAATCCAGCGTCTTGTCGGCAAGGGATTGCCGACCTACGAAGGCTTCGGGATTTCGGGGGAAACCGGCCGACACCGGTCCGAGGTCTAGGGAATCGATGCCGGATCGGGGGAATCCAGCTGGGGGCCTTCCGGCCACTGCCGCAGGAACTCCGCTGCGGCGCGGCGGGCCTCTTCGATGCGCTTCGGCTTGCCGCCCCAGGCGGCGACCAGTTCGGCCGCCGATACCATCCCGCATTTGCCCGCGCCGAAATCGATCTTGTCCCCGGGGAGCAGATCGCGTTTGCCGTTTCGGGCAAGAAAGCGTAGCACCGGGCTTCGCCCGTCGCCGCGATTCGTCAGATAAAGCTCGCCGATATCGGCATCGGCGAGTACCAGAAAGTCGATTTTTTCGGTCATGTATCGCGCTCCTTCCGCACGTCACATCTTAACGATCTTGCGGCAGATTCTGACCTTACCCGCGTCACATTTTGACATCGAAACCAGGCCCGCCTCCGCGGTTTACGCCTGAAACCCGGATTCTTCCGTGTGGCACGGCCGTTGCACTATTCCGATTGCGCATCACGCACTACCACTACTAGGAGGAAGTTTATGTCATCCATACAACGTACCCAAAAAGGTTTCACCTTGATCGAACTGATGATCGTCGTGGCGATCATCGGCATCCTGGCGGCGATCGGTATCCCGGCTTACCAGGACTACCTCAATCGCTCGAAAGTCCTCGAAGCGGTCACCGCGGCCGGCGCATGCAAAACCGGCGTCATGGAATACGCGGCGGCCACTAGCACGTTGCCTGCTAGCGCGGCAGAGGCCGGTTGTTCCATCGATCCAACGCAGTATGTCCAGGAATTAGCGGTTGCTGCCGGCAAGATCACCATTACGCTGCGGAACGTGCACACCGACGTAAACGGCGCTACTCTCGTCCTCAGTCCGACAAACGATTCCGATCCGCCCGCGACTGCGGCCGCCAACGGCGACTCGATTCTCGGATGGCACTGCGGCACCAGTGCCGATCCCGCGCACTACAAGTATTTCCCGGCCAACTGCCGCAAAGAAGTCCTGTAATCCTCGGCAGTCCCCGAAAGCCCCTCACCCGAGGGGCTTTCTTTTTTTCGAAGGTTCCCGAACGCCGTTCGGGAACCTTAAAGCAAAGCTTCACAAAGCCCGCATGAACGCCGCCAGGTCCGCTTTCTCCTGCGCGTTCAGTTTCAGTTCCAGCACCAGGTTGAAAAATTCCACCGTGTCCTCCAGGGTCAGGCAGCGTCCGTCGTGCATGTAGGGCGGGCTGTCCTTGATGCCGCGCAGGGTGAAAGTCTTTATCGGTCCCGTAGGCGCCTCGTTGACGAAGCGTTCGAGGCGGAGGTCGTGCATGCGGTCGTCGAGATAGGCGGGCGGCATATGGCATTCGGCGCATTTGCCCTTGCCGAAGAACACTTGCTCGCCGCGGCGCTCGGCATCGGTGGCTTTCGCCGGATCGAGCCGTCCGCCGGCGACGTCGAGCTTGGGCGCCGGCGGGAAGTCGAACATGTTCTGCATCTGCGCCATGTGCGAAACCTGGACCCGGTCGAACTGGGTAAAGCCTTTTTTCATGGCGTGGATCGGATCGCCGTTGAAATAGGCGGTGCGGAATTCGAATTCGGTGAAGTCCTCGACCGAGCGGAGACTCCGCTTGGAACCGTGCAACTGCTGATTGTACATGCCGCGCAGGCTGACCGTGTCGAGACGCAGGCGCCGTTCCTGCGGGCGGTTATCCGGGTTGAGGTGGAATTGCCCGGTGGTATGGCCGTTGATATGGCAATCGAGACAGGTGACGCCGAGGCTGGGCTGCTCGCTCTTGCGGTCGTCGGTGGGATTGAATTCTTCCTGGGGAAACGGCGTCAGCAGCAAGCGCAGTCCGTCGAGTTGCACGGGTGTCAACAGGTCCTTGAAAAGCGCGTAATAGTTGTTGATCGAGACCACTTCGCCGCGCGAGACGTCGCCCAGTTCCGGCCGATTCTGCAGGAACATGGCGGGCGGAAACTCCGGCAGGAAGGCATCCGGCAAATCGAACTCCACGTCGAAGCGCTCCAATCTCGGGAACATCTCGATCTGCATTTTCGGGAAGACCTGGCCGCCGGTGGCTTGCTTGGGATGCGGCAGCGCGGGATAGGGAAACACGCCCTTCTTGCGCATCTCCTCGGGTGTCATCGCGGCCAGCGATTCCCAGGTGACGCCGTCGCGCAAGCGCGCGGTAGGCCCCACCGGAACCGGCTTGCCCCGCGACATTTTCGCCTCGGGATGAAAGCGCGGGGTCAAGTCGTAGCGGCTTTCCAGCAGTTTTCGCTGATCCTCCATGATCTTGGGCTTCGCCGCCTTGTCCTCCTTCATGATTTCCTCGAAAGTCCGCATGGGCTTCTTGGCATTGAGGGGGTCGCGGTAAAAATCGAAGCCCAGCACCTTGCCCTGGTCGGGCTGGCTGCCAAAAGCATCCGAGGAGGGTTGGGCGCTGGTCGCGCGGAAAGCCTCGGAGCGGTCATGCGCCGACTTCTGCGATTCCGGCCGGTTGGACGCGGCGGCTTTCGGCGTTTGCGCCTCGGCCACGGCATCGAACGGCTTGCCGCCGACCGGGCCTGCCGTCATCGCCAAGAAAAGAACCGGGCAGCCGGCCCCGAGACCGGCTGTCCTCATCGAGATCGCCTGTTTCCGGAATCGCATACACGTCTCCTATTGCGGATAAACTTAAATCCGGCAGTTGGATACAACCTGAAAAGCGCCAGGCCCTCATCCCCGGCCCTTCTCCAAGACCCTCACCCGACCCTCTCCCAAAGGGAGAGGGCGTTTTGAAGTTCAGGGGAAGGGCGTTTAGCCCCTCGCCCTCCGGGAGAGGGGGTGGGGTGAGGGAATGCGGCGGCTGATGGGGCATTGCGGTCATTTCGGTAGTCAACTGCGGTTTTTAGGATAAATCGATCGGAATCCTAAAAAAGCTCTGACATTCGGAATGAGTATTCGTCGCGAGCCCGGCGAAGAACGCGATCAGGGCTTCCCTAAATTGGAATCGCCGATCGATCCATTGGTTCCGATGATTCGACGGGACAATGGTCGGGAATCCTTTCCCGGCGTCGCGGCCCGGTCGAGCGTCTGTGTCGGCAAGGGATTGCCGACCTACGACCGTGCCACCTTGTAGGTCGGGAACCCTTTCCCGACGGCACAGCCCGGTCCGGCGTCTTTGTCGGCAAGGGATTGCCGACCTACGATCGGGCACCCCGTAGATACTGTTATCCGGGTCAAGTGCCATGGAGTGCTGGATCGAAGGGTTTTCCGGACTTGAGGACGCCGAAAGCGACCTGGAGGAGCTTGCGCATCATGGCACCGATGATGAGCTTGGCGGGCTTGCCCGAGAGCGCGAGCCGGTTCTTGAAGGGCTGGCCCCAAGCGGTCTTATACAGGATCACCATGGCTGGCATGTAGAGGGCTTTGCGCAAGAAGGCATGGCCGACCTTGGACAGCCGCGGCTTGGTTTTCACGCTCGTTCCGGACTCCTGCCGGCGCGGGTCGAGCCCGGCGAAGGCGACGGCTTGTCGGCTATTGGCGAAGCGGCTGGGCTCGGCATAGAAGGCGAGCAGAATGGCGATGGTGCGTTCCCCGATACCGGGGATGCTCTCGAGTAATTCGCGCTTCCCCTTCAGATCGGGGTTAGAGTCGATGTGCTCATTGATGGTTTTGATCAGGCTCTTGATCTGCTGATCGAGCCAATTCAGGTGTTCTTGAATGTTGGTGCGCACCGCGTCCCGGGCGACCTCCAGGCGGTTACTTTCCTGGGTCCGCAGGGCTTGCAACGCATCCAGACGCAACACGAGCGCGCGCAAGGCGATTTCGGCTTCGCTTCTCGCCTGCCAGGGAGGCGGATGGCGCTCGGCGCAAAATTCGGCGATGAGGCGCGCATCGACGGCATCGGTTTTGGTCCGGGTTAAGCGGGAAGCGGCATAGGCTTTGATTTGGGCAGGGTTGATGACGCTGACAGTGAACCCTTGGGTAGCCAAGCACTGGGCGACGTCTTCCCAATACACCCCAGTGGCTTCCATACACACGTGAACATTCCGTGCCTCTGGGCCGGTGAGCCAAGTGACGAGGGTGGCGAACCCGTCTTGGGAGTTGGCGATGACTTTGGTTCGGAACTTCCCGTTGGGGAGGCGTAACGCGCAGTCCAGTTTGGCTTTGGCGACATCAATTCCGAGATAAAACGTGGGCATCATGAACCTCAAATGATCTACCTTGTGAATGCGGGCTGCCGGCAAGCCGGGCCGAAGATACTGTTCGATCGCTCGATGAGGGTGAGCGACTGCTGCATCGATCTACGCAACGGGCTTGGTGTCCCAAGGGCGGGAACGGCATCCAGTCGCTCAAACCTGGAGCGCCCTCCAGGCCTGTGGTGACCGGTCGGGAGTCTTCTCCAACCCCTTCCGAACCACACGGAATTCATAATACAAGGTCGGGAATCCTTTCCCGACGTCATGGCTCGGTCGAGCGTCTTTCGTCGGCAAGGGATTGCCGACCTACGATCGGGCACCCTTGTAGGTCGGGAATCCTTTCCCGACTGCCGTTTCCGGGATTAATCAGGCATCGGCCTTGGCAATGGTCATGTAAATGTGCACGCAGTCCATGCCATGGTTCGCGGGATTCTCGCGCACGAGGTCTTCATAGGCCCGGTAGTAGCGATCGATGATGCCTTGGCGTTCTTCGGCCGGTCGGTCCGGGGAGAGGGCGCCGAGGAAAGTGCTCTCGGTCCAGGAGCGCAGGGTCGGGATGTACTCCCGGGCGAAGCGCGCGGCGTCCCCGTGTCGGCGGAACTCGGCGGCGAACGGACACGGCACGATCCGGGTTTCGCTTTGCTCTAGGCGCAGGCCGGCGCGATACACGGCGCTTCCGGTATCGGTCAGCGGCCGGGTGAATTCGTCCACTGTCTTGTAATACTGCGGCAGGGTCATGCGCACGTATTCCTCCGTGCCGATGACGCCCTCCGCGGCAAATCGCCGCCAGAGTTCGTTGAAGGTATCGAACATGTTGATGCCGCCGGTATTGCCGAGATAGCGGCCGGCCTCGTCCTTGACGAAATTGACCAGCACCAGCCGCCCGCCCGGCGCCAGTTCGCTCGCCCGCTGCAGCAGGATGGTCTCCCAGTCGCGCCGGCCCTGTTCGGCGAAAGCGGCCAATTCGGCTCCCGAGGCGCCTACGGCATGGATATGGTCGCTGATGTCGCAAGGCTTGCGGCTGAGCCAATGCATCGCGGTCGCCGAGAAGCCGAGGTCCAGGGTTGCGGCGGGGAGGATCCGGCGGTAGAAGGAGGTGGCCGAAGCCAGCACGTACACGTCTTCGGCCTGGTCGAGGTAGCTCGGGAGCGGGGTCAGACCATGGACGATGCGGAACAGGCTGTTGAAATCGTTGCGGGGCTGGTCGGTGTAGACCACCGAAATCGGCCGCTCCGGCCAGCGGGCGCGGGCGGTGCCGATCGCCTGCCGCACCAGGTCGAGCGAGGTGCCGCCGTCGGCGCAGCCCATGTCGGAGAAGGTGAAGGGCAGGGCCGGAGCCCGGTCCGGCAGCCGGGAGATCGCATCGATAATCAACGGGATGGCGCTGTCGATCACGTCCTTGGCGCCTTTGGTGACGGTCGAATAATAGCCGTCGCCCCGCATGGCGACGTTTACTGCGTGCTTGCTCTGATCGGCCATTTGCTCTCCTCTTGTTGATTGGAATGAAAGGCTAGTAGTCATTGTACTCGGTCATTGAGGCTGCCGGCTGCAGGCGTTCCGCGACGAGCCGGTCGGCCAACGCGAGATCCGCGTCGTCCACGCGGTTTATCGGTTTCGACAGCCGCTCGATGATCCCGGCCTGGATATCGCCCCGTGTTTTGGCGACGGCATAGGGAATGCGGTGAAACATGACCATGGCGTAGCGCGGGATGAACCGGCCGGGATGGCGCTCCTCGAGCAGCCACTCGATGTGCTTGCGCAAGTGAAACTTGGGGTCGCGGACGGAGTCGCGCATCTCCACGTAGTTTTCCAATGCCATGTCGGCAATGGCCTCGGCGTTCGGCTTTCTCCGGGCTTCGAAGTCGAGATAGAGGCTTTCGAAGTCCTCGTGCTCGTCGAGCAGGCGGTCGAGGACGACGCAATCCTCGAAGGCGCAGTTCATGCCTTGCCCATGAAAAGGCACCACCGCATGGGCGGCATCGCCCAGGATCAGCGCCTTGTCGGCGACATGCCAGGGAAAGCAGCGGATCGTGCCCAGGACCCCGGTGGGATGGTTCAGGAAATCATGAACCGGGTCGGCCATCAGGGGAAGCGCGTCGGCAAACTCGGTCTCGAAAAAACCCAGGACGGCCGGTTCGTCCGCGAGCGTCCGGAAACTCTCGGGACCCGAATGCGGCAGGAACAAGGTGGCGGTAAAACTGCCGTCCCGATTGGGCAGGGCGATCAGCATGAAGTCGCCGCGCGGCCAGATATGCAGGGCATTCTTCTCCAACGCGAAGCTGCCGTCGGGCCTCGGTGGAATGGCCAATTCCTTGTAGCCGTGCGGCAGATGCTCGTCGCGGCAGTCGATGCCTTTCTGAACAATCATCACCCGGCGCACCGCCGAGCCCGCGCCGTCGGTGCCGATCACGGTCTCGAACGGGACGGTGCGCCGGTGTCCGTCCGCTTCCCGATGGAGTTGCAGGAGCCGGTCCTTGAAATCCAGTTCCTCGCA